>NZ_CAXTHR010000132.1:0-11539 GCF_964244095.1 uncultured Methylobacterium sp. | reverse complement strand
AGAGGAACTGGTGCAGCAGGTAGCCGTGGGCGCCGTGCAGCTCCACCGCCTCGATCCCGAGGCGCACCGCGCGCCGCGCCGTCGCGACGAAGTCCCGGCGGATGCGCGTCAGGTCGGCGGCGTCGAGCGCGTGCGGCGCCACCTCGCCGTCCCCGTGCGCCAGCTCTGAGGGCGCCTCGGTGCGCCAGCCGTGGGGCGAATCCGGCGCGATCTGCTGCCCGCCGGCCCAGGGCGCGGCGCTCGACGCCTTGCGGCCGGCATGCGCGATCTGGATGCAGACCGGGATCGGCGCGTATTCGCGGATCGCGGCGAGCACTTTTCCAAGCGCGCGCTCGCAGCCGTCGGAATACAGCCCCAGATCCCAGGCGGTGATGCGCGCCTCCGGTGAGATCGCGGTGGCCTCCAGCGTCAGCAGCCCGGCGCCCGACATCGCGAGCTGACCGAGATGCATCATGTGCCAGTCGGTGGCCTCCCCGTCGCGGGCCGAGTACTGGCACATCGGCGCGATCGTGATGCGGTTCTCCAGCGTCAGATCGTCGAGGCGCAGGGGTTGGAACAGGCGGGCGGTCATCGGCGGCTCCGGTCGGCGAGTGCTGCCGGTTGTGTGCCGCAATGTCGGGACCGGCGCCAGTTCGGTGCGTCGGGCCGGACCGGCTTCGTCACGCGGGCACCGCCGCTACCGCTTCCCGATCCCGCGCGTCTTCAAACTTTCGCCGATCTCGTCGAGCACGCCCGCGTCGTCGATTGTCGCCGGCATGGTCCAGGGCTCGTGGTCGGCGATGCGTTTCATCGTGGCGCGCAGGATTTTTCCCGATCGCGTCTTCGGCAGCCGCGCCACGGTCAGCGCCAGCTTGAACGCGGCGACGGGCCCGATCTCGTCGCGCACCTTGGCCACGAGTTCCCGCTCGATCTCGGCCGGGTCGCGCAGGACCTGCGCCTTGAGCACGACGAAGCCGCACGGCGCCTCGCCCTTGAGCGCGTCGCGGATGCCGATGACCGCGCATTCGGCGACATCCGGGTGGGCGGCCAGCACCGCCTCCATGCCGCCGGTCGAGAGCCGGTGGCCGGCGACGTTGATGATGTCGTCGGTCCGCCCCAGCACCGTGACGTAGCCGTCGGCGTCGCGGATGCCGGCATCCGCGGTGTCGTACCAGCCCGGATACGCGTCGAGATAGCTCGCGCGCATGCGTTCGTCCGAGCCCCAAAGCGTCGGCAGGCAGCCCGGCGGCAGCGGCAGGCGGATCGCGAGGGTGCCCATCGTGCCCGCGGTGACCGGCCTGCCGCCCTCGTCGAGCACCTGCACGTCGTAGCCCGGCATCGGCACGCAGGCGCTGCCGCGCTTGACCGGGAGCAGCCCCAAGCCCACCGGGTTGCCCGCGATCGCCCAGCCGGTCTCGGTCTGCCACCAGTGGTCGATCACCGGCCGGCCGAGCACCCGCTCCGCCCAGGCGACCGAATCCGGGTCCGCCCGCTCGCCGGCGAGGAACAGGGTGCGGAAGCGCGCGAGGTCGTGGCTCGCGACGCCCGCGCCCGTCGGGTCCTCCTTCTTGATCGCCCGCAGCGCCGTCGGCGCCGTGAACAGGCAGACCGCGCCGGTCTCGGCGACCACCCGCCAGAGCGCGCCGGGGTCCGGCGTGCCGACCGGCTTGCCCTCGTAGAGCACCGTGGTGCAGCCGTGCAGCAGCGGCGCGTAGACGATGTAGGAGTGCCCCACCACCCAGCCGATGTCGGAGGCGCAGAAGTAGGTCTCGCCCGGCGCCACGCCGTAGAGGTTAGTCATCGACCACGCCAGCGCGACGAGGTAGCCGCCGGTGTCGCGCACCACGCCCTTGGGCTTCCCCGTCGTGCCGGACGTGTAGAGGATGTAGAGCGGGTCGGTCGCGGCCACCGGTACGCATTCGACTGTTGCGCCCGCCGCCGCCGCGACCGCCCCGGCCCAGTCATGGTCGCGGCCCGCCACGAGCCTCGCCGGGCCTTGCGGGCGCTGGAGGATCAGGCAGGCGTCGGGCTTGTGCTTTGAGGCCGCGATCGCCGCGTCGAGCAGGGGCTTGTAGGCGACGACCCGGTTCGGCTCGATGCCGCAGGAGGCGGCGAGCACCACCTTCGGCGCGGCGTCCTCGATCCGCACGGCCAGTTCGTTGGCGGCGAACCCGCCGAACACCACCGAGTGGACGGCCCCGAGCCGGGCGCAGGCCAGCATCCCGTAGAGCGCCTCGGGCACCATCGGCATGGAGAGGATCACCCGGTCGCCGCGCCCGACGCCGAGGCCGGCGAGCACGGCGGAAAGCGCCGTCACCGCGCCGAGCAGTTCGGCGTAGGTGATGGTGCGCTTCGTACCCGTCACCGGCGAGTCGTAGCGGATCGCGGCCTGCTCGGCGCGGCCCCCCGCCACGTGCCGGTCGACCGCGTTCCAGCAGGCGTTCAGGGATGCGTCCGGGAACCAGCGGCCGTAGGTGCCGGCCTCGGGGTCGAAGGCGCGGGCCGGTACCTCGATCCAGTCGATCGCCCGCGCGGCTTCCAGCCAGAACGCCTCCGGGTCGCGGCGTGCGGCGGCGTGAGCCTCGGCGTAGCGCCCGGGCGCGGGCTGTTCGGCGGTTGGCATGGCGGCTCCTCGCGCGGCACGGCTTCTTCGGGACCGGCTCCATCGCGCGAGCCTAACAGAGGCCCGCCGTCGGCTGCAGCGGCCGACGGACGAAAAAGCCGCGCCGTTGCGGACGGCGCGGCGGATCACGGGTTTCCGGTGTCGGGGGCGGTCAGTGCACCGTGCCGGTGCCGGCCTGGAGCCGCTTGATCTCGTCCTTCAGGAGGAGCTTTCGTCGCTTCAGCTCGGCGATGTGCAGGTCGTCCTCCGAGGGTCTTTGGGTCGCCTCGTGGATCTCGCGCTCGAGGGCTTCGTGCTTCCGGTTCAGTTGGCTGAGATGCGTCTGCAGCGACATGAGTCGTGTCTCCTGTCATCGTTCCGACACTACCAAGCTCGCACATGCGGAGCCGGCTGTCGAAGGCAATCCTCAGGGCATGGCTCACGAAAGCTTGCCGCTCGGACGGGCCTGACGCATGCTCCCGCGCAGGCAGGGGCTGGGTTTCGAAGGCGGCGATGACGGTCGAGTTGGTCCCGGATGAGAAATCCGAGCTGGACGTGGAGTTGGCGCGGCTGAGGCAGGAGCACCGCGACCTCGACAGTGCGATCGACGCCCTGGAGCGCAACGTCGCCGGCGACCAGTTGCAGATCCAGCGGCTGAAGAAGCGCAAGCTGACGCTCCGCGACCGCATCGCCCACGTCGAGGACCAGATCACGCCCGATATCATCGCCTGATGGCGGTGGACGCCGCCGCCCGCCTTGCCGGGGGCGGCGTGCCCCTGTAACCGGCAGCCTCGGTCTCGCGGCCCCACGCGCAGGAGACGGGTTTGACGACGATGCTGCCGGCGCCTGTGGTCGCGATCATCATGGGCAGCCAGTCCGACTGGGCGACCATGCGGCACGCCGCCGAGACGCTCGACGCGCTCGGGCTGGCCTACGACGCGCGCATCGTCTCGGCCCACCGCACGCCGGACCGGCTCGTGGCCTTCGCCAAGGGCGCCAGGGCCGCAGGGTTCAAGGTGGTGATCGCCGGTGCGGGCGGCGCGGCGCACCTGCCGGGGATGACCGCCGCGATGACGAGCCTGCCGGTGTTCGGCGTTCCCGTCGAATCGAAGGCGCTCTCGGGGCAGGACAGCCTGCTCTCGATCGTGCAGATGCCGGCGGGCATCCCCGTGGGGACGCTCGCCATCGGAAGGGCCGGAGCGGTCAACGCCGCGCTGCTCGCAGCCGCCGTGCTGGCGCTCTCCGACGACGCGCTGGCGCAGCGGCTCGAGGCGTGGCGCGCGGCCCAGACCGCGGCCGTCGCCGAACGGCCGGAGACCGCGACCCCGTGAGCCCCAAGATCATCGAGCCCGGCTGCACCCTCGGCATCGTGGGCGGCGGCCAGCTCGGGCGCATGATCGCGCTGGCGGCGGCCGAGTGCGGTCTCAAGGTCCACGTCTACGGCCCCGATGCCGACAGCCCGGCCTTCGACGTGGCGGCCTCGATCACCTGCTCGGCCTACGACGACGCCGAGGCGCTGGCGCGCTTCGCGGCGGGCGTCGACGTCGTGACCTACGAGTTCGAGAACATCCCGCGCGAGACCGCCGACCTCCTGGCGCGCCACGCGCCGCTGCACCCGAGCGCCGCGGCGCTCGCCACCACCCAGGACCGGCTGTCCGAGAAGGACTTCATCAACCGGCTCGGCATCCCGACGGCGCCGTTCCGCGCCGTCGACACCCCGGACGATTTCGGCCGGGCGCTCGACGCGATCGGCCGCCCGGCGGTGCTGAAGACGCGCCGCTTCGGCTACGACGGCAAGGGCCAGCGCATCATCCGCACCGAGGCGGACGCGGACCGCAACGCGATCTTTGCCGAATTCGGCGGCGCGGCGCTGATCCTCGAAGGCTTCGTCGCCTTCGAGCGCGAGGTCTCGGTGGTCGCCGCGCGCGCAGCCGACGGGAGCTTTGCCGCCTTCGACCTGTGCGAGAACGAGCACCGCGACCACATCCTCGCGGTGACGCGCGTGCCCGCGCCGGGGATCGCGCCAGAGACGGCGCGGGAGGCCGTCGGGATCGCGAAGACGATCGCCGACGCGCTCGACTACGTCGGCGTGCTCGCCGTCGAGATGTTCCTGGTCCGCGAGGCCGACGGGACCGAGCGCCTCGTCGTCAACGAGATCGCGCCGCGGGTGCACAATTCCGGGCACTGGACCATCGAGGGCGCGGCGACCTCGCAGTTTTCCCAGCACGTCCGCGCGGTCTGCGGCTGGCCGCTCGGCGATCCGTCCCGCACCGGCGGGCTGCGGGTGGAGATGCAGAACCTCATCGGCGGCGAGGTCGCCGCCTGGATGGCGCTGCTGGCCGAGCCGGGCGCGCATCTCCACCTCTACGGCAAGGGCGAGGCCCGGCCCGGCCGCAAGATGGGCCACGTGACCCGGCTGATCGCCTAGAATCCGGTGCGCCGGAAGCACACCTAAGCCGCGCGCGAAGGGCGGGACCGCGCGATTTCCGGGATGCCGGCGCCGGGGCCATACGTTCGCCACATCGACCCGCTTCCACGGCGGTGGCGCCCGTCCTTTAATCGGGCGTTCACCGCGCTGCGCGAACGTGCCGGAGCCTTCGGAGCCGGAGCCTTCGGAGCGCCGGACCGGCTTCGGGCCGGCGCGCCGGCCCGGGGGTTACGTGGATCAGGCCGGGTGTGCGGAAGACCCGCGCCGTGCCGAGGGGAATGGGGCGATGACGTCAGACAGCATGCGGTTTCAACGGGCGGCCCTGCTCGGCCTCGCACTGACCGCGAGCGTGGCGCTTGCCGGCTGCGAGACCGTCGGGGGCGCCGCCGGGCCGCGGCAATACGCGGTCCTCGAAGCCGACACCACCGGCGCGACCAACGTCAACATCGCCTCGCTCACCGAGGTCGTGCAGCGCAACCCGAACGACGCCGCCGCCTACAACACCCGCGGCGCGGCCTATGCGCGTGCGGGCCAGTTCAACGACGCGATCGGCGATTTCACCAAGGCGGTGCAGCTCGATCCGAATTCCGGCTCGGCCTACAACAACCGCGCGCTCGCCTACCGCCAGACCGGCCGCAACGACGCCGCCCTGCAGGACTTCACCAAGGCGATCGCCAGCGACCCGAACTACGGCCCGGCCTATATCGGCCGCGCCAACGTGCTGCGCGCCCAGGGCGACGTCGACGGGGCCTTGGCGGACCTGAACGTCGCGATCCGCCTGATGCCGGAATCGGCCGAAGCCTACCATGCCCGCGGCCTCGTGCGGCAGAAGCAGGGCCAGACCGCCCCGGCCATCGCCGACTTCGATGCCGCGATCGACCGCAACCCCTTCGTCAGCGCGCCCTACGCCGCCCGCGGCCAGAGCCTGATCGCCACGAACCAGTACGACAAGGCGATCGAGGACTACAACGCGGCGCTCAACGTCAACAACAAGGACGCGACGAGCTGGGCCTATCGCGGGCTGGCCTACGAGAAGTCGAACCGGCGCAAGGAGGCGATGGAGAACTACCAGCGCGCCGCCACCATCGACCCGAACAACCCGATCGCTCGCCAGGGCCTCGGCCGTGTCCAGGGCGGCGTCGGCGCGCTGTTCAACTGACGGGTCCCGGACCGGCGGACGCCGCGCGTAGCAGCGGCGTCGTTCAGGCGCCCGACACCCGCGCTCGCGCGTCGGCGAGCACGCCTGCGAGCGCCGCGTCCCAATCCTCGCTCGGAACCCAGCCGATCGCCGCCGTCAGCCGCGACGCGTCGCCTGCGGCGACGGGGATCTCGGAGGGCCGCATCCGATCGGCGGCGATCCGCACCGCGAACGACGTCGTCGCGTGCCCGCGCAGGTCGGCCAGCACGCTCTCGATGCTGCGCGGCCGGCCCGAGGCGACGTTGAACACCGATCCGTCGGCGATTTCCTCCGCGCGCGCGATCAGGGTCGCGTAGGCGCGCACCACGTCGCCGACCGGCAGGAAGTCGCGGCATGCTGCGAGGTTTCCGACCTCCAGCACCGGCGGCACGAGGCCGGCCTCGATCCGCGCGATCTGGCCAGCAAACGACGGCACCACGAACCGTTCGTCCTGGCCCGGGCCGATGTGGTTGAACGGCCGCAGGATCACGAGGCGCACCCCGGAGTTGCGCAGAACGTCGAGCAGGATCTGCTCGCCGAACCATTTCGAGCGGGCGTAGGCGCCGAGCGGCAGCGGCGCGACCGCCTCGGAGAGCGCGTGGCCGGCCAGGAACGCGCGGCCGTAGACCTCGCCCGAGCTGACGAAGACGAACCGCGCCCCGCCCGCGGACCGCGTCACCGCCTCGGCGAGGTTCAGGAGCCCGACGAGGTTGACGCGCCACGTCTCCGTCGGCGCATCAGCCGATTGCTGCACCGAGGCCATCGCCGCGAGGTGCAGCACGTCGGTCGGCCGGTACGCCTCGACGAAGGTCGAGAGCGCGGCCCCGTCGAGCAGGTCGATCTGCCGGAAGCTCACCCCGGCCGGGAGCGCGTCCGGGCTGCCGCGGCCGATCCCGACGATCCGGTCCGACGGATCTGCTGCGGCGGCGAGCGCGGCGACCGCGTGCCGCCCGACGAAGCCGGCGGCACCGGTGACGAGGATGCGCTTCACGCGGGAGCGCCGTTCAAGCGCGCGCCCCGAGGCGCTTGAGGTCGGCCTCGACCATTTCCTGGATCATCGTCTCCAGCGAGATCTCGGCCTTCCAGCCGAAGGCGGCCTCCGCCTTGGCGGGGTTGCCGAGCAGCACCTCGACCTCGGCCGGGCGGAACAGCTTCTCGTCGATGACGAGGTGATCGGAAGACGACAGGGCGACATGGCGGAAGGCGATCTCGCACATGTCGCGCACCGTGGTGGTGCGGCCCGTGGCGATGACGAAGTCGTCCGGGCTGTCCTGCTGGAGCATCATCCACATGGCGCGGACGTAGTCCTTGGCATGACCCCAGTCGCGCTTGGCGTCGATATTGCCGAGCCGCAGTTCTTTCGCGAGCCCGAGCTTGATCCGGGCGACGCCGTCGGTGACCTTGCGGGTCACGAACTCGACGCCGCGCAGGGGGGATTCGTGGTTGAACAGGATGCCGTTCGAGGCGTGCAGCTTGAAGCTCTCGCGGTAGTTGATCGTCATCCAGTGCGCGTAGAGCTTGGCCACGCCGTAGGGCGAGCGCGGGTAGAACGGCGTCGCCTCGCTCTGCACCTGCTCCTGGATCAAACCGAACATCTCGGACGAGGACGCCTGATAATAACGCGCGTCGGGCTTCAGGGTGCGCACGCATTCGAGCAGGTTGACCGCCCCGAGGCCGGTGATCTGCCCCGTCAGGATCGGCTGCTGCCACGAGGCGGTGACGAAGGATTGGGCGGCGAGGTTGTAGACCTCGTCGGGCTGGACCGCCTGCACGATGCGGGCGAGGCTCGACAGGTCGAGCAGGTTGCCGTCGTGCAGCGCGACGTCGTCGTTGATCCCGAGCCATTTCAGCCGGTGATCGAACACGCCGGCATGGCTGGAGCGCCGCACCACCCCGTGCACCGCGTAGCCCTTCGCCAGCAGCAACTGCGCGAGATAGGCCCCGTCCTGCCCGGTAATGCCGGTGATCAGCGCGCGTCGACCGCTCATTCTCGATGCTCCGAATTCTTCGCCGTCGGGAAGGCGGTTGCGATACGGCAGGTCCGAGCACCGACGGTCCCGTGGACGCACGCGTCGCGATGGAACCGCGGCGAGACCGGAGCCCGCCGCGCGCGTCCATTCTCGCGTGGCGGCAGGACCCGGTCAACGCGGACGCCGTTCGCGAGCGATACGGGATGTCCGCTGCGCTCGCCAGCCGCAATCCGAGTCACGATGAACAACGGCATCCCGCGTCGGGTCCCGTCGCGTCAGGCTTCGTCGACTCCGGGCGTCGGCCCGGATCGGGGCGCCGTCAGGGCCGCGATGCGATCGGCCAGCGCATCGACCTGCGCCGCATCGTGCGCCGCCGAGAACGCGACGCGCAGCCGCGCGGTGCCGGCCGGCACGGTCGGCGGCCGGATCGCGACGACGAGGAAGCCGTCCGCTTCGAGCGCCGCCGAAAGGGCGAGCGCGCCTTGCGCGTCGCCGACCATCACCGGCACCACCGCGCTCTCCGCCTCGGGCAGCCCGAGGCGTGCCGTGAAGCGGCGGGCGAGGGCGAGCGGCCGCGCACCGCGCTCCGGCTCCGCTTCCACGATCGCCAGGGCTTCCAGCGCCGCAGCCGCGGAGGCCGGCGGCAGGCCGGTGGTGTAGACGAAGCTGCGCGCCCGGCTCGTGAGCAGGTCGATCACCGCCCGCGAGGCGCAGAGATAGCCGCCGTAGGAGCCGAGCGCCTTCGACAGCGTGCCCATCTCCAACGGCGCTTGCGGGCCGCCCTCGACCACGCCGAGGCCGTGGGCGTCGTCGACCAGCGTCCAGGCGTCGTGGGCCGCGGCGAGCTCGAGGATGTCGCGGAGCGGCGCCCGGTCGCCGTCCATGCTGAACACCCGCTCCGTCAGGATCATCGCGCGGCGATGCGCGCCACGATGCGACCCGAGCAGGCGCGCGAGGTCGCCGGCGTCGTTGTGGCGGAAGGGCAGGACCGTCGCCTGCGAGACGCGCGCCCCGCCCCACATGCAGGCATGGGCGAGCGCGTCGACGAGCACGAGGTCGCCCGCGCCGACCAGCGCCGGGGTGATGCCGAGGTTGGCGAGGTAGCCGCTTCCGAAGACAAGCGCGGCTTCCGTGCCCTTGTGCGCGGCGAGCCGCGCCTCCAGCGCCGACAGGAGCGGATGATTGCCGGTCACCAGCCGCGACCCGCCGGCACCGGCCCCGTAGGCGGTGACCGCGCCCTGCGCCGCGGCCACCACCCGCGGGTCGTGGCTCAGCCCGAGATAATCGTTGCACGAGAACGAGACGAGGCGGCGCCCGCCCCGCTCGGCCATCGCGTCCGGGGCCCGCACCGTCGGCACCAGGCGGCGGCGCAGGGCCACCGCCTCCAGGCCGGACAGCTTGTCGCGTGCGAAGGCTTCGAGGCTCGACATGGCGCCTGAAGGCGCCGGGCCGCGGGCCGGAGTCAAGCCTCGGCGATGCCCGGGACCGCGCGGGCCGGCACCCGGTCCGGGTTGACCCGCGATGCCCGCGCCAGCATTCAGGCGGGATGCCGGCGCAGGACCCGACCGCCGCCCGTCTCTGGCGGCCCTACACGCAGATGAAGACGGCGAGCCCGCCGCTGGAGGCGGTGCGCACGCACGGCTCGCGCATCGTGCTCGCGGACGGGCGCGAACTGATCGACGGGATCGCCTCGTGGTGGACGGCGGTGCACGGCTACAACCATCCCCACATCGCGGACGCCGTGTCGGGCCAGCTCGCCGCGATGCCGCACGTGATGTTCGGCGGCCTCACCCACGCGCCTGCCGAGCGGCTGGCGCACCGCCTCGCCGAGCTGGCGCCCGGCGACCTCAACCACGTCTTCTTCACCGATTCCGGCTCCGTCGCCGTCGAAGTCGCCCTGAAGATGGCGGCCCAGTTCTGGCTCAACCGCGGGGAAGCCGGCCGCACCCGCGTGCTCGCCTTCCGCGGCGGCTACCACGGCGACACCATGGGCGCGATGTCGGTCTGCGACCCCAAGGAGGGCATGCACCGCCGCTTCGGCGCCTACCTCCCGACGCAGGTGTTCTGCGACCTGCCCGGCTCCGCGGCTGAGACGGCCGCCCTCGACGCGACGCTCGCGCGCCATCGCAGGGCGCTGGCGGCGGTGATCGTCGAGCCGCTGGTGCAGGGCGCGGGCGGCATGCGGATGCACGCCCCCGAGGTGCTCGCGACGGTCGCCCGCCTCGCCCGCCGCCACGGCCTGCCGCTGATCCTCGACGAGATCTTCACCGGCTTCGGCCGCACGGGTACGATGTTCGCCTGCGAGCAGGCGGACGTGGTGCCCGACATCCTCTGCCTGTCCAAGGCGCTGACCGGCGGCACGATGGCGCTCGCGGCGACGATCGCCACGGAGGCGATCTTCACCGCGTTCTGGTCGGACGATCCGGGCGCGGCGCTGATGCACGGGCCGACCTTCATGGCCAATCCGCTGGCCTGCGCCGCGGCCGGCGCCAGCCTCGACCTGTTCGCGCGCGAACCGCGCCTGGAGCAGGCCCGCGCGATCGGCGCGCGCCTCGCCGAGGGGCTCGAGCCCCTGCGCGCCCTGCCGGGCATCGCGGACGTGCGCACGCTCGGCGCGATCGGCGCGGTCCAGTTCGAAAGCCCGCCGGATCTCACCGCCCTCAAGGCGCGGTTCCTCGAACGCGGCGTCTGGGTTCGGCCGTTCGGCGACGTGGTCTACCTGACGCCGGCGCTGACCATCGTACGGGCCGACCTCGACCATCTGCTCGACGCCGTGGCGTCGGTCCTGGGCGCGGCCCCGGTGGGGACCTCGGTTGTGCCCGGGTCCGAGAGCGCCCGCGGCGCGCGCGGCCGGGTTTGAGCGGCGCTGCAACCGGAACGCGCCTGTGCCGTTGCACATCGACGGAAATCGGTGCGGCGGGGGCGCTTCCCGGCGACGCCTCCGGACCGAATCGCTGGAGATGCACATCGTGACGAGCGAGCAGACGAGTCCCCAGGAAGACCGGCCCGTGATCCTCCTCGTCGAGGACGAGGCGCTGACGATCATGGATCTCGGCGACGTGCTGGAGGATGGCGGCTACGACACGGTCCAGTGCGCCTCGGCCGAGCGGGCGCTCAGCATCCTTCAGGCGCGCCCCGACATCTGCGGCCTCGTCACCGACGTGGAGCTGTCGGGCAAGGTCAACGGCTTCGACCTCGCGAGCTCGGTAGCCGAGGCGCGCCCCAACCTGCCGATCCTCATCGTCTCGGGCCGCGCCGCGCCCGACCCCGACCGCATGCCGGCCGGCGCGCATTTCATCGCCCGCCCCTGCAGCGGCGCGGATATCCTAGACCAGCTCCGCCGCCTGATGCCCTGCTGAGCCCGCGCGGCGTCTAGGATCGCT
>NZ_CAXTHR010000131.1:0-11702 GCF_964244095.1 uncultured Methylobacterium sp. | reverse complement strand
TGTCCGACATCCTCCGCCCGACGCATGTCGGCTTCCGCAGCACGAGCCTCGTCGCGCAGTACGTCGGCGCCTCGTCGGGGCAAGGCATCGCCATGCTGCCGAGCTTCGTCGCGGCCCACAATCCGGCGCTCGTGCCCGTCCTGCCGGCGCTCTCCACCCTCCGCGACATCTGGCTGTCGGTGCACGAGGATCTCGTCCATATCGCCCGCATCAAGGCCGTGGCGGGCTTCCTGGAGACGTGGCTCGCCGCAGATCGGGCCTTCCTCCTGGGTGAGGGACCGCCAATAGAGGCGCTGCCGGCGGGCCCTTGACCGCTGCTAGAGCGTATTATGAACTGATCATCAGTGTTTCGGCTCGTTTGAGCATGAGACGGACGAAGGCGACCATGTGCAGGCCTGCGAGTGTACGGGCATAGCCTTCGTAGTCCTTGACGAGGCGTCGGCAGCGCGTGGCCCAGGCGAAGGACCGCTCGACGACCCAGCGGCGCGGCAGCAGCACATCCTTCGACAGGCTCAGGATGAGAGCCGCGCTTGGCCTAGGGCGCCTTGACCGCCTCCAATGCGATCCTGTGGGCCTTGGCCGCCTCGGCGGCTCTGTCGCCTGTGTAGCCCTGATCGACAAAGGCGAGGTCCACGCTGCCACCCGTCTCCGCCTGGACCGCGGCGGCCAACCCTCCGACCTCGCCACGGTCGCCGGCATCGGCCGGCGTCACGTGCAGGGCGACCGGAAGGGCCAGGGTGTCCACCGCCAGATGCACCTTCGCGCCCTTCTTGCGCTTGCCTCCGTCGTAGCCCGCCCGCTCCCCGCTCTCGGGCCAAGACCGCAGGGTCCGGCTGTCCAGCACCACCGCCGACGGCTCCGGCTCCCGATCCGCCGCCATCCGCATCGCAGCCCGCCGCAGCACAGCCTGCAGGTCGCCGGCCACGTCCAGGAAGCAATCGGTGGACAGCCACCGCTGCATCTGCTGGTAGACCGCCGCCCACGGCGGCAGATCGTGCGGCATGAACCGCCACGGCGCGCCCGTCCGCACAACGCCATATGCACCTAGACTCGCCTGATCGCTTCGAACTTCCTGATCGCTGCGAGCTAAGGCTCAAGCGATTGCCCGGGAAGCGGACACGGTGAGCGTCGGCAATAGGTCGGACGCTACCGTTCACAGTAGTGGGGCAGACCAAGTCGATTTCGAGATTGCGTCCATGACCAGGGGATGATCCTCGTTCTTGAATAGGTGCTCATAGCGATCCATCGTCATCTCGAGACTTGAATGGCCCGCAAATGTCTGCACCGTTTTCGGGCTCAGACCTGCTTCGATCCAGCACGACACCGCGAAATGTCGCAATGCGTGCCAGTTAAATCGCGCCTGCGGCTCGGGGACCCTCGAAGGGTCGGCCTCGTGGCACTCATTCATCGCAGCGAACAGGTGCGCACCTGCCAATCCCGCAGCGCCGCCACCGTCCCCGCCCCGAGCGGCACCGTCCGCATCCCGGCGGTCGTCTTCGTCGCATCCTCCTCACCGAACTCGTCGACGCGCGTCTCGATCCGCACCCCGCCGATGTCGAGATGGCGCCATCGCAGCGCGTGCATCTCGCCCGCGCGAAGGCCCGTCATCGCCGCAAATAGCAGGACGACGCGGAAGTCCGGATCTGCGGCGGCCAGCAGCTGCCGCACCGCCTCCTTCGAGGGCGCCACGATCACCTTCGAGCCCTCGTCCCGGCGCCCGATCACCCGCACGCCCTGCGCCATGTTGACGGTAATCAGGTCGCGGCCGATCGCATAGGCGAGGATCAGTCGCAGCGTGCCAAGCACCTTACGTGTCATCGCCACCGACCGGTTTGCCGCCCGCAGTCGGTCGCGGAAGTCCCCGACCGCCCGGCCGGTCAGCTGACGCAGCTTCACTGACGCCAAGCCTGCCTCGAAGGCGCACGCATTCTGCAGGGTGCGTGCGCTGCGGCCCGCGGGCGGACAGACGTAGTTATGCACGTGGCCGGTGTAGACCTCGAAAGTGCCGCGCGTCATGCGCTCACGCCGCTCCATGCGGCCGCGGCAATAGGCGAGGAATTGCTTGGCCACCACTTCGACCCTCACTTGGTCGCCGTCGGCGCGGTAGGTGCCGGCCCGCAGTTGCTCCTCGGCCTCAACTCGAAAGGTGTCGGCCTGCCGCTTCGTCTCGAACTGGCGTCGGGCGCGGCGCCCCTGCTCGTCGACCTAGTCGACGACCCAGCCGACCTTTGTCTCACCCTTGCCTGTCCGCCAGACCCGCTTCCTGACCCCCACGATCAATGCGGATCCAACCGCTCATCCTTCTTTCGTTTTTATCACGATTGATCCTCGACGGGCAAGATCAATCGTGTTAGACACCGATGATGCGGACGACGACTCGCTGCCCTTGCCCCGATCATTCGCCTAAGCTGCGAATGGTTACGCTTGCACGAGGGGAGCTGTGGCTGATGGCCGGACCGCGCGAACTGGTGGAGACGATGGCCGAGGCGCTGGGCATCCCGGCGACGACGCTCGTGGTCTACGACCGCAGCCTGCTGGAAGCCGGGCTGCGCTCCAAGCACGGGCGCGGCCGCGGTGCGCCGATCGTCACGGCGCGGGACGCCGCGCACCTGCTGACCGCCGTGCTCGCCAGTCCGCTGGTGAAGGACAGCGTGCACTCGGTCGAACGTTACGCAGCGACATGCGCGCGGCGGAGCGAGGCCGGGAATGGATTCGAAGCCCTCGGCATCGCCGAGCTGACGGCGTTGACGGAGCGGAGCAGCTTCGTCGACGGTCTGGAGGCGCTGTTCACCGCGGTCGCGAGCGGCTCACTACGCGCTGCGCTCGGCCTACAGAGGCAGGATGCGGATCTGCCGCTGATCCAAGTCGCGCCGCTGATCACGGTGATGGCGACGACGCCCGCCACGATCGGCGAGATCCGGCTCGGCGGCGTCCGGCGCAAGACCGCCGCGGTGCTCTACGCGCTGCACGAGCGCGATGGTGATGGCGGCGCGGGTGAGCCGGCTGCCAAGGACTTCGAAGAGGCTGTCGAGCACTATCGCGCTGATACCGACCTGGAACAACAACGCCGCGTCTCGACCCGCACGATCATCCGGGTGGGCAAGCTGCTGGCCAACGAGAGGAGAGCATCATGATGGAGACCACGCCGCCCAGTGCGGGCCACCCGGCGGTCGATGCCGCCGGCAGCTTGGCGCCCGACCTGCTGCGCGGGGCGGAGGAGATCGCCGAGTTCTTGTACGGCGCGCGTAGCCGCCGGCGCAGCGTCTACCACCTCGCCGAGACCTCGCAGTTGCCGGTCTTTCGGCTCGGTTCGCAGCTCTGCGCGCTACTCGGTCATGCTGGCCTGGATCACGGCGCAGGAGAAGCGCGGCCGGTAAGGGAAGTTCGCTGAGGCAGAACAGTCGGATGGCACGTCGATCAGGCACGTCCCAAGCCGCCATCGCCCGCGCGCTGAAGGCCGCGCGCGCCGCGGACCTCACGATCGCGCGTGTCGAGATCGACCCGGCGACGGGCCGCATCGTCATCGTCTCCGCGGAGACCGGCAAGCCGGAACCGAGCCAACTCGAAGCCTGGAGGGCGGCCCGTGGTTCGCGCTGCCTATCCGGGCGTCTTCGCCACCTACAAGCGTTTGAAGGACGCGACCCGGAAGGCGTACTGGTATCACCGCGCGACAGGGCAGCGGCTGGACGGCGTGCCTGGATCGCGGGAGTTCATCTTGATCTATGCTGAGGCCGAGCGTTCCCTCATCGCACGGCATTCGGGCGACACCTTCAACGGGCTGATTCGGGCCTACACGACGTCGCCGGAGTTCGAGACCAAACTTTCGGCAGGCATCCAGCGCGAATACAAGCGCAGGCTCACCAAGGCCAAGCCGGAATTCGGCGACATGCCGCGCGAGGCGCTCAACGACCCGGGCGTACGCAAGGACCTGCTCGACTGGCGCGCCAAGGTCGCGCGGACCTCGGGCGAGCGTGAGTGCGACAACCGGCTGTCCGTCATCTCGGCGATGCTGAGCTGGGCGCAGGAGAACGGTCGCCTTCCCGCCAATCACATCCGCGGCTTCCGCCGCTTTGCGCGGTTGTGGGAGCAGGCGGCGAATGAGGTCGGGCTGCGGCAGGTCATGCTACCGGGGCTGGCGACGCCAGTCAGCCTGCACTTCCACGACCTGCGTGGCACGGCCGTGGCGATGCTGTCGGAGGCCGGTTGCAACCCGCAGCAGATCGCAGCGATCACCGGCCACTCGCTCAAGACCGTTACGGTGATCCTGGACCGCTACCTAGCGCGCACGCGGGCGCTCGCGGACCAGGCGATCCTGAACTTCGAGACCTCGCCGCGGACGGAATTTGCAAGCCGACTGCAAACCGTCGCGCGATCGCCGGATCGGCCGAAGATAAAGATCGTTGTTTGAGAAGGATTTAAGTGGCGCGCCGGCCAGAATAGAACTGCGAACACTTATGTCATTGAGATTGTGAGATAAAGTTCGTGCTTCAGGAGGAGCAACCAGTTACGCTGATATAGTCTCAGGACCGTTCCCTGGCCAATGCGTCGAGGGCTGGACCGAGGCCGCGTAGCGAGAGCGGCAGGCTGATCTCGCGGCCCGTCGCGTCCTTGGAGGTGATCCGGCCCGGTTCGCGCGCGTTGCGCCAGCGCTTGAGCACGTCGTCCGGGGTGGGTGCATCGGCGAAGCAGCCGCTTGGCAGGCAGCGCCGCCAGGGCAGGTCGAGGGGCTGCCCATCGTCGTCTCCGGCCAGGATCTGCACGCTGCTTGGGAAGGACACGGCGGCCGGCAGGACGGCGATGACGCGCAGCGGCTCGCCCGCCGCCAGGCGCCCGATCGCGACTTGAGCAATTGGCGCGGCCTGTCCCTGCACCTGCATCGCCTGGGTGACCTCGCACAAGCGCCCCTTGTCTGCCTCGCCGAGGCGCTGGCAGCGCAGCACCCAGTCGCCGAAGCTCGCCGTCGTCGTGCCCGGCTCGACCGGCACCGGAGGTGCCGTGACGCTCGCGGCAGGCGGCTTGGCCGGTCCCGGCTGCGCCGATGCGAGCGAGGCGCCGAGGAGGCCGTTCGCGAGCAGGACGAGGAACGCGCGGCGGCCATGGCCGAGGCCGGCAATCCGACGAGGCGAGAACGTCGACATCAGGTGGCGGCTCCGTCGGAGGGAGGAGTAGATATGGACGATGAGGAGCCGGGCCCGGCAAAGCCCTGCGTGAAGTCGCGGATGCTCTGCAGGCTGACGAGGTGAGCGTAGATCGCGGACAACCAGCCACCCTCCCGCAGGCGGGCGAAACCGGCCTCGGGCAAGGCGGCGAGCGCCGCCTCGTCGATGCCGAGGACGCCGTGCAGCGCGTGGCTCTCGCCGCTTGCCGGATCGCGCCTCTCGATCGTGAGCGGCCGCAGCAGGGCGAGATCCTGCAGCAGCCGCCCGAGGCTCGCCGTGCGCCGGGCCGCCGCGGCGTAGTCGATCACCAGGCGGATGCGCTCGGCCAGGACAGGACTGTCCCCGCACCCAGCCTCGAAGAGCGGTCGCCATCCGTCGCCGGAATCGGCCGCGGCCTCCGTCGGTGGTGCGGCGAGGAGGCCTGAGGTGTCGTCGAAGCAGATCAGCGGGTCCGCGCCGTCGACCTCGCCGAGGATGAAAGGATAGCGGCGCAGATAGGCCGGCAGGTAGCGCCCCGTCCAGGTCCCTTGCGCATCGACGAGCGCCGAGGCGCCGGGCCTGAACCCCGTCAGGAAGACCGGCGTCGGCCCGAGGCTTTCGGGCAGGAACAGGATCGGCAGGTGACGGCAGGCCGGGCCGAACTCGTCGACGACCGCCGGCACGAGATGGCTGCCCCTCGCGAATCCGAACTCCTGCGGCTCGAGCAGGGTGAGCTCGCGATGGCGTTCGCGATCGAGCGGCACGATCGAGCGGTAGAACAGCGGCAGGTCGGACACCGGGATCTCTTGCGACGATGAGGGGCTGAGAGCAGACGGTGCGACGTGACCCGGCGAGGAGGACGGTCCACCAGTCACGTCGGCCCTGTCAGCGTGAGGCTTGCGGACGGGGCGCCGGTGGCGGGGCGGCGAGGCAGCCCGCGGCGCCCGACCCGGGGCAGACCACGATGCGGTCGAAGCGCGGGTCGGTGAAGAGCGGGATGACCGCCGTACCCTGCCCGGCTTGGCTGGCCGTCGCCCCGGCCTCGACCGGGAGGCCGGCCGCGGCATCGAACGGCCATCCCAGGTTCAGCCTGAGGCTGCGCTCGACCGTGCTGCCGAGGAAGGCCGGGGTGACGGCGATGCCCTGCGCGCCCGCCCCGGTGACCGTGAGCAGGCCGGGGGCGAAGGCGAGGCTGTAGTTGGCATTCGCGCTCAGGCTGCCCCGGCCGATGGTGTAGACGCCGGGTGGGCTGACCCCGTCCGCATCCGTGACCAGGGCTCCGGAGAGGCTATCGCCGTCGACGAGGCCGCGTCCGCCGATCGTGTAGGTCAGGGCCGGACTGGCGCCGGAGACGCGCCGGGTCTGGTTGTCCGCCGTGACGGTGATCGGCCGGGGGAGGACGCTCAGCGCGGCCCCCGCATAGGTGACGGCGTAGTTGGTCGAGGCCGCGAGCGTCCCTTGCGTGATCGCGTAGGCGCCGATGCCGGTCGTCGGACCGGCCGTGGTGGCCAGACCGCCCGTGAGCGTGTCGCCGTTGACCAGACCCGATTCGCCCACCGTGTAGGTCAGGGCCGGGTTGGCATCGCCGTAGGTGCGGCTCTGCGCGCCGGCGACGATCGTGAGCGGCCGTGCCGTGACCGCGAGGTCCGCGCCCCGATAGGTGAGCGCGTAATTGGCCGAGGCCGCGAGCGTCCCTTGCGTGATCGCGTAGGCGCCGATGCCGGTCGTCGGACCGGCCGTGGTCGCCAGGCCGCCCGTGAGCCCATCGCCGTTGGCGAGCCCGCTTCCGCCCACCGCGTAGGTCAGGACCGGGTTGGCATCGCCGTAGACGCGGCTCTGCGCGTCCGCCGTGACGGTGACCGGGCGCGCCGCCACGGTCAGGTTCGCGCCCTGGTAGGTGACGGCGTAGTTGGCGGACGCTGCCAGCGAGCCCTGGGTGATCGCGTAGGCGCCGACGCTGCTGCCGGTGGCCGCATTCGTGGTGAGCGCACCGGTGAGCCCATCGCCGTTGGCGAGCCCACGTCCTCCGACCTGATAGGTCAGCGCCGGGTTGGCGTCGCCGTAGGCCCGGCTCTGCGCGTCCGCCGTGACGGTGACCGGGCGCGCCGCCACGGTCAGGTTCGCGCCCTGGTAGGTGACGGCGTAGTTGGCGGACGCTGCCAGCGAGCCCTGGGTGATCGCGTAGGCGCCGACGCTGCTGCCGGTGGCCGCATTCGTGGTGAGCGCACCGGTGAGCCCATCGCCGTTGGCGAGCCCACGTCCTCCGACCTGATAGGTCAGCGCCGGGTTGGCGTCGCCGTAGGCCCGGCTCTGCGCGTCCGCCGTGACGGTGACCGGGCGGGGGGTGATGGTGAAGCTGCCGCCGGTGCGCGCCGTGACGGTGTAGTTGCCGTTGGTCAAGGTGCCCGCCACGGAGAGCGCGTAGGGGCTGCCGGCCACGCCCGAGGCCGCGGTGAGGCCGAAGCTGTTCGACAGGCCCGCGAGCACGCCCACGCCCTGGCCACCCTGCAGGCCGCTGGCCGAGAGGCCGGGATCGGCCGGCGTGTCGCCGTAGACCGAGGCTCCGCTGTTGGCCGTGACGGTGATCGGCGCCGGGGCGATCGTGAGCGTGCCGGTCGTCGGCAGGCTGTAGTTCGCCGCCCGCGCGTTGCCGCCGCTCACCTGGAGCGTCAGGCCCGACAGGCCGGAGCCCGCGTAGGCCCCGGCATCGGCCGAGGCCGTGGCTCCGGTGCCCGCACCCAGGCTCAGCGTCTCGCCGTTGACCGCACCCGCCAGCGTGAGCTGGCCCGTGGAGAACCCGGCCGTGGCATCGTAGGTCTTGGCCCCCGTCACCGTCAGCGGCGCCGGGGTGATGCCGAGGGCGGTGGCGTTGCCGGAGGCTTGGACGAACACGTAGTTGCCGTTGTTGGCCGTCAGCCCCGAACCCGTGATCGCGTAGCTGCCGACGTTGCTGCCAAGCCCCGCGGTCGTTGCGAAGGCAAGCGTGCCCGTCGTGGCGTTGGCCTGCGTGTCGGTGCCGACGAAGCCGGTCACGCGGCCCGACAGGACCTGGTTCGCCGCGCCGTAGGTCCGGCTCGCCGCGGCCGCCGCGTAGGCCAGCGTCGCCGGCGTGATCGTGACGGTCCCGGAGGCGCCGGCCAGGGTGTAGTTGGCGTTGTCGAGGCTCAGGCCGGCGAGGGCGCCGCCCGTCGTGCCGAGCGCCCGCACTCCGACGTCCCGGGCCGCCAGCACGCCGGTCCCCGACAGGGCGACCGCGTCGCCGGCCACGACGTTGCCGAGCGTCAGGATGCCGGCGGCGGCGTCCGTGCCGCCGTCATAGACCCGCGTGCCCGTCACCGTCACCGCGCGCGGCGCGACGGTCAGCCTGCCGGTATTGGCCGCCGCGATCGCGTAGCCGGCGGGCGAGGTCAGGCCGGAGATGTCGGCCGTGATCGTGTAGGGCGAGCCCGCCACGCTCGCGGTCCCGGCGGAGCCGGCCGACGTCACCGCCGGCGTGCCCGACAGCGCGGCCGCAAGCGAATCGCCGAGATAGGCGCCTGCCACGGCCGGCCTCAGGCCGCCGACGCCGTAGGCGCCGGCCACGCTCGCGCTCGCGTCGTCGCCGTAGCTCTTCGACAGGTTCGTCGTGGTGATGGTCAGCGTCGGCTGCTCGGCGAAGACGTAGCGGTTGCCGGTCGCGCTCACCGTGCCGCCCGCCGGCGTATTCCAGACGGCGGTGTTGGCGCTGTCGAGGCCGCCGAACGTGTCGCCCGCCGAGTCGGCCGAGTAGACCAGCCAGCGCCCGGAGGTGGCGGTCACCCCACCCGAGCCGGCGTTGTTGACGAAGGCGCCGCCCGCCGCGATCACGGGGCTGGCGCCGGAGACGCCGGCGCCCGAGGCCAGCGTGATCGTGCCGGCCGACGTCAGCGAGACCGCGCCGCTCGTCGTGACGCCGGCGACCGAGGTGCCGTCCGCGCGGCCGACCGTGCCGGTGGAGAGGCTGACGCCGTCGGCGAAGGCGAGGTTGCCGGCGGAAGCCGCGAGCGTGCCGACCGCGTTGCCCGAATTGCTGAGCGCGAACGTCCCGCCGCCGCCGAGCAGCAGCGCGCCCGCATTGATCGCGGCGCTCTGCGTGACCGCGCCCGGCGACAAGAGAGCGAGCGTCCCGCTCTGGCTGATGGCGCCGTCGAGGTTGAGCGCGCCGGCGGCGCTGATCTCGCGGTTGGCGAGCGAGAGGCCTGCGGCCGGGGTCGATCCGGCCGCCGCCGCGGTGGCGGCGTCGAGCGCCGACAGCGTGGTCAGGCTGCCCGCTGCCTGGCGCAGCCAGCCGCCGGAGAGATCGAGACCCGTGGCCGCGACCGCGCTTCCGGAGCTGCGCGCGAAGCTCGCCGCCGCGTTGGACAGGCTGCCGTTGGTCGGCACGGAGGCGACGAGGCCCGCGCCCGAGGCGAGCGTCCCCGTGGGCAGGACGATGTAGTAGTACCCGTTCGCCCCCGTGGTGGCCTGGCCGATCACCGAACCGCCGCTCGCCAGCGACACCGTCACCGCCCCGGCCGAACCGGAGGCCGCCGCCGTGGCGCCGACATCCGTGTAGGCGATGCCCGACACGGCCTGCACGCCGTTGGGGAAGAAGTTCGTCAGGTAGGGATAGAGCCCGCCCGCGCCGCCGGCGAAGGACGCGCCGAGATGGTTCGCATCCGTGAGCGTGCCGTTGCCCGGGAGCGGGTCGAGCCCCTGCATCTGCCGCGTGGTCAGCCCGACCAGCCCGGAGACGCCGGCGCCCTGGCTGTCGTCCCGCCCGATGCCGGTGCTCCGGCCGCTGGTCTGCACGTCCCAGTAGCTGCTCGTGACCGAACCACCCGCGGTGTTGTACCCGACGAGCCCGCCCACGGTGTTGGAGCCCGATCCGCCCGAGACGGCGCCGGTCGCATAGGTCTGCGTGAGCGTGCCGTAGAAGCCGCCGCCGTCGCCGTCGTTGATCCCGACGAGCCCGCCCACGGAGGAGGAGCCCGAGACGGCGCCCGTGGCGTAGGCCTGCGCGATCGGCGCTTGGTAGTTGTACCCGACGAGCCCGCCCACGGAGGAGGAGCCCGAGACGGCGCCGGTGGCGTAGGCCTGCACGATCGTGGCGGAGTAGCCGTCGCCGTTGCCCTCGTTGTACCCGACAAGTCCCCCCACGGAGTTGGAGCCGGAGACGGCGCCCGTCGCATAGGCCTCCGTGATGATGCCCAAGGAGTTGTACCCGACGAGCCCGCCCACGTAGTTGGAGCCCGATCCGCCCGACACCCCGCCGGTGGCGTAGGCCTGCGTGATCGTGGGGGTGTCGTTGCGGCCGACGAGCCCGCCCACGTTCGTGGAGCCCGATCCGCTCGAGACGGCGCCGGTGGCGTAGGTCTGCGTGAGCGTACCGCCGTTGAGGCCGACGAGCCCGCCCACGTTCGTGGAGCCCGATCCGCCCGAGACGGCGCCGGTGGCGTAGCTTAGCGTGACCGCGGAGCCGTTGCGGCCGGCGAGCCCGCCAACGCCGGAGGAGCCCGAGACCGCGCCGGTGGCGTGGGTCTGCGTGACCGTGCCGTCGAGATTGTCCCCGACCAGCCCGCCCACGTACTGAGCGCCCGAGACGGTGCCGGTGGCGTAGGCATTCGTGACGCTGCCGCCGCTGTTCAGGCCGATGAGTCCGCCCACGTCGTTTCTGCCCGAGACGGCGCCGGTCGCGTAGGCATTCGTCACCGTGCTGTAAACATTGTAGCCCACGAGCCCGCCTACGTAATCGCCCGAGGCGGTGACGGCGCCGGTGGCGTAGGCGTTGCTGAGCGTGCCTGGAACGATGATCGGGCCCTGGCGGACAGTGCTTGAATTCGCGCCCACGAGCCCGCCGACATAGTTCGCGCCCTGAACGGTACCGGTCCCGTAAGCGTTGACGATCGTGCCCGTGTTGGCCGCCGCCAGCGCGCCGACGAAATCCGCCCCCCTGACTTGCCCGCCGACCAGGCCGAGGTCGCGGACCGTCCCAGTCCCCGACAAGAAACCGAACAGGCCGGCATAGTTGCCGCTCTTGGCGATCGTCAGCCCGGTGATGGTATGGCCGAGCCCCTCGAACGTGCCGGAGAACCACGTCGCGCTGCTGTTGCTGCTGTTGTTGCCGACGAGCGCGTTCGTGTAGGTCGTGCCGGCGGCGGCGAGGTCGCCCGCCAGCGCGTAGCGGCCTGACAAGCCTCCCGCTTGCGCGTTGATCGCGTTGCCCGACGCCGCCGTGCCGTCGATGCCGTCGAGGTCGGCCATGGAATAGAGCAGCGTGTAGGCGTTGCCGTTGACCGTGAGGCCCCGCCCCGCCAGCGCACCCGTCGCCGCGCTGCCGTCCGCGTTGACGAAGCTGACGCCCGATCCTTGCGCGAAGGAGAGGTCGGTGACGGCCGGAGTCGTGGTGTTCCGGTCGTAGGCCAGGGCCACCGACGCCGCGCCCTGCGCGAGGACGGGAGCGTTGACCGCCAGCGCGCCGGCCGCCGACAGGCTCAGGCTGCCGCCGTTGACGATCGTGATCGGCCGCGCCACGGTGAGCGGCGCGCCCGAGGCCGTGGTCTGCAC
>NZ_CAXTHR010000130.1:0-11783 GCF_964244095.1 uncultured Methylobacterium sp. | reverse complement strand
CCGTCCTCAGCCCGGCATGCACGAAGGCTGCAACGTTCTCACCCTCGGCGATGGCACCGAGGAGAACGCGATGGGCCAGTGACGGGTCGGTCGGGTAGAACGTCGGGTGCAGGACCAGCGGGATGCCACGGATGCGGCGCCAGCGCCGCATCTCGACGAGGCGATAGGCTTGGCGTTGAACCGGCCGCTCCTTCACCGGCTTTCCTCCGCCTGCGGCGAAGACGGCCAAGAGGTCGATCGGCTTGAATATCACCTCTGCATCCTGCCGCTCGACGATATCCTGGAACGCTAGACTACCAACATATGACCACAGAGACAGAAAGCTGAAGTAATATTCAATCGACGGTTTGGGCGATAGGTGCAGAATTTCCATTTGTAAGATCCAACACTATCAAGTCGATACCTGTCCGGACGGCGGTATCAGCTTCCACGCCAGAGTGACTTCGTGGATCATACGTCGAAAATGAGGCCGCAGCACTCACGGGGAGGCGATGCCCGCGACCGCCGGCTGCGCCCCATCGAGCACCAGCGTGCGCAGGACCGACGCCGCCTCCTGCACGGGACGCTCCAGCGCACGCCGCACGGCCTCGATCCGCGCACCGCAATGCCCCGACCCGTGGCGTGCGCGCCGGTGCGGCTTGGCTCGGTCCGATCCTGCAATCTCCGCCGTCCCGCTCCCCCGGCGCGCGTGCGCGATCAGGGCCGCAACGCTCGGTGCCGGATGCCGGGCGCGCCTGAGGGTTTCCGCGATCACCACGACATCGCCCCCGGCGATGGCCTCGCACGCACCTTGATCTTCGGCTTCGGTCTCCCGCATCGCCGCGAGGGCGGCATGCCCGAGCGCCCGGACCGTCGCGTCGTCTGCATGCCGGAACAGGTGCCGGAAATGGGCAGCCGCCTGCTGCTGCAACCCGTCGAGGGCGTCCGCTTCCGAGCGCCCATCCGCGTAGCCGTCGCGGTACCACGCGGCGAGCGTCTCCACGGTGGCGGGATTTGCCTCGGCGAGGACCTGCAGGTTGCGCAGCACCTGCGCGCGGGCCGCCTGCGGGCTGGCATCGTCGTCCAGCGTCGAA
This sequence comes from uncultured Methylobacterium sp., assembly GCF_964244095.1. Lineage (GTDB taxonomy): Bacteria > Pseudomonadota > Alphaproteobacteria > Rhizobiales > Beijerinckiaceae > Methylobacterium. Next base: position 10,710 of record NZ_CAXTHR010000130.1, on the reverse strand, counting down.
TCCGGGAAGCGATCGGTCTCGACGACCTCCGTGACCACGCCGGCCTGGAGCAGGCGCGCGGCGTCCGGGAGCCAGATGTCGTCCGAGGAGACCGCCAGCGCCGCGGCGGTAAAATCCGGCGCGATGCCCGCGGCCCGGTAGGCGGCACGTTCGAGCGAAGCATCGACCGCGAAGGTCTGCCCGAACAGCCCGGCCTCGTAGGGGGCGTGGAAGCCGAGGCGTCCGCCCGTCCCGAGGTAGCGTTGGCTGCCGCGGACGAAGGCCAGGGTGCAGGCGGAGGCGCAGTCGTCGGGAACGTAGGCGGCCAGCCCGTGTTCGGCGACCAGCGCACCCAACGCCAACCCCTCCTCGACGAAGCCGCCGCCGCTGGTCAGGTGGATGCGCCGCACCTCGGGATGGGCGGCGAGCAGGGCCGCGACCCGGGCCGACACGCCCTCCATGAGGTCGCCGGCCACGCGCAGGTCCCGGCCGCCCGGACCCAGGGTCACCCGCGCCGCGGTGTCCGCGTCATCGGACGCGAAGTGCTGCGCGAGGTCGGTCGACGCCCGCACGAAGGCCGTCGGCAGGGACAGGGGTTCCCCGGCCGGTCCGGATTCGGCGGCGGCGAGGCAGGCGATGGCGGCCCCGAGCGCGACGGAGCCGAGGATCGCCCGGCGCCGCCGAGGACGGCAGAACCAATCGATCGGCATGGCGAGACCTCTCGTCGTGAGTCGATGCGCAGATCGCGGGACGGACATTCGTCCGGCTTGGACGTCGGCCGCTGTTGGGCCTCAGCCGGCGGTCGCGGCACCGAGAGTCGGGGTCTCGAAGGGGCCGGCCCGGAGATAGGCGACCATCATCTCGGCGACCGTGCGCGCGGCATAGGCCGGCACGCTCTCACCCCATCGCACCGGGAAGGCGTCGACGATCCGGCGGCCGGCCAGGATTTGCCGGACCTCGTCGGGCATCAGTCCGTCGTCGATTGCGGTGGCGAAGGCGGCCTGCCCGTAGGCGCGCCGACGCGACAGGGCGGATGCCGGGCCCTTCAGGGATTGCAGCGTCCGTGTTGCGACGGCCGCATCAAAATTCGTGTCATGGTGGCCCATCGCCGAAGTCCTTGTCCCGCCAGATCCCGGTTCCTCGCCGTGCCGTCGGTGCGGCAACACGAGAGGGGCGATCCGGTCGTCGGGTCGGGCATTCGCAGCGCGATCGTCATGAAGCCGTCCTGGTGGCGCTTCCGTCGGCCTTTGCAGTCAACGACTGGGAATGTAGTCGCTCGAATCGGAAATTTGCTTCCAAAGATCCGATGATGTGCAGTCCGGTCAAAGCGTAAAACGCGTTGAAAGCGGAAGGTCCCTTTGGGCATAGGCCCAGGTCCAGGCCCATGTCCGCGCCGCGCGAAAGCGGGTCTTCACCCCCTCCCGTGCCACGTAAGCCGCTGCGTCTCTGTCGAGAAGGCGATCCGACAGCCGCCCCTCGCCGTGTTTGGCATGCCGTGCCGACTATCGGGACGGTTCGCGGATCGTCGGCCGGTGGATGCCCTCCCAGCGGGACCGACGGTCGAGCTCCCGCACGGTCCCCGTTGCAGCCGGTTCCTGGGGCCGGATCTCGCTCGGCACGATGTCGCTGGACCGCGGCATGTTCGGCCCGTTGGAACCGGCCTGAGGTCCATCGGCAGGGGCAGCCTGCGCCACGGAGGCGACGAAGAGCGCCCCGAGCACGGCGAGCGTGGAGCTTGAGAGGTTTGCCATCGCGGGAACGTCCGGTTCGCGGCGTGGGGCCGGGTCATCCAACCCATGACGAGGGACAGCATGCGCGCGTCGGGGGGGGCCGGCTTTGCGGTGGATCAAGGACTGACCCTGGCTGGAGACTAGAGCATTTTCCAGAGAGGTGGATGCCGGCTCGCGTGAAGAAAATGCGGCCACACAAAGATTTAGAGCATTTTCCGTGATCCGGGGATCATGGAAAATGCTCTAGGGTTCGGCCGTCGGGATCGCCGGCCCAACCCGAAGCCGGGATGACCCATCGACGGTCTCGCGCGATCCCCGATGTCGTCGGGTCGCCGCGCCCATTCCCGATCCGACGAGCCCCGTCGATCCAGTCAAGGGCCCACCGGCAGCAGGGCGCAGTCCTCCTCGATCACAGGAAAAGCATCATGACCATGGACAAGACCTTGCAGACCAACGTCCTCGCCGAACTCGGCTGAGAGCCGAGCGTGACCGCAGCTCATATCGGCGTGACCGCCAAGGACGGCATCGTGACCCTGACGGGCCACGTCCAAAACTACATGGAGAAGCATGCCGCCGAGAAGGCCGCCGGCCGGGTGAAGGGCGTCCGCGCGGTCGCCGAGGAGATCGAGGTTCGCCTTCCCCACCACGCCAGGAAGAACGACGACGAGATCGCGGCAGCCCTCGTGCAGCGCCTGGCTTGGAACGTCTCGGTCCCCGACGAAGCGGTCAAGGTGACGGTCGAGAAGGGCTGGGTCACGCTCACCGGCGAGGTCGAGTGGCAGTTCCAGAAGGCGGCCGCGGAGCATGACATCCGCGGGATGCGCGGGGTCGTCGGGATCTCGAACACCATCACGATCGAGGCACGCCCGAACGTGTCCGACATCAGCGCCGACATCAGCGAGGCGCTGCATCGGGGCTGGTACGACCCGAAGACCATCAGCGTCAGCGCCCACGGCGGCGTCGTCCACCTGAGCGGGACGGTGCACACCTGGTACGACCGCCAGATGGCCAGCAGGACGGCCTGGGGCGCCCCGGGCGCCACGGCGGTCGACAACGACATCCGCGTCGTCTGAGCGAACCTCCAGGCTCCCACACCACCGCACCGGGCAGACCGCCCGATGCGGAGTCCGTCAGGAACCCCTTCCGATGATCAATGCCCAGATCCACGGTCACGACCGGACCATCCTCGGCTAGGTCTTCCACCACCCGACCAGCAACAACCTGGAATGGCGCGAGGTGGTGGCCTTCATCGGGCGGGTCGGAAGCGCCGAGGAGAAGCGCGACGACAAGTGGGGCTTCACCCTGGCCGGCCGGACGGCGACCTTCCTCCGTCCGCGGGACAAGGACATGGACCCCCGCGAGGTCGAGCGCCTGAGGAACCTGATGGAGGAGGCCGGCTTGTCGGCGCATTCGACCGAGATGATGTTGCCCTCGCGCGTCGCGGCCGAGAGCGACGCCCTGATGGTCGTCGACCACCACGAGGCGCGGATCTATCGCCTCGATCCCGAGACCTTCGGAGGGGCGACGGTAGCCACGCTCCGGCCGTACAACCCCCAGGGCCACATCCACCATCTCGCCCACAAGGAGGCTGGCAATTTCCGCGGGCAGCGCGTTCCGGAGGACGTGGGTTTCTACGAGGGTATCATCATGACCGTGAGGGATGCGCCCCGCATCGCCATCGTCGGCCACGGCACCGGCAAGAGCAGCGCGATGTCCGTCCTGTCCCGCCGCCTGAACGAACACCATGCCGACACCGGGAAGCGTGTCGTCGCCACGACGAACGTCGACCTCTCGGCCGCGACGGACGGACAGGTGCTGGCGCTCGGACGCGAGATGCTCGTCCGCGACGCCTGATCCGTCCCAGCATGCCGGCAAGGCTGAGGGAACCGACGTCGATGGAGGTAGGGATGAACCTGAGACTTTCGGAGGCCACCGCCATCGTCGCGTGCGCGATCGCCCAGGCCGACGCATTGGATATCCACCTCAGCGTGGCGGTCTGTGGCCGCAATGGGCGCCTCGTCGCCTTCTCGAAGATGGACGGGGCCGGCTGCATGACGGCGCGGCATGCCATCGGCAAAGCGGTCGCCTCGTCGATCTCGGGGCGGAACAGCGAGGTCATGCCGGAGGCCGGCAACACCTTTGCGTGCGCGACCGTCGAGGCCGAAGGCATGGCGGCCTTCCATGAGCCGGGGGGACTGGCCCTGAGGCGGGACGGTGCCTTGATCGGTACCGTGGGCGCCTATGGGGGCACCGAGACCGAGCAGGACTTGGCGTGCGCGGCCGCATGCGTCGCCGCCTTGCAGCCGATGCCAGCGAGGCTGTTCGCGCATTCTGCGTAGCCGAGAGTCGGTGGATGCAGAGCCGGTTTCGAGTGGGCGGTCACGACCGCCTGACATGGGCGACCTTGAATGTCCGCATCGTATCGTGGTCGGTGATCGACACGTACACCGAGATCTCAAGGTAGTGGGTCAGTTTAGAACTCTTTTTCGCCCCGTCCAGAGAGGGCAGACTGCGACTCCGCAACGTGAAAGGATTTTTTTATTCCTGGCGAATTCAGCTACAATATTTTTATCGTCGGCTCCTTCGTGGCCTCTGGCGCTGGAAAGCGACGACATCCTGTCTGATCTTCCACCCGCGCCGCGCGAAGAAGAAACAGATGAACACCACAATAATTCTGCTTCTAGTAGACGATGATGAATTAATCCGTAGAATTTTAGAAGAAGCACTCGGTGAAGGCGGATATAAGGTAATTGCAGCTAAAAATGGCAACGAAGCACATTCTGTAATTGAGCGCAAAGCTGCAGAGCTGCGGGGATTGGTTACAGATATCAATCTCGGACATGGTCCAGATGGATGGGACGTTGCAAGACGTGCACGGGAGATCGTCCCTGAACTGCCAGTCGTTTATATGAGCGGCGCCAGCGGGCACGAATGGGCTTCACACGGCGTCCCAAATAGTACGTTGGTAAAGAAGCCCTTTGCACCCGCTCAGATCCTTACGGCAATTTCTGCACTTATGAACATCAGCGATAGTCATCCATAACAAGCCAGCATCGATGCGACTGAAATGTCTACTTTAGCTGCGGCTTCTTTTGGTAAGGACCGTGCTTTGCAACCTTCGCGTCAGAAGCTTCGACCAGCGCAACGATACGAGACAGCCCATCCCCAAAGCCGATCCGTCACGCCCGCCGCCGCAGCGGGCGTGACCCTCGGTTTTCCCGTGAAGGTGGGAAGCGAGGGAAGGTCCTCCGCCTCCCTCGTCGCCAAGTCCATGCAGATTACGGTGAGACGCTCAAAGCGTTCTGGCGCAAGTTATTTGAGACCGAGCGCAAATTGCGTGAGACGGACACGATCTCGTAAAACTCCGGTGCAGATTATTTGAGACGTTCAGGCCGACTTTTCCGCACGACGACATCTCCCGGAAACGCTCGTTTTCGAGGGGGTGACGCGTCTGCCGCCCTTCGAGGTGGTTAACGCTCCAAAAACCCTTTCGGAACTACCCCTTGCTCGCGTTCTCCCGATTGCACAGAGAGGTGGCTCGGTTTGTCTGAACAGCGACCTGGGCTTGGATAAGTGGATATTCTGCCGGGCTCAGGCCGCTGCGGGATGCGGCAGCCTGTCGAAGTAGGCTTGGTCTGGGGTGCGCCGGTCAAGGCTCGAATGGGACCGGCGCCCGTTGTAGAAGGCGAGATACCCGGCCGATCGCGGCGCGCGCCGTCGGTGTCGTAGGCCCGCAGGTAGATCTTCTCGTGCTTGATCGACTGCCACAGGCGCTCGACGAAGACGTCGTCGCGCCACGCGCTTCCGCCGTCCATGCCGATGGCGATCCCGGCCTCCAGCAGCACGCTGGTGAAGGCGTGGCTCGTGAACTGTGAGCCCTGGTCCGTGTTGAAGGTCTGCGGCCTGCCGTGCCGGGCAAGCGCCTCCTCCAGAGCCTTGAGGCAGAAGTCGGCCTCCATCGTGATCGAGAGCCGCCAGGACAGGACCCGGCGGCTGAACCAATCGATCACTGCGGCCAAGTAGACGAACTCACGCGCCATCGGCACGCAGGTGATGTCGCTGCGCGGTCCTTCGGTTCCATCGCCCAGACCTGATTGGGCCGGTCGATCGTCAGCCTGCGCAGCAGGCACGGGTAGATCTTGTGCCCAGGCGTCGGCTTCGAGGTGCTCGGCTTGCGGTCGATCGCCTCGATGCGCAGACGCTTCAGGCGCTGTCGTTTGCTCATCATCGCTCCTGATCCGCGGCCATCCTGGCCGCGGATCAGGCAGAAATTCCACTCAGCCCCACGGTGCAGATCCCCCGAGCCACCTCTGTTTCCGGGCGAGTGCCCTCAGAAGAAGATCGGCCGCGCGCTGGCGTGGTGCTCGCCGATCACCGTGCCGGTCGCGGGCTCGACCTCCTTCAGCACCACGTCGTAGCCCCAGAGGTCGGCCAGATGCTGGAGCACGCGCTTAGCGTCCTCCTTCTGCAGCGTGATCCTGTTCAGCGCCTTGTGGTGCAGGATCAGGCGGCGGTCGCCTTCGAGATCGACGTCGATGACCTCGATGTCGGGGTCGAGCCACGCCACGTCGTACTGGCGGGCGAAGGAGCGGCGCATCTTGCGGTAGCCGCGCTCGTCGTGGATCGCGGCGACGTGCAACTCCGACTGCTCCGGATCGTCGACCACGTGGAACAGGCGCATGTCGCGCATCAGCTTCGGCGACAGGAACTGCGCGATGAAGCTCTCGTCGCGGTAGTTCGCCCAGCAGTCGCGCAGCACCGTCATCGGGTCGCCGACGCCGGCGATCTCCGGGAACCACTGCCGGTCCTCGGCGGTCGGCTGCTCCACGATGCGGGCGATGTCCTGCATCATCGCGAAGCCGATCGCATAGGGGTTGTGGCCGCCATAGGAGCGGTCGTCGTAGGTCGGCTGGCGGATGACGTTGGTGTGCGATTGCAGGAATTCGAGGTAGGCCGCCTCGCCGATCAGGCCCTTCTCGGACAGCGACGTCATGATCCGGTAGTGGCAGTAGGTGGCGCAGCCCTCGTTCATCACCTTGGTCTGGCGCTGCGGGTAGAAGTACTGCGCCACGAGGCGGACGATGCGCAGGATCTCGCGCTGCCACCGCTGGAGCCGGGGCGCGACCTTCTCCAGGAAGTAGAGGATGTTCTCCTGCGGCAGTTCGAGCAGGGCCTTGCGCCGCTCGATCGCGAGGTCGGCGCGCGTGGCGCCGACCTTCTGCGGCAGGGTGCGCCAAAGGTCGTTGTAGATCTGCTCGCCGTGCTCGACGCGCTCGCGCTCGCGCCGCTGCTCAGAGGCGAGGTCCGGCCGCTTCTTGCGCGGGTAGCGGTGCACCCCCTGGCTCATCAGGGCGTGGGCGGCGTCCAACACCTGCTCGACGGCCTGATGCCCGTAACGCTCCTCGCAGCGGGTGATGTAGGTTTTCGCGAAATCCAGGTAATCCAGAATCCCTTCCGCATCGGTCCACTGCTTGAACAAGTAATTGTTCTTGAAGAAGTGGTTGTGGCCGAACGCGGCGTGGGCGATCACCAGCGTCTGCATCGTCGCCGAGTTCTCCTCCATCACGTAGGAGATGCACGGGTCGGAGTTGATGACGATCTCGTAGGCCAGCCCCATCAGCCCGCGGCGGTAGCCGGCCTCGTGCTGAGCGAAGTGCTTGCCGAACGACCAGTGCTTGTAGAACAGCGGCATGCCGATCGAGGCGTAGGCGTCGAGCATCTGCTCGGCGGTGATGATCTCGATCTGGTTCGGGTACCACGACAGGCCGAGCGCAGCCGCCTCGACCTCGCAGGCCTCGTGGATGCGCCGGATGGTGTCGAAGTCCCAGTCGTTGCCGGTGAACAGGGGCTTTGGGCCGCCCGAGACCGTCTGAGGCTTGAGGATCGTCATGCCGCTTCCCGATCGGTCGTGTGCGGCGCGCGCTCCCTCCCCCCGCAGAGGGGCAAGGGCTCTGCCGCGCGGGGGCGAAAGACGCTCACGCCTCCGCCTCCGCCCGCGCGTCCTTGCGGCCGAACAGGTCGCGGAACACGGCGTAGATCTCGCGGCGGTGGTTGACCTTGCGCATGGCGATTCCGCCGCCCGTCTTGGCGATCGCCTCGTAGGTGCGCCACAGAGTGGTGCGGTGCTCGACGAATCCGGCGCGCGGGCCGTTCTCGTCGCCGACTTCGAGGTAGGCGAAGTGCTGGCAGGCCGGCAGGATGTGGGCGCGCAGCAACTCCGTCGCGGTCGGGCCGTCGGAGGAGACGTTGTCGCCGTCGGACGCCTGCGCCGCGTAGATGTTCCAGTCATCGGGCGAGTAACGCTCGGCGATGACGCGCTTCATCTCGACCAGCGCGGAGGAGACCAGCGTGCCACCGGTCTCTCGCGAGGCGAAAAAGGTCTCCTCGTCGACCTCGGTCGCGCGGTCGGTGTGGCGGATGAAGACGATCTCCACGTGCCGGTAGCGGCGCGTGAGGAAGATGTGCAGCAGGATGTAGAAGCGCTTGGCGAGATCCTTCATGTGCTCGGTCATCGAGCCGGACACGTCCATCAGGCAGAACATCACGGCCTGCGCGATCGGACGCGGATAGGGCTCGAAGCGGCGGTAGCGCAGGTCGATCGGATCGACGTAGGGGATGCGGCGCGTGCGCTCGCGCAAGCCCAGGAGCGCGGCGGCCAGCTCCGGTAGCGCCGGGTCGCCCTCGTGCAGGTCGGCGATGCGGGCTTCGAGGTCGGCGACCTCGTCGGGCTTGGGACGCTTCAGGGCGATGCGCCGCGACATCGAGTTGCGCAGCGTGCGGGTGAGCGCGAGGTTGGCCGGCGAACCCGTCACCGTGTAGCCGGCGCGGCGAAGGCCCTCGGTCTCGACGATGGCCAAGCGGCGCTTGGCGAGATCCGGAAGCTCCAGGTCCTCCAGGAACAGCTCCAGGAACTCGTCGCGGGTGAGCACGAAGCGGAAGGCGTCCTCGCTGTTCTCGCCGCCGTCCCCGCCCTCGCCCGAGCCGCGGCCGCCACCGCCGCCCGGCGGGCGCTCGATGCGGTCGCCCTCCACGTAGGTCTTGTTGCCGGGCAGGATGTGGTCCTGAAGGCCGGTGCCCGGCTGGCGGGAGAAGCGCGGCTCGCGCACCCCGTCGGCCGGCACGGAGACGCGGCCGTCCTTGCCGAGGTCCTTGATGTCCTTCTCGCGCGCCGATTCGCGCACCGCCCGCTGCGCCACGTCCTTGACGCGGCGGAGGAACCGCTGCCGGTTGGGAAGGCTCTTGCCCCCGGGATTCAGGCGACGATCGACGATGTGCATCCGGTGATCATATCCCCACCCGCAAGATCCGGCCGGCATCCATGACCGGCCAGTCGTCCGAAATGATGGCGGATGTCGATCGTGGACCCCGACGGGGCCGCGTCCTCACCCGGCCTGCTTCACCCGCATGTACCACTCGACGAGGCGGCGCACCTGCCGCTCCGTGTAGCCGCGCGAGACCATCCGATCGACGAACTCGCCGTGCTTCTTCTCGGTCTCGCCGTCCTTCTTCGACCCGAAGGAGATCACCGGCAGCAGTTCCTCGACCTGGGAGAACATCCGCCGCTCGATCACTTCGCGCAGCTTCTCGTAGCTGGTCCAGGACGGGTTGCGCCCGCCGTGCTGGGCACGCGAGCGCAGCGCGAACTTCACCACCTCGTTGCGGAAGTCCTTCGGGTTGGCGATGCCAGCCGGCTTCTCGATCTTCGTCAGCTCCTGGTTGAGGAGCTCGCGGTTCAGCAACTGGCCGGTCTCGGAATCCTTGAAGTCCTGGTCCTCGATCCACGCGTCGGCGTAGTCGATGTAGCGGTCGAACAGGTTCTGGCCGTAATCGTGATAGGATTCGAGGTAGGCCTTCTGGATCTCGTGGCCGATGAACTCGGCGTAGCGCGGCGCCAGCTCGGTCTTGATGAACTCGAGGTAGCGCTTCTCGGTCTCGGGCGGAAGCTGCTCGCGGCGCAGGGACTGCTCCAGGACGTACATCAGGTGCACGGGGTCGGCGGAGACCTCGGTGGTGTCGTGGTTGAAGGTCGCCGCCAGCACCTTGAAGGCGAAGCGGGTCGAGATCCCGTCCATCCCTTCGTCGACGCCGGCCGAATCCTTGTATTCCTGCATCGAGCGGGCGCGGGGATCGACCTCGCGCAGGGATTCGCCGTCGTAGACGCGCATCTTCGAGAACGCGTTCGAGTTGGCGTGCTCGCGCAGGCGAGACAGCACCGAGAACCGCGACAGCATCTCGAGGGTGCCCGGCGCGCAGGCGGCGTCGGAGAGTTCGGAGCCCGAGATCAGCTTCTCGTAGATGTGCTGCTCTTCCTGCACGCGCAGGCAGTAGGGCACCTTGATCACGTAGATGCGGTCGATGAAGGCTTCGTTGTTCTTGTTGGTCTTGAAGGTCTGCCACTCGGATTCGTTCGAGTGGGCGAGAATGATGCCGGTGAAGGGGATCGCGCCGATGTTCTCGGTGCCGACGTAGTTGCCCTCCTGCGTCGCCGTGAGCAGCGGGTGCAGCATCTTGATCGGCGCCTTGAACATCTCGACGAATTCGAGGACGCCCTGGTTCGCCCGGTTCAGGCCGCCCGAATACGAGTATGCGTCGGGATCGGCCTGGGAGAGCGTCTCCAGCCGGCGGATGTCGACCTTGCCGACCAGGGACGAGATGTCCTGGTTGTTCTCGTCGCCGGGCTCCGTCTTGGCGATGCCGATCTGGCGCAGGCGCGAGGGCCGGACCTTGATCACCGTGAAGCGCGCGATGTCGCCGTTGAACTCGTCCAGTCGCTTGAGCGCCCAGGGGCTCATCAGCCCGGTGAGCCGGCGGCGCGGGACGCCGTAGCGGCGGGCGATCTCCTCGCCCATCGTCTCGGGGTCGAACAGCCCCAGCGGGCTCTCGAACACCGGCGAGACCTCGTTGCCGGCCTTCAGCACGTAGATGGGGTGGACCTCCATCAGGGCCTTGAGGCGCTCGGCCAGCGACGACTTGCCGCCGCCGACGGGGCCGAGCAGGTAGA
>NZ_CAXTHR010000129.1:0-11836 GCF_964244095.1 uncultured Methylobacterium sp. | reverse complement strand
GGAGCTGGCGCTCGGCTGGTGCACCTACGGCGTCGGCGACCAGATGAGCCACTACGCCGTCAATGCCGGCGTACCCAAGACCCTGATCCAGCACCTGATCCGCTGGGTCGTCGCCTCCGGGCAGTTCGGCACCGCGGAGGGGCGGGTGCTCAGCGCCGTCCTCGACACCGAGATCTCGCCGGAACTGGTGCCGCCCGACGCGGACGCGCCGCCGCAGAGCACGCAGGCCGTGATCGGCCCCTACGCGCTGCAGGACTTCAACCTGTTCTACACCCTGCGCCACGGCTTCCGCCCGTCGAAGATCGCCTTCCTGGCGCTGCACGCCTGGGGCGAGGCGGGGGCCGGGTCCTGGCCGCCGGATTTCCCCGAGGCCGGGCGCATCGCCTACGGCCTGCCGGAGATCCGGCGCTGGCTTGCAGTGTTCCTGGCGCGCTTCTTCGGCTTCAGCCAGTTCAAACGCTCGGCGCTGCCCAACGGCCCGAAGGTCTCGGCCGGCGGCGCCCTGTCGCCGCGGGGCGACTGGCGGGCGCCGTCGGACGGCTCGGCCCGGATCTGGCTCGACGAACTGGCGCGCAACGTCCCCGAAACGTGATCGACACGAACCGGACAGCGTGTGTGATAATCCACACGGTCAAGCTGATGTCCCGCGCCGTGCGCGGCGGGATCGGCGCGAGGGGTCGGCCAAGCGGAGGAACGCCGATGCGAAGCTACAACCTGTTCCGCCTCAAGAGTGTCGAGGGCTTGTGCTGCGCGGTGCCCGAGGCGCAGTGCGTGCCGGCCTTCCTCGGCGGCGGCCGGTGGACGTTCGGCGGCAAGCTCGACGCGACGAGCCGGCTGCCGCTGGACTTCGACGGCCGCGCCGCGGAGACCGGCGTGCGCTTCAACGGATTCTACCTGTTCCAGACCGTCGACCGGCGGTTTTTCCAGGGACGGCCTGGAGAGTCGGAGATCGCGGCGAGCTTTCCTTAAGGGCCTGCATGGGATGTTGGCCCAACTTGATCGATCCGGAGGCCGGACGCCATGTTGGCGGAGCATCGCAGCGAAACGCGCCAGAGGGTGTTCCTCAAGGGCCGCATCATCTTCAACAACGGCGCGTCGAGCATGGATTGCCTCGTGCGCGACCTGTCCGCCTCGGGCGCGCGCCTCGCGCTGAGCGAGAGCTCCACGCTGCCCGAGATGTTCGACCTCTACATTCCGCAGAAGGATCGCACCTTCCGGTCGACCCTGCGCTGGCGGCGCGCGGACAGTGTCGGCATCACCTTCGCCGAGGAGGCGGCCAAGCCCGCGCCGGTCGCGGCGCCCGCCGAGCCCGTGGCGATGGACGCCTCGCTCACGATCCTGCTGCGCCGGGTGAGCGAGTTGGAGGCCGAGAACGCGGCGCTCCGCCGCCTGCTCGTCGGCATGGCCCAGCCGGGCACCGCGACGGCCGCCTGAGCGAAGATACGGCCCGCCCCGAAGATACGGCCCGCCCCATCGCCACGCGCCGACGCAGGAGGCATCCGGGACGGCGGCGGTCAGCCCGCGGCGCCGAGCACCGCGCGTATGCGTTCGGCCTGTTCCGCGAGCACCGCCGGATCGGCCATTCTACCCGTATGGGGCGTGAGCGGCACGCCGTCGAAGCGCGGCACGATGTGGACGTGGAGGTGGAACACCGTCTGCCCGCCCGCGGCCTCGTTGAACTGGAACACCGTCAGGCCGTCGGCGGCGAAAGCCGCCTTCACCGCGCGCGCGACCGTCTGGACGCCGGCGGTCAGCGCCGCGAGGGAAGCCGGGTCCGCGTCGAGCAGGCCGCGCGCCGGCGCTTTCGGGATCACAAGGGTATGGCCCGGCCCTTGCGGCATCGCATCCATGAAGGCCAGCGTCTCGGCATCCTCGTAGACCCTGTGCGAGGGGATCTCGCCGCGCAAGATCCTGGCGAAGACGTTCTGGGGGTCGTAGGCCGTGTCCGTCATGCGGGCTCCCTCGCGCCGGTCCGTCGCGGGTGTCCGGCCGGCGCAGGATGCACCGGGGGCCGGGCGGCGTCCACGAACGGGAACCGGCCGCCCCCCGCGACGCTTGCCCGTCTTTGACGCAAGGCCAAGCTGCGGCGATCCGCGATGCGGCGGCCGCCCGGAATGATCGCATGGCACACGAGAGCACCGGCGCCATCTACACCGCGGCCGGCGCCAACCTCGCCATCGCGGTGGCGAAGTTCGTCGGCGCCTTCCTCACGGGCTCGTCGGCGATGCTGGCGGAGGGGGCGCACTCGGTGGTCGACACCACCAACCAGATCCTGCTGCTCGTGGGCCTGAAGCGCGCCGAGAAGCCGGCCGACGCCAAGCACCCCTTCGGCTACGGCCGCGAGATCTACTTCTACGCCTTCATCGTCGCGCTGCTGATCTTCCTCGGCGGCGGCATCTTCGCCATCTACGAGGGCGTCCACAAGATCCGCCATCCGGAGCCGGCGGCGGATGCGAGCCTGTTCGGCCACCCGCTGTCCGGCTTCTGGGTGAACGTCGGCATCCTCGGCTTCGCGATCGCGGCGGAGGGCTATTCCTGCCTCGTGGCGATGCGGGCGTTCTGGGCCGAGAAGGGCGAGCGCCCGCCGATCAGCGCGATCCGCCGCAGCAAGGACCCGGCCCTGTTCACGATCCTGGTCGAGGACGTCGCGGCGCTGATCGGCCTCGTCATCGCGCTCGCCGGCGTGATCCTCGCGGACGCGCTCGACATGCCGGCGCTCGACGGCTGGTCGTCCGTCGGCATCGGCCTCGTGCTCGTCGGCATGGCGGTCTTCCTGATGATCGAGACCCACGGCCTGCTGATCGGCGAGGCCGCCGACCCGGACGTGCTCGCGGTGATCGGCGAGGTCGTGCGGTCCGAGCCCGGCGTCGCGCACGTCAACGAGGTGCTGACGCAGCACATGGGTCCCGCCGACATCCTCGTGAACGTCAGCCTCGACATGGCCGACGACCTCAGCGCCGGCGCGGTCGAGGACGTGGTGACGCGCCTCGACCGCGAACTCAAGGCACGCGTCCCGGACGTGAAGCGGGTGTTCATCGAGGCGCAGGCACGCTCGGCCTCGGGCGGTGGCCTCGCGCGGCAGGATGCGGCGGCCAGGTCCGGATGACTCCCGAGACGTGACGCCGACCGGGCTTCCTCCCGCCATGCCGGCTACCAGGGTGCGCGGCCGACCTGCTCCAGGCTGATCGCCCAGGTCCGCTCCTGCACCGCCTCGTCGCGGCTGTAGGACGACGACGCGCTCTCGCGGCGCTTGGCGAAGTAGCGGCCGCTGACGCCCTCCACCTGCGGCGCGGCGGCGACGTGCAGCGAGGTGGCGGCACCGTCCACGGGTCTGATCAGGAACGGCCGGATCAGGCTCCAGGCGACACCGAAGGCTCCGCCGGTGTTCTTCGCGAACCCGGTGTCGACGACGCCCGGATGCAGGGCGTTGACCGTCACCGGCACGCCCGCGAGCCGGCGCGCCAGGGCGTAGGTGAACAGCACGTTGCCGAGCTTGGCCTGTGCATAGGCCCGCAGAGCGCCGTAGGATCTCTCGGATTGCAGGTCGTCGAACGCGATGCGGCCGCGGGTGTGGGCGGCCGAGGCCACGTTGACGATGCGCGACGCGGCACCGGGGCGGCCGGAGGCCTTCAGCAGGTCGAGCAGTTCGAGGGTCAGCAGCACGTAGCCGAGGTGGTCGAGCGCCCAGGTGCGCTCGAACCCGTCGGCGCTGGTCTGGCGCCGCTCGAAGATCGCCCCGGCATTGTTGACCAGCACGTCGAGCCGCGGGTAGGTCGCGCCGATCTCGGCCGCCAGCCGGCGGATCGCGGCCTGCGACGACAGGTCGGCGACGAAGCCGTCGATCGCCGCGCCGGGAACGGTCGAGCGCAGGGAGGCGGCGCAGGCATCGACCTTGACCGCGTCGCGCCCGACGATGCCGACGCGGGCGCCGGCCTTCGCCAGGCCCAGGGCGGTCTCGTAGCCGATGCCCGAGGTGGCGCCGGTGACGAGGCCGATCCTGTCCCGCATGTCCGGCGGCGTCACGGCCTCAGAACACCGCTTGCCCGATCGCGAAGGCGATCACCACGATGACGATGGCCACGACGAGGAAGATCCCGAACAGGATGCGGGCGAGCGAGCCCGCGCCCGAGGCGATGCCGGTGAAGCCGAGGCCGCCGGCGATCACCGAGACGACGAAGCAGATGAGGGCCCATTTGAGGAGGGTCATGCCGAAGTCTCCGGACGGAACCGGCGACCGGCCGGCTGGGAATCGAGCGACAACCGCGGGCCAAGCTCCGCCGTTCCGTGCGGCGCGGCCCGTCCAGCGTTTTCTTCTCGTGCGGTCTCCGCCACCGGCTCCGCCCGCGCCGGCAGGATCGCGGCGCGCGTGTTGGCGGCGGGTGCGGCGGACGCGCTTCGCGGCGCCGTCGGGGAGGAACGAGCCAAGCCGCGGGCGGGCGCTCACGCTTCGGCCGCGCACAGCCTCTCGACGGTCTTCACGTAGGCGTCGGCGTCGAATTTCTTCAGCGAGTTCCCGCTCTGGTAGCGCACGGTGCCGAACACCTTGCGGCGCGCCCAGGGGCGGTCGTGCAGGCCGTAGATCCAGGCGACGTTGGTGAAGGAATTCGCGTCCCGCCCGTCGAGGAAGTAGCGGTTGTTGAGCCGGAGCGTGCGCGCGAAGCCGGCCTCGGGCGAGGGCGACCATTCGAGGATCTTCTTGCCCCAGTACATCCGCAGTTGGTTGTGCATGTAGCCGGTCTCGCGCATCTCGGCCTGGGCGGCGTTCCAGTAGAGGTCGTGGGTCTCGCCCGCGGCGAGCTGCGCGTCGGTATAGGTGTGCGGCCGCGCGTCGTCGGCGTGCTCGGCCAGCGTCTTGCGCGCCCAGTCCGGCACCGCCTTGGCGTAGGTGTCGTAGCCGTCGGTGTAGAAGACGTGGTTGGCCGAGAGCTCGCGCCGGACGATCAGCTCCTCCAGGTAGGTCTGGCGGTCGTCGTCGTCGCCGGCCTTCGCGGCGCGCACCGCGAGCGCCATCTCCACCGGCGAGATCTGGCCGAAATGCAGGTAGGGGCTCATGTGCGAGGCCGCCGCCGCCTCCGGGCGGTTGCGGCCGCCGCCGTAGCCGGAGAGCCCCTCGGCGAGGAACGCCTCCAGGCGCCGGCGCGCCTGCGTCTCGCCGCCGGTGAATCGCTTCACCGGAGGGACCGCGGTGTCGAGGCTCATGCCGGCCAGCACAGGGCCGGGATCGGAGACGTCGATCCCGCTCTCCAGCCCGAGGCCGTCCGCCCTGTGCCGGACGACCTGCGCGGCCACCGGCTCCAGAAAGCCGTCCCACAGCCTGTGCAGCTTCGGCCGCAGCGTCCGGGCGGCGAATTCGTGCTTTCCGGAGGCGATCTCCACGGGCACCACCACGTCGCCCTCGACCTGGACGACGCGGATGTCGACGCCGTCGGCGATCTCGCGGTACCAGCGTTTCTGGATCGCGAGGTAGCCGCGGTCGAGGACCAGCAGCGCGGCGCGGCGCGACAGGTCGATGGCGACCTCGGCCGGCGACGCCTTGCGCATCACGAAGCCGACGCCGCGCCGCAAGAGGCCCGCCTTCGCGTCGGCCAATCCCTGCAGCAGGAAGGCGTAGTGCCGGGCATTGGCCTCGGGGAAGCCGTTCGCGCCGTCGAGCAGCCCGAAGCCGGCGACCACCGGCAGGCCGAGGCGGTTGCCCTCCGCGATCGCGAATTCGAGCGCCGGGTTGTGGTGCGCGCGGTTGGCCTGTTGCAGGAGGTAGAGGACGCAATCCCCATCCTCCCGCGCTGCGGCATCATTGAGGACCCGGATTCGCCCCGCGTGAATCGTCATGCCGCCTCGTCGCACGTGCGGGACGCCGCGTCCCGAAACCTTGGTGATGAAGCTAGAGCTTACGTCGCATTCGTCCTGCGGCGCCCCGGCAGGCCGGCGTTGAACGTCCGGGCTGCCCAGGCGCAGCAGTCCGACCGCGGAAAACCGC
This sequence comes from uncultured Methylobacterium sp., assembly GCF_964244095.1. GTDB lineage: Bacteria > Pseudomonadota > Alphaproteobacteria > Rhizobiales > Beijerinckiaceae > Methylobacterium. Next base: position 5,859 of record NZ_CAXTHR010000129.1, on the reverse strand, counting down.
ATGGCCGCAAACCTTTGCTGGGAATTTCCACGCGGCTTCGGTCCCGCAGGGCGCGAAGATCGCGCGATCCGGCCCTGCGACATTTTCAGCACAGCCTTTCACGCGCGTGCGCGGCGGCACCGGAAACGACAGGACCGCTGCCCAATCCCCTTGCATTTCCCGTCGAGAGGATCAGATTGTGCAGCGCGGGATCGCGATGGCGTCGCGGTCCGGCAGCCCTTCTTGGGCGTTTCCTCCCTAGACTTCGGGCCGCTCCTTCGGGAGTGGCCTTTTTTCTTGGGCGGTTCCGCCGCTGCCAACAGCCTCCGGGCGGATGCGAGGGGCGGGGCCGTCAATGCGCATCGAGATGCGCGCCCTCGTGGTCGAGGTGCAGGTAGGCGGGGTCGAACAGGGCGAGGGCCGTCAGCGCCGGCAGGTCGTGGATCGTCAGGCGCCGGCCCTTCCAGGTGATCTGGCCCGAGGTCCGCAATTCCTGGAGCGTGCGGTTGACGTGGACGCTCGACAGCCCGAGCGTGTCGGCGAGGTCGGCCTGCGTCACCGGAAGCTCGTAGCTCGTTGCCTCGGTGAGGCCGACCGCGCGCAGGCGCAGGTGGAGCTCGCAGAACAGGTGGGCGAGACGTTCCACCGCCGATCGCTGACCCAGGCTCACGGTCCATTCCCGCTGGATCGCCGTGGTGTGCAGCATCGCCCACCACAGGGTCTCGGCGACCCGGGGGGAGGCGGTGGTGATCGCCTCGATCCGCTCCTGCGAGATCCGGGCGAGCGTCACCGGCGTCAGCGTCGCGACGGCGTGATCCATCCGGCGCAGGGTGAAGATGTGCGGGTCGCAGAGGTCGCCCGGCAGGAAGAAGGCGATGATCTGCCGGCGCCCGTCCTGGAACTGCTTGTAGCGGCAGGCCCAGCCCTCCAGCAACAGGTTGACGTAGCGCGGCTCGTCGCCTTCCAGGACGATGTCTTCCCGCGCGCCGAGGCGCCGGATGCCCTGCGCGCTCGCGTCCTCCAGCGCCTTGAGGTCGGCCTCGGAGAAACGCGTGAAGTTCTCCAGCTTGCGGATGAACCGGTTATCCATGCGCGCGCATCACCAACGACGTTCTCCAGCGCGGCGGTTGCCGGCTGGTGCGAAGAAACCGTGAGGCTACGAAGCGTACCGAGCACTTTGCCGTGATCCGTGGATCAGGACGGATGCTCGGCAGCGCCTTCCGACGGCGCGGGCACCGGCTCGCCGCCGGGAAGCGCGTCGAAACCGGGAAGCCGGCGGGGCGATCCGACCGGATCGGGCACGACGCCGGGCGTCGCAGTCGCCGCGGCGCCGATCGCGGCGTGCCGCACCCGTTGTACGCGCGTTGCGCGCCGGCTCATAGGGGCAGCGAAGCCGCCACGTCTTCCCCCGGGCAAAAGCCGCGGCCGAGCGCCTCGGGAAATCCGACCCTGGCCCGAGACCGCGCGGCACGGCATCGGCTGCGCCGCCCTAAAGCCGTGCCCGACTACGTTGGGTCGGGCACGGCTCTAGGTCTTTGTTTTAACGCGCACTTTCGCGACGAACCGGCGTCCACTTCGTCGGGAAGCACTCTATCCCCGGGCGCGGGCGCGGATCATGAAGTTGTCGTAGGTGTACTCGGCCACCTGGAACCAGAGGTATTCCTCGTTGCGGAAGGTCTTCATCGCCTCGTAGACCCGCCGGAAATCGGGGTTCCTGGCCGCGATCTCGGCGTAGACGTCGTTGGCGGCCTTGAGGGCTGCCTCCATCACCTCCTGCGGGAACGGGCGGAGCTGGGCGCCGGTGGCCACCAGCCGACGCAGGGCGCCGGGGTTGCGCGCATCGTACTTCGCCTGGATCTCGGCGGCGACCTCGGCCGCCGCGCCCTGGAGGATCGCCCGGTAGGGCTTGGGCAGCGCCTTCCACGTCTCGGCGTTGAGCCAGAAATGCAGCATCGCGCCGCCCTCCCAGAAACCGGGATAGTGGTAGATCGGCGCGGCCTTCTGCAGGCCGAGGCGCTCGTCGTCGTAGGGGCCGATCCACTCGGCGGCGTCGATGCGCTTGGCCTCCAGGGCGGCGAGGATCTCCGGTCCCGGCGTCCCCTGGGGCAACGCGCCGAGCTTGGCCAGCACCTGCGCACCCAGGCCTCCGATGCGGACCTTCAGGCCCTGGAGGTCGGCCGTGGCCTTCACCTCGCGCCTGAACCAGCCGCCCATCTGCGCGCCGGTGTTGCCGCCGGGCAGGCTCGCGAGCCCGTTCCTCGCGAAGAGTTCGCTGAACAGGTCGCCCGCCCCGCCGGCGAGCCACCACGCGTTCTGCCCGCGGGCGTTGAGGCCGAAGGGGAGCGCGGTGGCGAGCGCGAAGGTCGGGTCCTTGGCGGAGGCGATGGTCGCCGGGCCGTGCCCCATCTCGACCGTGCCGGCGGCGACCGCGTCGAGCAGCCCGTCCACCGCGACCGGCTCGCCCGGTCCCTGCACCTGGATCGCGAAGCGCCCGTCGCTGGCCTCGCCGACGCGGCGGGCGAAGGTCTCGGCGGCGCCGAACAGGATGTCGAGGTTCTTGGGAAAGGCCGAGGACAGGCGCCACCGGATCTCCGGGCCGCCCTGCGCCAGGGCGGGGGAGGCCAGGGCGGGGGAGGCCAGCGCCGCGCCGAGGCCGGCGGTAAGGAGCGCGCGTCGCTTCACGGTCGTCATGGCACCTCCCCCGGCGGTTCCCGTCGGCCGCGGCCCCTACCACGTCCGGCGCGCGTCTCGAAACCGCGGGCCGGCCGTGATAGGCGGGAGGCATCGTGAGCATCGATTCGATCACCCTCCACACCGTCTGCGGCCTCGAAGAGCTCGCCCGCCACGGCGGATGCGGGGTCGACCGCGTGCTGTCGCTGCTCGATCCGGGCACGCCGGAGCCCGACGCGTTCGCCGCCTACGGGGCGCACCGGCGCACGACCCTGCGCTTCCACGACTGCCTCGGGGAGGGCGAGGGCCTCGTCCCGCCGACGCGCGAGCACGTCGCCGCCATCCTCGCCTTCGGTCGGGATCGGGGGGATCGGTCCGGGACCGGGGGCCCGGGGGGACACCTGCTGGTCCACTGCCATTACGGCCTGTCGCGCTCGACCGCGGCGCTGCTGATCCTGTTTGCCGACGCGGAACCCGACGCGAGCGCCGAGGCGCTGGTCGCGCGCCTGCATGCGCTGCGCGAGCCGGCCTGGCCGAACGCGCGGATGGTGGGCTTCGCCGACGCGATGCTCGGCCGGGGCGGCGCCCTCGTCGAGGCGGTGCGGCGCCTGCACGCGGTGCAGCTCGGCGTGCGCCCGCACCTCGCGGAGCTCCTGCGCGGCCTCGGACGCGGCGCCGAGGTCGACGCGGCGCGCGCCGGATGATCGGCGCGCCTATTTCGGGGCGGGCGTGAAGGCACCGTCCTTCCAGACGTAGAGCACGTAGCCCTGGGCGGTGACGTCGCCCTTGCCGTCGAAGCCGACGGTGCCGAGCACGAGGTCGAACCGCTCGGCATGGAGGACCGCCGCGATGCGCCGCGGGTCCTGCGTGTGGGCGAAGTTGGCCGCCGCGACCAGCGCCTGGAGCGCGGCGTAGCCGTAGATCGCCGAGCCGGTCGGGTCGACGCCGTCCGCCTTGAACGCCCTGACGACCTCCGCCGCCGCCGGCTGGCGGCTCGGGTCCAGGTAGAAGGTCATCAGCACGCCGTTGCTCGCCCCGCCCGCGATCCGGGCGAAGTCCGGGGTGGCGATGGCCGATGTTCCGAACCATTGCGGCCGGGCGCCGCGCTCGGCCGCAATGCGCACGAGTCGCCCCATCTCGGCGGCATCGCCCCCGTAATAGGCCACCTCGATCCCGGCGGCCTTCAGCCGGTCGGCGAGCGCGGCGTCGTCCGCATCGCTCGGCGAGAAGGCGGAGGACAGGGTCTCGTTGATGCCGATCCGGTTGAGGTTGTCCTTGGTCGCGGCCGCCAGCGCGCGCGCGGCCGGCGTCAGGTCCTGGAGCAGGGCGATCCTGCGGTCGCGGAACCGCTCGGCGAGCACGATCGCCGAGAGGCGCGCCTGATCGTCGTCGCGGCCGCAGACCCGGAAGATCGTCGGCAGGCCGCGGTCGGTGAGCTTGGCCGAGACCGAGGCCGCGGTGATCATCGCGATGCCGTTCTGGCCGTAGACCTCGGAGGCCGCGATCGAGGCGTTCGAGCAGACATGGCCGACCACGAGGCCGACATCGGCGCGCACGAAGTGGTTGGCGACCGCCGTGGCCGTGTTCGAGTCGCAGGCGTCGTCCTGCACGTCGAGGCGGATGGCCTGCCCGTCGATGCCGCCCCGGGCGTTGGCGTCGCGCGCCGCCGCCTCGACCCCGCGCAGGACCTGCTCGCCGACCGCGACGTAGGCGCCCGAGCGCGGCACCGCCACGCCGACCACCACCTCCGCGGCCGCAGGCTTCGGCGCCAGGAGCCAGAGGGCGAGGCACGCGCCGGCTGCCGGGGCGAGGCGCCGGAGGGGCGGGCGGGACGGGAGCAGGCCGAACCCGAGCACGTGTCCGAGCGTCATCAGGCCGCTTCTCGGCATCCAGGCCCCTTCCCTGACATCGTCGCGGCGGCGGGGCGGAGGCGCCGCCGAGGCCCAGAGACCGCTTCTTTCCGCGAAAACCCCTTCCGGGCAAGCCGTTCTTCTTGAGTGTAAGTCGTTCTTCTTCGCTTAAAGCCGTTCGTCCTCGGGCATGTTCGGTCTTCGGACCGGTCGTCGGCCGGGCGGAGGTCGACGCCTGTCAGCGCGAGTAGGCGTAGACGGATGCGGCGGATGCGACGGGACCTGCGACGGTTGAGAAGACGCTGAGGACCTTGGAGAGTTCGGTGAACGGTGCGTTTGAGACGTAGACGAGGTCGCGGTTGCGCATGCGGAAGGCCTGGGCGGTGAACAGGCTGTTGGGGTCGCGCATGTCGATGCGGTAGACGACCGGGATCACGGGGGTGTTCAGGAGCGGCGAGGCGGGGCTGAGGCGGCGCACGATGCTGGCGGGCTCGAAGCGGAACACGAAGGTGCCGGCGGGGTCGGCCTGGAAGTCGGACAGGCCGCGCGCCTTGGCCAGCGCCTGGGCGAGGGTGATGCCGTCGGCTGAGAACGGCAGTTCGGTGGCGTTGCCGAGCGCGCCGACCGCGAGGAAGGTCTGGGGGTCGCGCACCAGCGTCAGCACGTCGTTGGGGCGCAGGTAGATGTTCTCGCGCGGGTTGGCCACGAGCGTTGCCATCGGCACGGTGGTGGTGCGCTCGCCGCGCGAGAGGCGCACGAAGGTCTCCGACACCGGCGCGCGCACGCCGCCGGCCGACGCCACGACGTCGAGCAGGCGGTCGCCGCCGGTCGAGAGCGGCAGGCGGGCGCCGGCCACCGCCTCACCGGTGACGGTCACCGCCTGCGAGATCGGCTTGGTGACCGAGACCAGCACCTGCGGCTGGATCGCCTTGCCGGCGAGCTCGTTCTCGATCAGCGTCTGGACGTCCTGGGTGCGGCGGCCGGCGACGGCGATGCGCCCGGCGTAAGGGACCGAGATCGCCCCGTCGCGCCCGACCGCCTGCTCGGGGATCAGCGCCGACTTCGAGCCGGCCGAGAACCGGTCGGCGACCAGCGGCCCGGAGAACAGCCCGCCCGAGCCCGCCTCCCAGACCGAGACGGCGACGTAGTCGCCCACCCCGATCACCGGTTCGAGCGACGGGCGCCGGTCGCCGAACGAGGCCAGCAGGCTGTCGAGCGGGCGCCCGCGCAGGGCCTCGATCACCGCCGGCGTCACGTCGACGATCGCGTAGCGCGCCAGCAACCCATCCGGCGTCGCCACCTCCGAACCCGCCTCGACCGCCCGCGCCGTCGGACCCGCACCCGGCAGGACCGTACAGCC
>NZ_CAXTHR010000128.1:0-11845 GCF_964244095.1 uncultured Methylobacterium sp. | reverse complement strand
CGGCCCGCACCTGCTGATCCTCGACGAGCCGACCAACCACCTCGACATCGAGAGCCGGCAGGCGCTGGTCGAGGCGATCAACGACTACGAGGGCGCAGTCATCCTCGTCAGTCACGACCGCTTCCTGGTCGAGGCCTGCGCCGACCGGCTGTGGCTGGTGGCCGACGGCTCGGTGCGGACCTTCGACGGCGACATGGACGATTACCGCCGCCTGATCCTCGCCGGCCCCGAGCGCGAGGCCGCGCGCGACGAGGACGCCGCCGGCGGCCGCCAGGCCGAGGCGCGCCGCTCGGCGGTCGAGCGCCGCGCCGCGCTCGCCCCCTTGCGCCGGAAGCTGGAGGGCCTGGAGGCGCGCATGGACAAGCTCACCGCGGCCATCGCCAAGATCGACGCGGCGCTCGGCGACGGCACCGCCTTCCGGCAGAACGCGGCCAAGGCCGGCGAGATCTCCAGGATGCGGGCCGACGCCGTGGCGGCGCTCGGGGCGGCGGAGGAGGAATGGCTGGCGGTGAGCGGGGCGATCGAGGGGGCGGCGTGAGGCCGTCGGCCCTCCTGCGCCGGACCGCCCCTCGACAGGACGCCTCCGCTCCACGATACCAAGCGTCGCCTTGCGTCCGGGCGGCGCCGGTCGGGGCATGACGATGGCTGACGTTGTCGTGCCGGTTGCGAGGGTGCCGGAGACGTCGTCGGCCGCGATCCCCGACACGATCGTCGCGATCCCCGTGCGCAACGAGGCCGAGCGCATCGCCGCCTGCCTCCGCGCCATCGACGCCCAGGCCGGCCTGCGGCCCGGCAGCCTCGGCCTCGTGCTGTTCCTCAACAACTGCACCGACGACACCGCGCGGATCGTCGCCGACCACGTGCCGCGCCTGTCGGTGCCGGTGCGGGTGATCGAGACGGTGTTCGACGGCGCCCATGCCGGCTGGGCGCGCCGCGCGGCGATGGATGCGGCAGCCGCGTGGCTGGGTGCGTCCGGCACGATCCTCTCCACCGATGCCGACAGCCGCGTGCCGCCGACTTGGGTCGCGGCCAACCTCCGCGCGCGCGCCGCCGGCGCCGACGCGGTCGCCGGCCGCGTCGAGCTCATCCCGGAGGAGGCCGCCCTGCTGCCGCCGGCGCTGCGCGCCCGCGGAAAGCTGGAGGATGCCTACGATGCGCTGCTGACCGAGGCGGAGGCGCGGATCGACCCCGACCCGAACGACCCCTGGCCCTGCCACCGCACCACCATCGGCGCGACGCTCGGCGTCGGCCTCGACGCCTACGCCCAAGTCGGCGGGATGCCCGAGATCCCGCTCGGCGAGGACGCGGCCTTCGTGGCGCGCCTCCGCGCGCAGGGGTTTCGCGTGCGCCACGACCCGGCGGTGATGGTGTTCGTCTCCGCCCGCCTCGCCGGCCGGGCGCCGGGGGGCGTCGCCGACACCATCCGCGCCCGCTGCGAGGACCCCGGCGCGCTCTGCGACGCGCGGCTCGAACCGCTGCCGCGCGCGCTCGTCCGCTACCTCTGGCGCCGCCGGCTGCGGCGCCTGCACGCGTCCGGCCGGCTCGGGACGACGCGGGGCTGGGCGCGCCGCCTCGCGATCCCGCCGGAGGACGCCCGCCGGATCGCCGCGATGCCCCTGCTCGGCCAAGCCGTCGCCGAGGCCGAGCGCGCCAGCCCGCGGCTCGGTCATCGTCCGATCGGGGTGCGGGACCTGCCCGGCCAGATCCGCCTCGCGAAGGCGGTGCTGCCGGCGGTGCGCGCGTGGGCCGGCCTGCGCGACGCGTGGCGGACGGCCCGGACGCGGCCGGACGTCGCCGGGGTTCCGGCACCGGAGGCGGCGGAGTAGGATCGGGCCCGGCCCGTCGATGCGGGTGGTGCGCCCGAGGCCGCTGGCGGCGCGGGCGGGGCCGTGCCAAGGCTCGTCCCCGCCCCGAGCCGAAGGCTCCGGCGCATCGCCCGTCCGGGAAACGCTCCGTTGATGCGTTTGCGATAGCACCGCCTGCCAGGAAGGGATCTTCGCCCGGACCCCATGACCGCGGACCCCATGACCCCTGCCGCGTTCATCGAGAAGTGGAGCCGGAGCGAACTCCGCGAGCGCCAGGGTGCGCAGAGCCACTTCAACGACCTCTGCGCGCTCATCGGCGAGCCGAACCCGACCGATGCCGACCCGCTCGGCGCGAGCTACTGCTTCGAGCGCGGCGCCACCAAGGTCGGCGGCGGCGACGGCTGGGCCGACGTGTGGCGCCGCGGCTGCTTCGGCTGGGAATACAAGGGCAAGCACAAGGACCTGAGCGCGGCGTTGCGCCAGCTCCAGATCTACGCGCCGGACCTGGAGAACCCGCCCTACCTCGTCGTCTGCGACATGGAGCGGATCGTCGTCCACACCAACTGGACGAACACGGTCCGCCGCACGCTGACCTACGGCTTCGACGACCTGCGCGAGCCCGCCCGCCTCGACGAGTTGCGGCAGGTGTTCTCCGGGTCAGAGGCGCTCAAGCCGGGCCTGAGCCCGCAGGAGCTCACCGCCAAGGCCGCCGCGCGCTTCGGCGACCTCGGCCGCCGCCTGCAGGAGCGCGGGCACGAGCCGCAGGCGGTGGCGCACTTCCTCAACCGCCTGATCTTCTGCCTCTTCGCCGAGGATGCCGAGATCCTGCCCAAGGGGCTGTTCACGCGCCTGATGCTGGCGCTCTCGCGGGTGGCGTATTTCAAGCCGGCGCAGGCCAAGGCGCAGTTCGACGGCCTGTTCTCCACGATGCGCACCGGCGGCTTCTTCGGCGCCGACGTGGTGCGCTGGTTCAACGGCGGCCTGTTCGACGACGCGCAGGCGCTGCCGCTGGAGCGGGCCGACCTCGACCTGCTCGCCGGCACCGCCCGGGAGCACGACTGGTCGAACATCGACCCGGCGGTGTTCGGCACGATGTTCGAGGAAGCCCTGAAGACCACCGGCCGGCGCGCCGCGCTCGGCGCCCACTACACCGACCGCGAGAAGATCCTGAAGATCGTCGAGCCGGTGGTGATCCGGCCGCTGGCGGCCGAATGGGCGGCGGCGCTCCCCGCCATCCGGGGCGAGGCCGACGCGATGGATGCCGCCGACGCGGAGCGCAAGGCCGTCCACGAGGCGGCCGCCCTCGCGATGGAGGCGGGCGCCGCCGCCTACCGGGCCGGCGAGGCGGGCCGCCGCAGGGCGCTCGCCGACATCGCCAAGCGCCGCGACGCCGCGCTCGCCCGCGCCACCGCGCTCCGCGACGCGTTCCTCGCGCGGCTGGCAGCCTTCCGGGTGCTCGACCCGGCCTGCGGCTCGGGCAACTTCCTGTACGTCGCCCTGCATGCGCTGCGCGACATCGAGCTGCGCGCGCTGCTCGACGCCGACCGGCTCGGCGTGCCGCAGGTTCCGCCCCGCGTCGGCCTCGACGCCGTCCGCGGCCTCGAGATCGAGGCGTATGCGGCCGAACTCGCCCGCGTCACCCTGTGGATCGGCAACCTGCAATGGGAGCGCCGCAACGGCTACACGGCCTACGTCGAGCCGGTCCTGCACGCCCTCGACACGATCGAGCACCGCGACGCCCTGCTCAACCCGGACGGCACCGAGGCGGCGTGGCCGCCGGCCGACGTGATCGTCGGCAACCCGCCGTTCCTGGGCGGCAAGCGCCTGCGCGACGGCCTGGGCGACGCCACCGTCGAGCGGCTGTTCTCCGCCTATCGCGGCCGTGTGCCGGCGGAGGCGGATCTGGTCTGCTACTGGGTGGAGAAGGCGTGGCGGGCGGTGGGCGGCCCGACGGGCACGGACGGCGTCGGCGTCCGCAGGGCCGGGCTGGTGACGACGAACTCGATCCGCGGCGGCGCCAACCGGCGCGTGCTGGAGCCGATCGCGGCGGCTGGCGCGATCCGCGAGGCTTGGTCCGATGAGCCTTGGGTTCTGAAGGGTGCGGCCGTCCGGGTGTCGATGATTGGCTTTGGAGTAGGTTTTGACGGGCTTCGTCTCAACGGAATGGCTGTGACCCGGCTGAACGCCGACCTGACAGGTTCAAGAATCAACCTTGCAATGGCGAGGCGGCTGAATGAGAATCGCGAACTCGGCTTCCAAGGCCCCGTACTGATCGGCTCCTTTCAAGTTCCGGGAGATATTGCGCGTGGATGGCTGAAATTACCACTTAATCCAAATGGATATGGTAATCGTGAGGTTTTGTATCCAATACTTAATGCGTCGGACATCGCGCGAAGATGTTCGGATAGATGGGTGGTGGATTTCTTCAAACGTGATCAGGCCTCTGCTTCACTTTTTGAGGCGCCGTTCCAGTACGTGTTGAATGAAGTTCGCCCAGAAAGAATCAAAAATCGCAGGCAATGGCGTGCCGAGCAGTGGTGGAGACACGGAGAGAGCGGGGACGGCTGGCGAAGTGCATCTGCCAAGCTCAATCGTTATCTAATTACACCACGAGTTGCAAAATACAGGCTATTTATTTGGGCAGATAAGACTGTTTTTCCTGATTCTGCAACAGTTTCGATTGCTAGGGACGACGATGTATCTTTTGGCTTTTTACAATCAAATATTCATGAAATTTGGTCAATAAGACTTGGAACATCGCTCGGTGTCGGCAACGATCCGCGCTACACACCCTCCACCACCTTCGAGACCTTCCCCTTCCCCGAAAACCTCACCCCCGACATCCCGGCGGCCGACTACGCCGACGACCCGCGCGCCAAGGCCATCGCGGAGGCCGCGGCCGAGCTGAACCGCCTGCGCGAGAACTGGCTCAACCCGGCCGACCTCGTGCGGATCGAGCCGGAGGTGGTGCCGGGCTATCCCGACCGGGTCCTGCCGAAGGACGCGGCGGCGGCGGCCGTCCTGAAGACGCGCACGCTGACCGCCCTCTACAACGCGCGGCCGGCCTGGCTCGACAACGCCCACCGCCGCCTCGACGCGGCGGTGGCGGCCGCCTACGGCTGGCCGGCCGATCTGACCGACGACGCGATCCTGGAGCGCCTGTTCGCGCTCAACCAAGCGCGCGCCGCCGCCGGGCGATAGGGCGCCCGCGGTCACGCCGGCCGCCTGCCGCGCCCGGGCCCCGGCGCGCCGCCCCACAACCGCGCCGCCGACGGGCCGATGTCCTGGCTCATCTGCAGGGCGGCGAAGCCGGCATTCACCCGGTCGATGAAGGCGACGAAGTAGGCGAGCATCGGGAACGGCAGGATGCGCCCCGTCACCGTGCGCAGCGTCGCGCGCGCCGATCTCCGCCTGAGCCATGTCCCGTCCGCTTCCGGTCTCGTACCGGCGCGGTCGGCGGTCGGCCATCCCGCCCGCGCCGGCCGGACACGAGGGCGACGTCGCGCGGCGCCCGTCGGCGGCGATCCACGGGCGATGCCCCGCGACTGTGGCACGCAAGCCGCGCGGCCGCGAAGATTGCAGGTCCAGGGTTGCGGGTCCTGCGAGAAACGTGTGAGCAGGATCGAATGTAGCTTTCGTCGGTCAAGGGGTGCGGGGGGACGCATGTTCGACATCGCCGACCTTCGACGCGCGCGCTACCGCCTGTCGCAGCTCGCCGCGTTCCGCCGGCAGCCCGCGGGCTCGCCGCGCATCCTGGTGATCGGGGTGTGCCAGGGTGCGGCGATCGCGCGGGCGATGCGCTTCCTCGTGCCGGAGGCGGAGGTGACCTTCGTCTCGTCCTTCAAGGCGGCGCGGCGCTTCCCGCGGATGCGGGACCTGCTGGCGGAGGCCGACCGCCACGACCGGGTGTTCTCCAACATCTATCTTCCGCCGTTCCGCGACGGCGGCACCATCGAGGCGTTGCGCGCCCATCCGCGCGCGATGCTGATCCCGACGATCGTCTTCTCCGCGTTCCATCCCGATCTGGTGAACCTCGGCCGGCAGGATGCGTCCCGCCTCGCGCAGTTCGTCTCCGGCCCGATGGGCCATGCCCATTCGGGCCTCGCGCTGTTCGGCTATCACGCCGGCCTCGCGCCCGCGCAGGTGCTGCGGCTGTTCTCCGAGCCGGTCTACCGGCGCCTCGGCTACCTCGACGGCTGGGCGGCGTCCGTCGCGCACCTGCGCTCCCTCGGGGAGCAGGCGGGGTACGACCTCGACCCGCTCCTCGTGCGCTGGGCGCGGCGCGGATGCTTCATGCACGCCAACAACCACATCAAGATGCACGTCGCCGCCGACCTCGCCCGGGGCCTGCTCGACAGGGCGGGCATCGCCTACGGCGCCTGCGACCTCGACGCCTACCTGCCCGACGACCTCGGCGCCTTCGGTAGCTGGCCGGTCTACCCTGAGATCGGCACGTTCTACGGGGTGCCCGGCAGCGCGCTGTTCCTCAAGGCCGCGACGCCGCGCACCGGCCCGGCCCGGACGATGACGCTCCCGGTCTTCATCGCGAAGAGCTACGAGTCCTATGCCCGCCGGCGGCCGGAGACCCTGGTCTGCAGGACGGTCGATGCGTGGCTTGCCGACCGCGACGTGTCGTCCTTCCTGCGCGCCGCCGCCGGGGATGCGCTCAGACCGCCCGCGACGCCGGGCCGGATCTCGGCGCTCCCGGCCGACCCGACGAAAGCCGGACTGCGCACGGCCGCCGGGTGAGGGCGCCCGTCGCCGCGGCAAGGCAACGTTCGCCGAGCCCCCCACGTTGTCGCCTCGGCGATCCACCTTGAGGCGAGGCGATGGCGCACAGACCCCACACCGTGCTGCCGCCGGCCCTGCCCGGCCACCGCGAAGTAATCGACACCGACGCGGGCCGGGTGAGCTTCTACGGCTCGGCCGAGGCGGACGGGGTGCCGCTGCTCCTCGTGCACTCGATCAACGCGGCGGCCAACGCCTACGAGGTCCGCCCGCTCTACACGCATTACCGCGGGCGGCGCCCGGTCTACGCCCTCGACCTGCCGGGCTACGGCTTCTCGGAGCGCGCGCCCCGGCTCTACACGCCGCGCACCATGGCGGATGCGATCCACGCGGTCGCCGCCGCGATCCGCGGGCGGCACGGCGGCGCACCCCTGGACGCGATCGCGCTCTCGCTCTCGGCCTCCTACCTCGCGCGCGCAGCCGTCGAACGCCCGCAGGACTATCGCGGACTCGGCCTGATCAGCCCGACCGGCTTCGACCGCCGGCTCGCGGGCCGCGGACCCGACGGGGGCGTCCGCGGCAGCGCGAGGGTGCGCGCGATCTTCGATTCGCGCGTCCTCGGCCGGCCGCTGTTCGCCCTGCTCGTCAGCCGGCCGAGCATGCGCTTCTTCCTGGCCAAGACCTTCGGCTCGAAGCGGATCGACGAGGGCCTGTTCGCCTACGACTACCTCTCGGCCCACCAGCCCGGCGCGCGGCACGCGCCGTCCTGCTTCCTGTCCGGCCTGCTGTTCCCGACAGATGCCACCACCCTCTACGAGGCGCTGACGCAGCCGGTGCTGATGCTGCACGGCACGCGGGGCGATTTCGTCGATTACCGCGACGCCCCGCGCTTTGCGGAGCGGCCGAACTGGCGGATCGAGAGCCTGCCGACCGGCGCCTTCCCGCATTTCGAGGTGCTGGACGCGGTGACCGCCCACTACGACGCGTTCGTCGCCGGGCTGCGCTGACGCGCGCGTCCGCGCCCGCGATCCGCAACGTCGCGCCGCTCAGTGGACCCGCCAGCGGGACTCGTAGCCGGCGAGCCGCGCGAGGCCCTGCGCCGCGGCCTCGGCCCAGTCCGCCGGGGCGCTGCGCCAGGCCGGCGGCGCGTGGAAGTCGAACCGGCGCATGGTCTCGCGCATCAGGAGCGCGACCTGCGCTTCCGTCTCGGGCGGGATCGGCCGGCCCGCCCACTCGTTCGGCGCGCGCGCGGGCGCTGCGGCCACCACGCGGTCCCAGGACGTGCCCCAGGCGAGTTCGGCGAAGCGTTCGCAGGAGCTTGCGAACCGCTCCGCGATCTCGTCGCGCAGGTCCGGTGCGTCGCCGCGGAACGGCTCCGGGTCGAGCCCGCGCGACCACGCCGCCTGATCGAGCACGTGCCCGACGCGGCGCGGATGGCCTGCGACCTGCCGGTGCACGCGCAGCCGCCGCAGCCGCCGCGACGCCTCCACCGCGAGCGGGCCGGGGCTGCGGTTGGTCACGGTCCGCAGCGTCTGCGCGTCCATCATCGGGCCGAGCCGTTCCGTGAGACCGAGCGCCGCGACGAACCGCTCCACCAGCGTGGCGTCGGAGCGCGCGTCGCGCAGCGGCACGGCGGTGACGGGTCCGTTCGCCGCCCGCGCCCACGGCGCGATCAGCGCGCGGTAGTCGAGCCGCCCGGAGCGCCGGTGCGCCCGCGCGTAGCCGCGGAAGCTTCGCGTTTCCTTGACCAGTTGGGCGCGGTGGGCATAGGCCGAGTTCAGGAACTCGAACGGCGGCTTGACCGCCATCGCGACCTCCATCGCGAAGCCGCGGCGGGCGAAGATCGCGGCCAGCGTCTCCGGCGCGCGAAAACCCGGCCGCTGCACGGAGAAATCCTCGTAGGAGAGGATCACGGTGTCGGCGTCGGTCTCGGCCAGCGTCCGGTCGAGGCGTTCGAGGATCGTGCGGCGCTGAGCCCGCGGGCGGCGTCCGTCCAGCGCCTCGCCGAGGCTCTGGTGGTTCACGTCGGCGCCGTCGGGCGCCCCGGGCGGCGCCAGTTCCGGATAGAGCAGGCCGGCCCGCCCCAGCCGCGGGCGCAGGGTCGCGAGCACCTGCTGCAGCGAGGTGGACCCCGTCCGTGGCATTCCGATATGGATGATCGCGCGACGCATCGTCATCGCCTCCTCGTCCTCTCTCCGGCCGGTGCGGACGATCCGCCCGGCTCCCCGTCCCCTCGCATTCGTATCGGTTCCGATGATCGACCTGACGCTCGAGGCCGCCCGGACCATCGTTGCGACCGCCCTGGAGGCGGCGCGGGCGCGCGGCCTGAAGCCGCTCGCGGTGGTCGTGTATGACGCCCGAGGGTCTCTGAAATGTGTCCAGGTGGAGGACGAGGCGTCGCTGCGCCGGCCCGAGATCGCCTCGGCCAAGGCCAACGGCGCCCTGGCGCTCGGCCTCGGCTCGCGGGCGATCCACGCCCGCGCCGAGGCGCAGCCCTATTTCGTCGCCGCCGTGAGCCACCTGGTCGGGCCGGCGGCGCTGGTTCCGGTGCCGGGGGGGGTGCTGATCCGTTCCCGCGAGGGCCGCCTGCTCGGCGCGGTCGGCATCTCGGGCGACACCTCGGACAACGACGAGATCTGCGCGGTCGCCGGCATCGAGGCGGCAGGGCTGAGGCCCGAGACCGGCGCCTGAGCCGATGCGCCTGCCGCGCCGCGACTGGCTGAGGGGCGCGGGCGCCCTCGCCCTGGCCGGGCCGGCGCGCGCGCACGGCGCGTCCGAGGCGGAGTACCGCCGCGGGAACGACGCCGACCCCGAGACGCTCGATCCCCACCGCTCCTCGACGGTCGCCGAGGCGCATATCCTGCGCGACCTGTTCGACGGTCTGCTGACCTACGACAACCACGGCGCCATCATCCCGGGCGCCGCGGAATCCTGGCGCGTCTCGGACGACGGGCTGACCTACGCGTTCACGCTCCGCGCGGACGGCCGCTGGTCGAACGGCGATCCGCTCGCGGCCGAGGCCTTCGTCTACGCGCTCCGCCGCATCCTCGCCCCGGACACCGCTGCGAAGTACGCCGAGGTCCTGTTCCCGATCCGCAACGCGGCCGCCGTGAACCGCGGCGCGGCGCCGGTCGCGGCGCTCGGCGTCGCGGCACCCGATGCGCGCACGGTGACGATCGGGCTCGAGGCGCCGACGCCCTACCTGCTGGAACTCCTCGCCCACCAGACCGCGCTGCCGGTCCACCGCCCGTCGGTGGAGCGTTACGGCGACGGCTTCACCCGGCCCGGCAACCTCGTCTCGAACGGACCCTACCGCCTCGCCGAATCCGTGCCCAACGACCGCATCGTCCTGGCGAGGAACCCGCATTTCCACGCGGCGGACGCGGTCGCGATCCCGCGCGTCGCCTTCGTGCCGACGCCGGACCTGTCGAGCGCGGTGCGCCGCTACGGGGCCGGCGAGCTCGACTCGCTCGCCGACCTGCCCGGCGACCAGATGGCCTCGCTCAAGCTGCGCTTCGGCGATCAGGTCGTGCTCGGGCCCGCGCTCGGCCTCTACGCGCTCGCGGTGAACACCCGGAAAGCCCCGTTCGACGACGTGCGCGTCCGCCGCGCCCTGTCGCTGGCGCTCGACCGCGAATACCTCGCCGAGGCGCTGTGGGGCGGCACGATGAGCCCGGCCTACGCCCTCTGCCCGCCCGGCCTCGACAACTACCGCGCGCCGCCGGAGACCGACGGGCGCACGAGCCTGCCGATCGACAACGAGGAGACGGCCGGCCGCCTGCTCACGGAAGCCGGCTTCGGCCCCGGGCGCCCGCTGCGAATCGAGTACCGCTTCAACACCGGCGACAACAACCGCAACACCGCGGTCGCGGTGGCCGAGATGTGGCGCGGCCTCGGGATCGCGACGCGCTTCGTCTACACCGACGCCAAGACCCACTTCGCGTACCTGCGCGACGGCGGCGACTTCGACGTCGCGCGCATGTCCTGGATCGCGGATTATTCCGACCCGCAGAACTTCCTGTTCCTGCTCGCCACCGGCAACGACGGGATGAACCCCGGGCATTGGTCGAATGCGGCGTACGACCGGCTCCTCGCGCAGGCGGCGGCCGAGCACGACCTCGCGGCCCGCGCCGAGGTGCTCCATCGTGCCGAGGCGATCGTGGTGCGGGACCTGCCCTGGATTCCGATGATGCACACCCGCTCGAAGGCGCTGATCTCCCCGCGCCTGCACGGCTACGTGCCGAACCTGCGCAACGCCACGCCGACGCGGTTCCTGCGGCTGGAGCGATGAGCGCCGTCCCGTCGGGTCGAGGCCCGCTCACGGCGAAGCGCGATGCGGCGGCGGGCCTTGGCGCAGGCGCCTTCCCCAGGGTGAGGAGGAGATGAGGGGCGTGACCCATCCGGATGCGGCACGCCCCTCACCCCAGCCCTCTCCCCCTGGGAGCGGGTGCCGCGATGCGCTTGCCGCGCAGCTCCGAACGACCGCGGCCCGCCCGTGATCGGCTACGTCCTGCGCCGGCTCCTCCAGGCGATCCCGACGCTGTTCGTGGTCATCGCCGCGAGCTTCTTCCTGATCCGGCTGGCGCCCGGCGGCCCGTTCGACCTGGAGCGGCCGCTGGCCCCGGCCGCGATGGAGAACCTGCGCCGCGTCTACGGCCTCGACCAGCCGCTCCCCGTGCAGTTCGGGCGCTACCTCGCGGCGCTGGCGCGGGGCGACCTCGGGCCCTCGTTCTCGTTCCGCGACCTCGGCGTCGCCGACCTGTTCGCCCGCGGCCTGCCCGTCTCGATGACGCTGGGCGCGCTGGCGCTGGCGCTGGCGCTCGCCCTCGGGATCGGCCTCGGGGCGCTGGCCGCCTTGCGCGCCGGCGGATGGGTCGACCGCGTCGTCGGGCTGACGGCCTCGCTCGGCCTCTCGGTGCCGGGCTTTGTCGTCGCGCCGCTGCTGCAGATCGCCTTCGGGCTCACCTTACGCTGGCTGCCGGTGAGCGGCTGGGAGGGCGGCGCGCCCGCCCACCTGATCCTGCCCGTGATCACCCTGGCGCTGCCGCAGGCCGGGGCGATCGCGCGGCTGACCCGCGCGGCGATGGCGGAGGGCCTGCGCGCGCCGCACGTGCGCACGATGCGCAGCCTCGGCCTGCCGCCCCGGCGCGTCGCCCGGCACGTGCTGCGCGGCGCGCTGCTCCCCGTCGTCGCGATCCTCGGGCCGCTCTCCGCCTCGCTGCTGACCGGTTCGGTGGTGGTCGAGACGATCTTCGGGCTGCCGGGCATCGGGCGCTACTTCGTCGAGGGCGCGCTCAACCGCGACTACACCC
>NZ_CAXTHR010000127.1:0-11901 GCF_964244095.1 uncultured Methylobacterium sp. | reverse complement strand
GTGAAGGCGGTGCCGAGCAGGATCGCGGTCCAGACCCCGGAGACGTAGAGGAACGGCAGCTCGATCCGCCCGTCGGAGAACCACGGCAGCGGCCGGTGCACCAGCGCGAGCAGCGTCGCCAGGCCGACCGCGAGCAGACCGAGCGCGAGCGTCCGCTCCGGCGGCAGCGCGGTCGCCGAGATCAGCACGGGGGCGAGGAACAGCAGCGAGAACGGGTTCTGGAGGCCGCCGGTGAGAAACAGGAGGGCTGCGAGTTGCACGATGTCGAAGGCGAGCAGCAGGGCCGCCGAATCGTCGCTCAGCCGGTAGCTCGCCGGGAAACGGATGCGTAAGCCGAGGTTCAGCCACGACGAGGCGGCGATCGCCAGGAAGCACCAGCCGAAGGGCAGCGCGAGGCCGAGGCCGAACCGCGCCCCGACCACGGCGGCGCTCTGGCCGATGATCGCGAGCCAGCGCAGGCGCACGAACGTGTCAAGCCGCAGGTGGCGCGCGTCGCGGACGAAGCCGCTCGGATCGGTGTCGAGCATGGTCGTCCTAACGATAGGGCTGCGCCGGAGCGCATCCAGGGCGTCCCGCCACCTTGGGCCGACGCGGCCGGAACATTCGCGATCCGATCGCCGTTGCCTGCCGCACGAAGCGCCGCGTGCCGGCGATGGGGTTCACGATGGCCGGGATGGATCTCGCCTATCTCGTCTTCGAGGGCGCGCGCTTCATGATGGCGCCGGCCCGCGTCGCCGCCGACCTGACGCGGGCCGGCCTGCAGAACCCGGCGAACCCGCTGGCCTACGCGCCCTACGCCCGCTCGGTCGCCGCCGGGTGCGAGATGTTCGAGCGCGCCACCCGCCGCTACGGCAAGCCGGCCTTCGGTCTCACCGAGACGCTCGTCGACGGCGCCGCGGTGCCGGTGACGGAGCGCGTGGTGTGGCAGCGCCCGTTCTGCCGGGTGATCGCCTTCGATCGCGGCTTCCCGCGCCCGCCGGCCGAGCCGCAGCCGAAGCTGCTGATCGTCGCGCCGATGTCCGGCCACTACGCGACGCTCCTGCGCGGCACCGTCGCGGCGATGCTGCCGCGCCATCAGGTCTTCGTCACCGACTGGTCGGACGCGCGCATGGTGCCGCTGATGGCCGGCCGGTTCGACCTCGACGGCTACATCGACTACCTCAAGGCGATGTTTCGCGACCTCGGGCCGGACCTCCACGTGATGGCGGTGTGCCAGCCGGCGGTGCCGGTGATCGCGGCGGTCGCCGTGATGGAGGCCGAGTCCAGCGCCGCGGTCCCGGTCTCGATGACCTTGATGGGCGGGCCGATCGACGCCCGGCGCTCGCCCACCGCCGTGAATTGCCTCGCGCAGGAGCGCGGACAGGCGTGGTTTGCCAAGAACACCATCAGCCACGTGCCGCCGATCTACCCGGGGGCGTGGCGGCGGGTCTATCCGGGCTTCCTTCAGCTCTCCGGCTTCATGGCGATGAACCTCGACCGCCACGTCGACGCGCATTCCGACATGTTCGACCACCTCGTGAAGGGCGACGGCGACTCGGCCGAGAAGCACCGCGCGTTCTACGACGAGTACCTCGCGGTGATGGACCTCACCGCCGAGTTCTACCTCCAGACCGTCGAGACGGTGTTCGTGAACCACGACCTGCCCAAGGGCACGATGCGCCACCGGGGAAAACCGGTCGATCTCGGCGCGATCCGGCGCTGCGCGATCCTCGCGGTCGAGGGCGAGAACGACGACATCTCCGGCGTCGGCCAGACCAGGGCGGCCCTCGACCTGACGCCGAACCTGCCCGAGGCGCGCAAGGCCTACCACCTCCAGGCCGGCGTCGGCCATTACGGCGTGTTCAACGGCTCGCGCTACCGCGCGGTGATCGCGCCGCGGATCACGGCGTTCGTGCATGCGATGCAGGCGCTTTCGGCGCAGGAGGCCCGGCCGCTGCTGCAGGCGGTGTGAGCGCCCAATCCCACGGGATCGCGTGGCTCCGGGGGCCTGTCTTGGTCCGCTCGTCTGCGGGGAACCGGTATCCACCGCGTCGAGCGTCGCTTTAAGACTGGAGGGGTGCTCGGAGCGGCGCTAGACTGGCGGCATGCCTCTCGCCCTGCTGCGACGTCCCGACCCCGACCATCTCGACATCGTGCATGACGGGGAATGCTATCGCATCGCGGTGCGCCGCCGCCCGACCGCGCGGCGCCTGACGCTGCGGGTCTCGGCGGCGACCGGCGAGGTGGTGATCACCCTGCCGGCCCGCAGCGCGATCGCCACCGCGCAACGCTTCGCCGCAAGCCACGGCGGCTGGATCGCCGCGCGCCTCGCGCGGGTGCCGGAGCGGGTGCCGTTCGCGGACGGCGCCGTGCTGCCGCTGCGCGGCGTGCCGCACCGCGTCGTGCGCCGCGGATCGCGCAGCGGCGTGACGCGCGCGGAGGCCGGCGGCGCGGAGCCGATCCTGTCGGTGTCCTGCGGCGAGGAATACGTCGCCCGCCGGGTGCGGACCTTCCTCGAACGGGAGGTGCGCGGCGACCTCGACCGCGCGGTCGCGCATTACGCGGTAAAGCTCGGGCAGGGGCCGGCGCGGATCACGATCCGCGACACCCGCAGCCGCTGGGGCTCCTGCACCGCGGGCGGCGCCCTCAACTTCTCCTGGCGCCTGATCCTCGCGCCGCCCCTGGTGCTCGATTACCTCGTCGCGCACGAGATGGCGCACCTGCGCGAGATGAACCACTCGTCCCGGTTCTGGACCCTGCTCGGCGGCCTGTGCCCGGAAGTGGAGGCGGCCGAGGCCTGGCTCAAGCGCAACGGCACGGCGCTGCACCGCTACGGCTGAGGCCGCCCGGCCGACGCGGCCCGGACCCTCAACCCTTGGCGCGCAGCACCCGCTCGCGCGCGACGCGCTCCACCGGCCAGGTCGGACGCGGATCGACCGCGCCCGGATGGAGCGTGCGCGGCGCAACGCTGTCGCAGACCTCGCGCTGCCGGACGACGACCGGGTGGCCGAAGGCGTCGTGGCGGCGGATCGACCCGCCCTCGCGGCAGAACCCGGCGATCGCCGCGCTGCCGTTGCGGCGGCCGTAGGGGTTGCGCGCGACCGGGGGGTGTTCGACCGTGAGCAGGCCGCTCATGTTGAGCGAACGCTCGACGTAGGTGGTCTCGCCGACCGGCAGCGGTTCGGCCTCCGCCGCGACGCCGGCGGCGCCGAGGCAGAGGGCCGTCAGGGCGAGGAAACGCATGGGGTCGGCTCTCGTGTGGCGGCGCATCGCTGCCTTGTCTAGGCCGCGCCCCGGGCGGGCGATAGCGCAGCGCGGCAACACGGGGACCCGCGCGCTTCGGAAGGCCCTAAGCGCCTCGCTTGACAGCGCCCGGCCCCGCATGGTCCGAACACGCGGGTTTTTCCAAAGGCCCCCGCCCGGCCGTGGGCGCGGGGCGCTCGTGAAGGGATCGTCGGTGCGGCTGCACGTGAGTCTCGACCGTGTCGGACGCCGGCTGCCGGCGCTCGCCGTCGCCGCCCTTGCGGGCTGCTTCCTCGGTGCCGGCGAGGCCGGAGCGCAGGGCATGGTGCGCAAGACCTTCGACGACTGGCAACTGCGCTGCGAGACGCCGGCCGGCGCCAAGGCCGAGCAATGCGCCCTGGTGCAGTACCTCGCCGCCGAGGACCGTCCCAACCTCACCCTCGTGGTCATCGTTCTGAAGACCGCCGACAACCGCGGCTACCTGCTCCGCGTGGTCGCACCGCTCGGCGTGCTCCTGCCCTCCGGGCTCGGGCTGAAGATCGACCAGACCGATATCGGCCGCGCCGGCTTCGTGCGCTGCCTCACCACCGGCTGCGTCGCCGAGGTGGTGATGGACGACGGCCTCGTGCGCCAGTTCAAGGCCGGCACCCAGGCGACCTTCATCGTGTTCCAGACGCCGGAAGAGGGCGTCGGCATCCCGCTGTCGATGAAGGGTTTCGCTGCCGGCTTCGACAGCCTGAAGTGACCATGTTCGGAGCAGCCATGATCGGGTGTCGGGCCATCGCACGGTGGGGCCTCGGTGGGCTGGCCGCCCTGGCCCTCGGCGCGGGTGTCGCGCGGGCGGAGGAGGGCAACGTGTTCTCCAACCTGTTCAAGTACGGCGGCACCACCGTGCCGCCCTCGCAGCCGAAGGACAGCGAGCCGGCCTACTGCCCGAGCATCGACGTGCCGGAGGGCGGCGCCGCGCTGACCACGCCCGCCGGGCAGAAGGGCGACGCCGCGAGCATCCGCACGCAGGTGTCGCTCGGCCGCGTCGCCCGCGAATGCACGCGGCGCGAGGACGGGTCGATCACCGTGAAGGTCGGGGTCGAGGCCCGCGTCCTGCTCGGGCCCTCCGGCGCGCCGGGCCGCTTCGACGTGCCGTTCACGATCGCGATCCGGCAGGACGCGAAGGTGATCTCCACCCGGACGAAGCGCGTCGCCGTGGTCGTGGCGCCCGGCGAGGCGCAGGGCTTCGCGACGGTGGTCGAGGACGATATCGCCGTGCCGGTGGCGGCGTCCGCCGATTACGAGATCGTGGTCGGGCTCGGCGGCGGCGGCGTCAGGCCGGGCAAGCCCAAGTCGCGGCGCCGGGCGCCGGCCCCGGCGGCGGAGGGCGCCGCGCAGTGAGGGCGATCGGGCATCCGGGGTTTTTCGCCCCGTCCGGCTCCTGAACGCGCCGCGGCGGCCGGCCCGCCTCGATCTCGGCCGCGAGACCGCGTTCCGCGTCGAGCCGGTCACCGACCCGGTGTTCGACCGGCGCTTGGTGCTGCCGGGAGGACTTTCCGGCGGATGGGTCGTGCTGAGCTATCGCGACGACCCGACGACGCGCCCGCGGCGGCCTATGCTGCGCATCCTGCGGGCGGGCGGCGTGCAGGATATCGTCCTGCCGGGCGTCGCGCAGGCCCGCGCCCACTGGCTCGGCCTGCTGCCGGCCGACACCCGCGAGATCCGCCTCGCCGCCGAGCCCGGCTTCGTCCTGGAGCGCGTCGGCCGCCGCAGCGAGGCCGGCCTGCTGCTGCAGGCCCTGCGCACCCGGCCGCTGCGCGCGGTCTCGGCGCTCTACGAGCGAATCCGCGGCGACGGACGCCGCCACCGGGACACCCTGCGCGGGGCCTGCGCGGTCACCCCGCGCGGGCGGTTCGCGGCCTGGGCGGCGGCGCGCTCCGACGCGGCGTTCGGACCCGGCCTGCCGCCGCAGGATGGGCCGGCGATCCGATTGCTCGTCCTTGCCCGGGACGGCGATGCCGCGCCGACGCTGACCAGCCTTCGCGCCCAGACGCACCGGGGCTGGCGGGCCGTCGTCCTCCACGCGGGCGAGCCGCCGGGGGCCGCCGACGACCCGCGCATCGCGCACGAACCCTGGCGCGACGACCGCCCGCTCCGCGGCCTGTGCGCGGACGACGCCCTCTGCCTGCTCGAAGCGGGCGACCGCCTGATGCCGGACGCCCTGGCGCTGCTCGCCTCCGGGCTCGCCGACGCGGATCTCGTCTATGCCGACGAGGTTCGCGACGGGGTGCCCCGGCTCAAGCCCGACTGGAGCCCCGATCTCGCCCGCGCGACGGGCTACCACGGCCGCCCCTGGCTCGCGTCGACCGCGCTGCTCGCCCGCCTGCCCGATGAGCCGGCAGGGCCGATCGCGGCGTTCGCGCTCGGCCTCGACCTGGCCCTGGCCGGCGCGGCGGCGCGCGTCGCCCACATCCCCCGCGTCCTCGCCCAAACCATCGGCGGCGATCCGGACGCGCCGGCCCGCGCCGCCGCCCTGTCGCGCCATCGCGACACGTCCGCCGAGCCCGTGATCCGGGACGGCGTCGCCGACCTGCTCTGGCCGCTGCCGCAGACGGCGCCGCTGGCCAGCATCGTGATCCCGTCGCGCGACCGGCTCGACCTGATCGAACGGGTCTGCCGCGGCGTGCTGCACGAGACCGATTATCCGGCCATCGAATGCATCATCGTCGACAACGGCTCGACCGATCCGGCCGTGCTCGCGCATTACGCGGCCCTGCGCCGCGATCCCCGCGTGCGGATCGTGCCGTTCGATGCGCCGTTCAACTTCTCGGCGATGGTCAATGCCGGGGTCGCAGCCGCGACCGGCGCGGTGGCCGTGCTGCTCAACAACGACGTCGCGGTGCTCCGCCCGGACTGGCTCGACGCCCTGGTCCGCCAGGCCGTGCGTCCGGAGGTCGGGGCCGTCGGCGCGAAACTCCTCTACGCGGACGGCACGCTGCAGCATGCTGGCGTCGTCGTCGGGCTCGGAGGGCGTGCCGGCCACATCCTGCGCAGGCGGCCGGCCGACAGCCCCGGCCATCTCGGGCAGATGCGCGTCGCGCACGAGGTCTCCGCGGTGACCGCGGCCTGCCTCGCCGTCGCACGCGACATCTATCGCGCCGTCGGCGGCTTCGACGCCGCAACGTTTCCGATCGACTTCAACGACGTGGATTTCTGCCTGCGTCTCAAGGGTGCGGGCTACAAGACTGTCTGGACGCCGGCCGCCACCCTCGCGCACCGCGAATCGGTGAGCCGCGGGCCCGCCACCGGCGCCGCGCGGGTCCGCTTCGAGCAGGAGGCCGCGCGCTTCTCCGAACGCTGGCGCGACGTGATCCGCCACGATCCGTTCTATCATCCCGCCCTGTCGCTCACGACCTTCGGCGAGGATCTGGAATAGGTGTCCCGCGTCACGCAGGCAGTCCGGCAGGGGCGCGTTTCCCCGCATCCCGCGTGCAGGCGGGTCGAGGGGATGCGCCCGGGCCGAAGCACCCCGGGATGCCTGCGATGACGCGCGATCCGGGCGGCCCGCCCGATGCCCCGGACGCGCCGGGCCCCGCGACGGGCCCGGCGCGGTGGGCGCGCCGGATCGCCGCCGCCTCGGCGCTGGCGCGCCACCCGCGGCGGACCGCGGCGATCCTCCGGGCTTGGCTCACAGGACGGCGCCTGCGCGCCCGCCAGCACCTCTCCGCGCTGATCGGCATCGACCACCGGCTCGCGCTGCCGCCCGAGATCCTCGCGCGCTTCCCCGTCGTGACCGGAGCGGTTGAACACCCGGAGATGGTCGTCCTCACCGCGGAAGGCCACGCCCTCGTCGCCGGCGCCCGCGAAACGTTTGCCGCCGCCTTCGCCGATCCCGGCCTGCACGCGCTCTACGGCGACGCCCTGGTCCAGGCGAAGGTCGGCGGCCCGGTCCTGCCGCTGCTGCGGTCGGCCTTCGACCCCGAGCTGTCGATGGCGGTCGATGGCATCGGCCCGGTGATCGCTTTGCGCCGGGCGAGCCTGCCGGAAGCCGGGATCGGTGCTGCCAGCACCGCCCTGGAGGCGAGCTTCCGCATCGCCGAACGCTACGGCGCGGCGGCGATCGGCCATCTGCCGGTCATCGTCTCGGTCCGTCGGCCCGGGGGAGGGGACGGGCTATCCCCACGTCCCGACACGATCTCGGACGAGGCGCGGACTCCCTCCCCCGTGCGGGAGAGAGAGCCCGGCGGCGCCACTCGCGGAGGCACGCCGGGCGCCGTTGCAGGATCAGGGAATCGACGACGGGCCGGGGAGGGGCTTTCCGTAAAGGGCCGCCTGGAGATCGTGCGCCGCCACCTCGACCGAACCGGGCACGCCGATGCCGGCCTCGCGCTCGGTCCAGACGGCGTCGTCACCGTGGAGCACCCGCTGCCCGACCCGCTGCCCGCCGTCACGGTGATCGTGCCCACCCGCGACCGCCTCGACCTGCTCCGCCCCTGCCTCGCGAGTCTGCGCGCCCACACCGACTGGCCGGATGTCGAGATCCTGATCTGCGACAACGACAGCCGCGCACCCGAGACGCTGGCCTACTTCCGCGCGCTCGAAGGGGAGGGCGCGGCGCGCATCGTCGCCTGCCCCGGCCCGTTCGACTTCGCCGGCATGAACAACGCCGCCGCCGCAGCGGCGCGCGGAACGCTGCTGGCCTTCGTCAACAACGACGTCGCGGCATTCGAGCCCAGCTGGCTCAGGCGGATGGTGCGGGAGGCCTTGCGGCCGGAGGTCGGCGCGGTCGGCGCAAAGCTGCTCGACGGGGCGGGCCGGGTCCAGCACGGCGGCATCGTGCTCGGCACCGGCGGGCTCGCCACCCACGCCCACCGCCATTTTCCCGGCGACGCCCCCGGCTACGGCTTCCGGCTGCGCGCGACGCACGCGGTCTCGGCGGTCACCGCCGCCTGCCTCGTGGTCGAGGCGAGGAAATTCCACGGCGTGGGCGGCTTCGACGGCCAAAGCTTCGCCGTGGACTTCAACGACGTCGACCTGTGCCTGCGCCTCACGGAAGCCGGCCACCGCACCCTGATGGTGCCGGGCGCGGTCCTGCACCACCGCGAGGGCGCGAGCCGGCGCCGCACGCCGGACGCGCAGGCCCGCCACGAGCGCGAGATCGCGGCGCTCGAAGAACGATGGGGGCCGCTGCTGGCGCAGGACCCCCATTACCATCCGGGCTTCGACCCGGACCTCTCGACCCACGCGCGGCTGCGCGCGGGCTGGCTCGACGAGCCTACTGGACCAGTCGCGGTCCGCCGGTCTGCACCTTCTCGTTCTCCGACATGATGCCCAGCCGCTTGGCGACCTCCGTGTAGGCCTCGATCAGGCCGCCGAGATCCTTGCGGAAGCGGTCCTTGTCGAGCTTGTCTGCGGACTTGATGTCCCACAGCCGACACGAATCGGGGGAGATCTCGTCGGCGACGACGATGCGCATCATGTCGCCTTCCCACAGGCGGCCGGTCTCGATCTTGAAGTCGACCAGCCGGATGCCGACGCCGAGGAACAGCCCCGACAGGAAGTCGTTGACGCGGATCGCCAACGCCATGATGTCGTCGATCTCCTGCGGCGTCGCCCAACCGAAGGCGGTGATGTGCTCCTCCGAGACCATCGGGTCGTTCAGCGCGTCGTTCTTGTAGTAGAACTCGATGATCGAGCGCGGGAGTTGCGTGCCTTCCTCCAGGCCGAGGCGGGTCGCGAGCGATCCCGCCGCGACGTTGCGCACCACCACCTCGAGCGGGATGATCTCGACCTCGCGGATCAGTTGCTCGCGCATGTTGAGCCGGCGGATGAAGTGCGTCGGCACGCCGATGTCGTTGAGGTGCTGGAACACGAACTCCGAGATCCGGTTGTTCAGCACGCCCTTGCCGTCGATGATCTCGTGCTTCTTCGCGTTGAAGGCGGTCGCGTCGTCCTTGAAGTGCTGGATGAGCGTTCCGGGCTCCGGCCCCTCGTAGAGGACCTTCGCCTTGCCCTCGTAGATGCGACGGCGGCGGTTCATAGGCGTGTACCGTGGTTTGAGGAAGTCCATCGGGCCGTGACTCCTTGGCGACGAACGATTGCGCGGAATCCGCGGCGTTCAGACCTCGGGAGAGGCCGGGCCGCGGGCACACGTCGTTGCTGAGGACCCCGGCGACCGTGGCGCAAACTAGCCGAAGCGGGCTTGCAGCACAACGCGTTAGCCGTGCGGAGCGCAGGACACGGCCCTGCGCCGCCCGCGCTGCGCCACCGGATTTTCGCGCGGCACAGTGAATGCTCCGGCCCTTGCGGCCCGGGCTGCCTTGGCCGAGCCGGGTCGTCGTCCGATTCAGGGCGTCTTGGCTGGATAGCGGCACAGGTCGGCGAGCGGGCAGCGCGGGCATTCGGGTCTGCGCGCCTTGCACACGTAGCGCCCGAACAGGATCAGCCAGTGATGGGCGTTGAGCCGGTAGGGTTCCGGCACGCTTCGCTCCAGCCCGGCCTGGACCTTGTCGGCGGTGGCCGCCACGACGAGCGGAATCCGGTTCGCCACGCGGAAGATGTGGGTGTCGACGGCGATGCGGGCCTCGCCGAAGGCGACGTTGAGCACCACGCTCGCGGTCTTGGCGCCGACGCCGGGCAGCACCTGCAATTCGGCCTGGCTGCGCGGCACCACGCCGCCGTGCCGCTCGATCAGGATGCGCGACAGGGCGATCACGTTCTTCGCCTTGGTGTTGAACAGCCCGATGGTGCGGATGAAGCCGCGCACCCGCTCCTCGCCGAGCACCAGCATCTTCTCCGGCGTGTCGGCGAGCGCGAAGAGCGGCGCGGTGGCGAGGTTCACGCTGCGGTCGGTCGCCTGGGCCGAGAGCACCACCGCGACGAGCAACGTGTAGGGATTGAGGAATTCCAGCTCCGCCCGAGGTTCGGGATTGGCCGCCATCAGCCGCGAAAAGATCTCGGCCAGCGTCGCGGCATCGACCGGCTCGGGTGCGTTCCTGGGCGCCGCCTCGGGCGCCGTCCCGACCCGTGCGACGATCGGCCGGGCGAGCCTGCCCCCGATCGATGCTTTCATCGCTGCGTTCTTGGCGACGGGCGGCTTACGGCTCGGCATCGCTGCGTTATATGGGGACAATGGTGAGCGGCAACCTCTACGTCCATCCGGACGGGCTCGATCCCGACACGATCGACCGGCCAATCTTCGCGGCGACCATCCGGCCGCACCAGTCCCTGACCCGCCTCGGCTTCAAGGTGGTGATGACGGGCTGCTGCCTCGTGTCGCTGGTGGTCTCGGTCTGGTGCTGGCGGATGGGCTTCTGGCCGATCGCCGGCTTCTTCGGTCTCGACATGCTGGCGATCTACGCCGCGCTCAAGGTCAGCTTCCGCCGCGGCCGCTCGTTCGAGGAGGTGATGATCTCGCAGATCGAGATCCTGCTGACGCGCGTCAGCCACCGCGGCGAGCGCCACCAGTGGCGCTTCAACCCGATCTGGACCAAGCTCACCCAGGTCGAGGACGAGGAATACGGCCTGCAACGCCTCACCCTGGTCTCGCGCCGGGAACACGTGGTCGTCGCCCGCGACGCCTCCCCCGACGAGCGCGCCCGCATCGCCCGCGGGCTCACCCGTGCGCTCGCGCAGGCGAAGAAGGGCTTTTGAGGTTCTGCGTGTTCGGCCGGCGCGACGGCCACGATCCGCGTGGGCGCCTCCCCCGATGGAATGCCGACCAGCGTGCAGGTGGCCGCCGCCGATCCGACGCGCTACGCGCCGGGCGCCCAGTCGATCGTCGGTTGTTGCGCCAGGATTCGGTCGAAGTAATTTGCCACCGCCTGCGCGCCGTCCGTGTGCATCATCGCCACCGGATGGGCGAGGTAGGCGCGCGCGAGGTCGGGCGCGAGTCTCCCGTCCTTCAGCGCGGCCAACACCGCATCGATGAACGCGTCGTTCGCCGCGTTGAAATCGGACGACAGCTTCCTGCGGTCGTCGAGCGCCCTGATCGCCATGCCGTCCGTCCTTGCCTCATGGGAACCCGCGCCGTCGCGGGGCCACGGATGGCCCAAGGGATAGCCCCCGCAATCGTTCCCGATGGCTACGCATCCTTGCGCGAAATGGCCGCTGGTTCGCGCGAGACAAGGATGCGTCACCGGAGAGATCGAAGCAGGCGTTCGTAGGCGAAGCCACGATAAGCCTGCTTAGACATGCACCCGACCGCCAGGAAGCCGCTTGCGGCGACAAGGGCGCACCGTCGCGCGCCACCATCAACGCGTCCTGAAATTTTCGATGATTTCGGATTCGGCTGTTGACGGGCCGCTGTATTGCCCGTACAACCCGGACATCGACGGCTGGGCAGCGAGTTCTCTCGACGGTCGATGCATCTTCCGAAATCTTGGCTGAGCAGGCCGGTGAAAACCGGATGCTCTGCTGTTTTTGTCGGTTGTATGGGTCAGCTTCTGGCCTCGGACCTGTCCGAGACGAGGTGTTGACAGGGGATAGGGCGGGGCTTAGACGCTCCCACCGCTGACACGGACCACGCAGGTGGTCAGGTCGTCATCACGGTTCTCCAAGAGGGATTGAGACGGGTCCGGGGTCCATACCCTGAAACCTGCCTTCTGCACCGAGTTTTCTACCGGACCCCGGTCCGTTGTTCTTTGACAAGTTCATCTGATGAGAAAGGGAAGCGTGGGCGGCATTGTCCTT
>NZ_CAXTHR010000126.1:8067-11934 GCF_964244095.1 uncultured Methylobacterium sp. | reverse complement strand
CCTTGGCCTTGAAGTGCTCGATGCCCTTGGCGAGTTCGTCGCGCACCGCGAACTGCGCCCGCAGGTCGACGGAGAGCTGCACCGGCGCAAGGTCGGTGGGCTTGGCGACGACGCCGAAGCTCGACAGGTCCTTCAGCACGGTCTGGTCGATGTACTTCTCGATGCCGGCGATGCCGATGTTGTCGAGGTTCGTCGCACCGATGATGTGGGCGGCGGCAACCCCGTTCGGGTAGACGCGCTTGTGGTCGGGCAGGAAGCCGACGCCGGGGATGCCGAGCCGATGGACCTCGGCCTGCTGCTTCGGCGTCAGCTCGCGCTTGACCCAGACGAAGCCCTTCTTCGTGGAGAGCTTGGCGCGCAGTTCCGTCGCGTTCAGCTCGGGCAGCACGGCGGTGAGAAGCTCGACCGCCTCGTCCTTGTCGTAGATGTTCTTCGGCTCGGCGAAGACCGAGACGGTGCGGATGTCGGTGGCGAGGATCTCGCCGTTGCGGTCGACGATGTCGGGGCGGATCGCGGTCGCGGCTGCGGCGGCCACCCGGTGGTCCTGGCTCGGCGGGGCGCCGAAGATCGCGATCGACAGCAGCCGCACGCTGATCGCGCCGAACACGCCGACGAAGGCGAGGCCGACGAGCGCCACGCGGGTGTGGGACCGCTCGATCGCGAGGCGGAACATCGCCCGGAACAGGCGGAGAGCCGGGTTCGCCCGAAGCTCGGCCGGCGCCGCCTCGAACGCTTGGACCGCGGGCGCCGCGGCGGGGTCGCGGTCGCGGTCGGCGGCCGCGTCCTGCGCGGCCCACGGCGCGGCGGCGTCGGACGCGTCCCGGGTCGCGGCATCGCGGGCGTCTTCGGAGACGTCTTGGCGGGGGTCTTGGCGGGCGTCTTGGGACACGGGGACTACCTCGAAGCCGTGTTCGGCGTGCGGGTCGTGACGGTGCGGGTGATCGCCCCGGTGGTGCGGGGCTCGGAGGCCGGGCCCTTCTCCTTCGGGGTCGCGGTGGCCGCGAGCAGCCGGCCGATCTCGTCGCCGCGCTCGGGCCGCGCCGGCAGGTCGGCCAGCCGCCCGAGGTGGCTCGTGCCGATCGGCTCCAGCGCGAGGTGCTTCTCGACAGCCGCCTGGAGTCGGTCGGGACGCGTCAGCAATTGCCACTCGGCGCGCAGGACGGCGATGGCCTGCCGCTCGTCGTGCAGGCCGCTCCTCAGCTTCGACACCCGGCCGCCCTGGTAAAGCGTGTCGTACTTGATCGAGTAGGCGTAGATCGCCGAGGCGACGAGGCCGACAACGGCGAGCAGGTTGAGCAGGCGGATCACCGGCGTGCGCCTCCGCGGGGGGCTTCGGGCAGCGCGGCGAGCGCCTGGATCGCGGCGAGCGGCTCCGGAACGGGGGCTTCGGTCCGCTCGGCCGCGCGGAGCTTGGCCGAGCGGGCGCGGGGGTTGCGCGCCGTCTCGGCGTCGGAGGGCAGCACCGGTCCCTTGGTCACCGGACGGAAGCTCCTCGCCGCGGCGGGGGCGGCGCCGGGCAGCGCCCCCGGCAGATGGCGGGAGTTCTGGACCGCGCGGCCGCTGCGGGCGGAGAAGAACTGCTTGACGATGCGGTCCTCCAGCGAATGGAAGGTCACCACCGCGAGCCGCCCGCCGGGCCTCAGCATCCGCTCGGCGGCGTGCAGCGCCCGGACCAGTTCGCCGAGTTCGTCGTTGACCGCGATGCGCAAGGCCTGGAACGTCCGCGTCGCCGGGTGGATGCCGCTGCCGGGCTCGGTGCGCACGACCCCGGCGACGAGTTCGGCGAGTTGCGCCGTTGTCTCGATCCGGCCGCGGCGGCGGGCCTCGATGAGGGTGCGGGCCACCGCCCGCGAGCGGCGCTCCTCGCCGTAATGGAAGATGATGTCGGCGAGCTCCGCCTCCTCGGCCTCGTTGACGAGGTCGGCGGCGCTGGTGCCGGAGGCCGCCATCCGCATGTCGAGGGGGCCGTCGTTGCGGAAGGAGAAGCCGCGCTCCGGCCGGTCGATCTGCATCGACGAGACGCCGATATCCAGCACGATGCGGTCGGCCTGCGCCGCGCCGAGCGCGGCCAGATGCGCGTCGAGGGCACCGAAGCAGCCGGACACCAGGGTGAGGCGGCCGCGGGATTGCGCGACGAGCCCGGCCCCGCCGGCGATCGCGGCCGGGTCGCGGTCGATGCCGACCACCCGCAGGGCGGGGTCGGCGGCCAGCATCGCGCGGGTGTAGCCGCCGGCGCCGAAGGTGCCATCGACGGCGAGCCCCGCGCCGGGGAGGTCGAGGGCGGCCAGGACCTCGTCGAGGAGGACCGGGACGTGGGACCCGCACGCCGGATCGGGCACGGGGCGCTTCATCGCGCGAGCCCGCCGAAGACCGGCAGAGGGCGCGTGCGTAACGGAGGGAGCCCGCCGGCGACGTGGGAAACGGGTCGGCTCATGGCTTCCTGCGCCCGGCCGCGGCGGCGCGGCGCGGAAGGTTTGGGCGGTTCGGGTCGTGCGGCGGCCAAGGGCGCGCACGCGGACGATCCCCGCTTGCCCGCAGGGTGCGTCCGTCGATCCGAAAATCGCCGTTGACGGGATGATGCCGGGTACCATGGGCCTCTGACGGTCGTCAACGCACGCGCAGATCCGCATCGCGGACGCTCGATCAGACCGCAGCAAGGTTAACTGGCGGTAAGTTTTCCACCGCTTCGCGGCGATTCCGCAGCGATCCGCAGGCCTCATGCCGCTCTAGTGGCGTCGCCACGGCGGAGTCTTGGCGGGGTCTTGGCGAAAGCTTCGCGCCGGGCCTGACGGATGCGGCTTATATTCCGGAACCGCCCGGCGCATCCGGAGAATCGCCGCGATCCGAAGGACTTGGGCAAGGGTTCTGCGTGCCGACAACAGGTCCCGCGCGGGGGCGCGTGCGCCGGACGGACGGGCGGATCAGCCGGCCTGTAAGCCGGGTTCTGTAGGGCCGGGAGCGTAAGGCTCCCGACGTGGCGGCCATTCCTCTGGGACGATCGTCGCCGACCGCCTCGAGCAACCAACCCGGGCGACTGGCCTGGAGAGCGGGCCTGCCCCTCCCCCTCCGGGGCTGGGCGCGCCGCCCCTATTCGGTCTTGCTCCCGGTGGGGTTTGCCGTGCCGTCCGCGTTGCCGCGTCCGCGGTGCGCTCTTACCGCACCCTTTCACCCTGACCCCGGGCCTCGCGGTCCGGGGCGGTCTGCTCTCTGTGGCACTGTCCCTGGGGTCGCCCCCGCCGGACGTTATCCGGCACCGTCTCTCCATGGAGCCCGGACTTTCCTCCCCGGGTCCCGTGCGGAACCCGGAGCGGCCGCCCGGCCGGCTGATCCGGCGCGGATGTGGGCCGGATCGCGCGGCGCGGTCAAGCGGCCTACCAGGTGCCGGTGTTCTCCATCGACGCCCACGGCTCCTGCGGCGGCTTGGCGCCGCCCTTCTGCAGGATTTCAATCGAGATGCCGTCGGGCGACTTCACGAAAGCCATGTATCCGTCCCGCGGGGGCCGGTTGATGGTCACGCCCTTGTCCTTCAGACCGGCGCAGAAGGCGTAGATGTCCTCGACCTGATAGGCGAGGTGCCCGAAGTTGCGCCCGCCGGAATAGGTCTCCGGGTCCCAGTTGTAGGTCAGCTCGACCATCGGCGACTTCTCGGCCTCCGCACGCCCGACGTCGCCGGGAGCCGCGAGGAAGACCAGGGTGAAGCGGCCCTTCTCGTTGTCGATCCGGCGGACCTCCTTGAGGCCGAAGGTGTCGACGTAGAAGGCGAGCGCCGCGTCGAGGTCGGCGACGCGCACCATCGTGTGCAGGTATTCCATCAGACAGGTCTCCCTTGATCCGGAAGCCGGGGCTCCCGCGTCGTCGCAGGGCCGC
>NZ_CAXTHR010000126.1:0-7967 GCF_964244095.1 uncultured Methylobacterium sp. | reverse complement strand
GCGGCCGGTCGCGGCCGGTCGCGGCCGGTCGCGGCCGGTCGCGGCCGGTCGCGGCCGGTCGCGGCAGTAGCTAGGGCGGGCCGCTTCGGCGAGTAGGCCGGCCCGGGAGCCCTGCGCCCCGCGCCCCGCGCGCCGATCAGGCGCCGGGCGCGGCGCGCCTTGCCCGCGTCGGGCCTCGCGCGCCGCCCGGAAACGTGGCGCCAGCAGGATAGTTCACGCCGATGGCCGCATAAGATTTCTTTAACCAGACTAGCCTGTAGGCCCAAGGCATGAGGCGAGCGTAATCATCTCAAGAACGAAGAATTGTTAAAGGTTGCTTCAATGATTTTCATCATCTTGACCGTCGCGAGGCGGCCCGTACCGACGTCTCGCCGCGACCTGCGCCCGCGCAGCCCGCCCGCGCTCCGGCATCGGACGTCATCACTGGATTCGACCGCGCGCATGACGTTCTTCGGCAGCAGCACCTCGGCCAAGCTTCAGGCGCTCGATCGTTCCCAGGCGGTGATCGAGTTCGCCACGGACGGCACGATCCTGACCGCGAACGCGAACTTCCTGAAGGCGGTGGGCTACAGCCTAGCGGAGGTCCGCGGGCGGCACCACGGCCTGTTCGTCGCTCCCGAGGAGCGGGACGGCGCGCCCTACCGGGCGTTCTGGGCCTCGCTTGCCCGCGGCGAGTTCCAGGCCGGCGAGTTCAAGCGCATCACGAAGGAGGGCCGCGAGATCTGGCTCCAGGCCACCTACAACCCGGTGCTCGGACGCGGCGGACGGGTGGCGAAGGTCGTCAAGTTCGCCAGCGACATCACCGAGCGGAAGCTCCTGAACGCCGACCATCTCGGGCAGGTGGAGGCCATCCACCGCTCGCAGGGCGTGATCGCCTTCGCCCTCGACGGGACGATCCTCGACGCCAACCCGAACTTCCTGGCGGTCGTCGGCTACGGCCTCGACGAGATCCGCGGGCGGCACCACCGCATCTTCGTCGAGCCCGCCGAGCGCGACAGCGCGGCCTACCGCACGTTCTGGCAGGCCCTGGCGCGGGGCGAGTTCCAGTCGAAGGAGTTCCGGCGCGTCGGCAAGGACGGCCGCGAGATCTGGCTCCAGGCCACCTACAACCCGATCCTCGATCCCTCCGGCAAGCCGGTCAAGGTGGTGAAGTTCGCCACCGACATCACGCAGCAGAAGCTCCTGAACGCCGATTACCAGGGCAAGGTCGCAGCGATCGGCCGCTCGCAGGGCGTGATCGAATTCGCCCTCGACGGGACGATCCTCGACGCCAACCCGAACTTCCTCGCGGTCGTGGGCTACGGCCTCGACGCGATCCGCGGGCAGCACCACCGCCTGTTCGTCGATCCCGAGGAGCGCGCGAGCGCGGCCTACCGCAGCTTCTGGGACCGTCTCTCGCAGGGCGAGTTCGAGGCCGGCGAGTTCCGACGCTTCGGCAAGGACGGCAAGCCGATCTGGCTCCAGGCGACCTACAACCCGATCCTCGATCCGGCCGGCAAGCCCTACAAGGTGGTGAAGTTCGCCACCGACATCACGGACGAGGTCGGCCGGCGCGACCAGTTCCAGTTGCTCTCGCTCGTGGCCAACGCCACCGACAACTCCGTCGTGATCTCCGACGCGGGCGGGCGCATCGAGTACGTCAACCCCGGCTTCACCCGGCTCACGGGCTACGAGGCCGCGGAGGTGCGCGGGCGCAAGCCCGGCGATTTCCTCCAGGGGCCGGCCACGAACGCGGCGACGCGCGACGCCGTGCGCCAGCGCCTAGCCCGGCAAGAGCCGTTCTACGACGAGATCCTGAACTACACAAAGGCGGGCAAGCCCTACTGGATCTCGCTGGCGATCAACCCGGTGTTCGGCGCAGGCGGCGTGCTGGAGCGTTACATCTCGATCCAGGCCAACGTCACCGCGACCAAGCAGGCGTCGGTGCAGCGCGGGATCCAGCTCGACTCGAT
The DNA here is from genome assembly GCF_964244095.1 of uncultured Methylobacterium sp. Classification (GTDB taxonomy): domain Bacteria; phylum Pseudomonadota; class Alphaproteobacteria; order Rhizobiales; family Beijerinckiaceae; genus Methylobacterium. The sequence continues at coordinate 6,015 of NZ_CAXTHR010000126.1, read as the reverse complement.
CAGCGCCTCCAACGCCATCTGCGAATGGGACCTCGACGGCCGCTTCCTGGGCGCCAACCCCTACCTGCGCGGGCTCGGCATCCTGACGACCGAGCCGCAGGCGAGCGCCGGCCACCTGATCGCCGACGCCGACCGGCAGGCGATTCTCGCCGGCCGGCGGACGCGGCGCGAGGTCTGCTGGCCCTCGCAGGACGGCTTCGGCGTCTGGCTCGACGCGATCTTCTCCATCCTGCCGGACATCGAGGGCCGCCCGGAGAAGATCCTGATGTGCGCAGTCGACATCACGTCGCGCAAGCGCACGATGGAGCAGACCAACCAGGCGCTGGGCGAGGTGCTGACGTCCTCGCAGAAGATCGACGCGATCACGCGGGCGATCGACGCCATCGCCAAGCAGACCAACCTGCTCGCCCTCAACGCCACGATCGAGGCGGCGCGGGCGGGCGAGTCCGGGCGGGGTTTCGCGGTCGTCGCCTCGGAGGTGCGCGCGCTGGCCGGGCGCTCGGCCGCGTCCTCGGCCGATATCGCGGGCCTCGTCGGCGAGAGCCAGTCGCGGATCGAGGTACTGGCCCGGAACCTCGCGAGCCTCGACGGAGCGGAGAAGGCCGCCTGAGGGCGAGGGCGATCGGGCGAACGCGATCGGGCGAACTTGACGGCCCTGCCCGAGGCCCGGCGGCCATTGACCCGCCCCCGCGCAAGGGCCCACCTCCGCAGTAAGCCGGACGGACCGGACGGGCGGTCCCGCCGGGCTCCGACAGCGCAGGAGAGGCCATGCGAACCGACACGCCCGCGACGATCCGGCTGGAGGATTACCGGCCGAGCGACTTCCTGATCGACCGGGTCGATCTCGACGTGCGGCTCGCGCCCCACGACACCCGGATCACCGCGCGGCTCGCGCTCCGCCCGAACCCGGCGGGCCGGCCGGGCGCGGCGCTCGTGCTCGACGGCGACGACCTGACGCTCGACGCGATCGCCCTCGACGGCCGGTCCCTCGACGCAGGAGCCTATACGGCGAGCCCGTCCGGGTTGACGGTCCACGCCCCGCCCGAAGTTCCGTTTACGCTGACGATCGCGACGCGCGTCGATCCGAGCGCGAACACCCGGCTGATGGGCCTCTACCGCTCGAACGGCGTCTACTGCACCCAGTGCGAGGCCGACGGCTTCCGGCGGATCACCTATTTCCTCGACCGGCCCGACGTGATGGCGGTCTACACCACGCGCATCGAGGCCGACCGGGCGGAGGCGCCGGTGCTGCTCGGCAACGGAAACCCGGTCGAGGCCGGCGACGTGCCCGGCACCGGCCGGCATTTTTCGGTCTGGCACGACCCGCACCCGAAGCCGGCCTATCTCTTCGCCCTCGTCGGCGGACGGCTCGACCACGTGGCGGACGGTTTCACGACGATGGAGGGCCGGACGGTCTCGGTCGCCGTCCACGTCGAGCCCGGCAAGGGACCCCGCGCAGCCTACGCGCTCGATGCCGTCATCCGCGCGATGGCCTGGGACGAGCAGGCGTTCGGGCGCGCCTACGACCTCGACGTGTTCAACGTCGTCGCGGTCTCGGACTTCAACATGGGCGCGATGGAGAACAAGGGCCTCAACATCTTCAACGACAAGTACGTGCTCGCGAGCCCCGAGACCGCCACCGACGGCGACTACGCCGCCATCGAGCGGATCATCGCGCACGAGTACTTCCACAACTGGTCGGGCAACCGCGTCACCTGCCGCGACTGGTTCCAGCTCTGCCTCAAGGAGGGCCTGACGGTCTTCCGCGACCAGGAATTCTCCTCCGACATGCGCTCGCGCGCGGTCCACCGCATCGGCGAGGTGCGGAGCCTGCGCGCGCGCCAGTTCCCGGAGGATGCGGGGCCGCTGCGGCATCCGGTCCGGCCCGAGGCTTACGCCGAGATCAACAACTTCTACACTGCGACCGTCTACGACAAGGGCGCCGAGATCGTGCGGATGCTGCGCACGCTGATCGGTGCCGACGCCTTCCGCGCCGGCATGGACCGCTACTTTTCCGACAACGACGGCCGGGCCGCCACCGTCGAGGACTTCCTGGCGGCGTTCTCGGCGGAGACCGGCCGCGACCTCTCGGCCTTCGCGCGCTGGTACGGACGGCCCGGCACGCCGGTCCTTGCCGTGACGCGGGCCTACGACGCGGCGGCCCGGCGCTGCACCCTGACGCTCCGCCAGAGCCTGGAGGCGGCCGGGCCGCCCCTGGTGATCCCGGTGGCGCTCGGCCTCGTCGCCGCCTCCGGGCCGCTCGGCGAGGCCACCTGCGAGGCCGTCGCGGACGGCCTCCTCGTGCTCGACGCCGCGTCGGCGGAGATCGTGTTCGAGGCCGTCGCGAAGGCGCCGGTGCCCTCGGTGCTGCGCGGCTTCTCGGCGCCGGTGCGCCTCGACCTCGACCTCACCGACGAAGAGCGCCTGATCCTGCTGCGGCACGACACCGACCCGTTCAACCGCTGGCAGGCCGCGCAAGGGGTCGCGATGCGGCTGATCCTGGAGCCCGCGGCTCCGGAAGCGGCCGAGGCCTTCGCCGACGCGCTCGGTGCCTTCCTCGACGGCGAGGCGCGCGCCGACCCCGCCCTCGCCGCCCTGGTGCTGAGCCTGCCGGGCGAGGGCGAGGTCGCCAACGAGATCGCCGCTGACCTCGACCCCGAGGCGATCCACGCCGCGCGCCGCGCCCTGCGGGCGATCCTCGGCCGGCGCCTGCGCGGTCGCCTCGACGCCCTCCTCGCGGCGCTCTGGCCGGAGCCGGAGGCATACAGCCCGGACGCGGCCTCCGCCGGGCGCCGGGCGCTCGCCAACGCCGCCCGCGACCTGATCGCCGCCGCCGATCCGGACGCGGGCGCCGCCTGCGCCCTGGCGCAGCTTCGCGAGGCGCGGAACATGACCGACCGGCTCGCCGCGCTCGCGGTGATCGCGTCGATCCAGGGGGATGCCCGCGAGGCGGCGCTCGCGGCCTTCGGCGAGACCTACGCCGACGAGCCCCTCGTCCTCGACAAGTGGTTCGCGATCCAGGCGACGATTCCCGAGGACGGCACGCTGGCGCGGATCGCCGACCTGACCCGGCATCCGGCCTTCGCGATGAGCAACCCGAACCGGGTCCGGGCGCTGATCGGCAGCCTCGCCTTCGGCAACCCGACCCAGTTCGCGCGGGCCGACGGCGCCGGCTTCGCGCGCGTCGCAGACGCCGTCGAGGCCCTGGACCGAACGAACCCGCAACTCGCGGCGCGGCTGCTGACGGCCTTCGCCCCCTGGCGGAAATGGGAAAGTTCGCGGCGCGAAAAGGCTTCCGGAATCCTCAACCGGATCAAGGCGATCCCGGGGCTTTCCCGGGACGTGGCCGACATCGCGGCGCGCATGGGAGAGGCCGACTAACCCTCTCTGGGGGTTCATAATTCTTCGTCGCAGGCAAGCCTGAGGATTCGAGACGGAGTCGAGCGTCGGCGTAAAAAAAACCCGTGGACAAGTCGCTCCGGATGATGATGAACTGAATCCAGATTCGAGGACGGTTTCGCCCCGAGCCGCACGTTCCCACCCGATACGAGGTTGACCATGCCGGAGGCGGATTCCGCTTCCTTCTCCGCGCGTGCGGACACGATTCTCGGTATCCACTGGCCCACGCGCGCGCCCGCCGCACGCTTCGTCCGGGCGGAAGCGTGGCTGCGCTACGCGGTTCCGGCGCTGCTCGCGACCTTCCTCGCCTGCCTTGCCGCGCTGACGGTCCTCCATCTCCAGGCTCAGCGCGACGAACTGCTCTCGGCCGCCGCCGCCGAACTCGAGACCTTCACCCGCATCGCCGCGACCGCGCTGGCCGACCCGGCCGGCGACGCCGCCGCGCAGGCGAGCCTCGCCGACCTGTTCCCGGCCGGCACGCTGCCCGCCGGGCGCCGGGTGCTCCTGGTCTCGCGCGGCGAGCGGATCTTCGCCGCCCGGCCGCCGCTCGGCCCCGGCATCGAGACCCTGCAGCAGGTGCTGGGCGAGACCGAGGCGCTCTCGACGCTGGGCGAGCGCGCCGGCGTGATGACGCTGACGCCCGCCACCGGCGAGACGGTGTTCGCCGCGATGCGCCGGCTTCCCGGCGACCAGGGCCGCATCGCCGTGCTGCAATCGGTCGCGGCGCTGACCGCGGGCTGGACCGGGCGGGCGCATCACCAGGCCGTCCTGATCGCCGCCGCGGCGCTGGTCATCGTCGGGGTCGGCCTCGCCTACGGGCTCCAGAGCCGCCGGGCGAAGGCGGTCGACAAGGTCTGCGAGCAGATCCGCCAGCGCCTCGACACGGCGCTCGGCCGCGGTGCCTGCGGCCTGTGGGACTGGGACATCCCGCGCGGGCGGATCTACTGGTCGGACTCGATGTACGCGCTGCTCGGCTACCGCCGCGAGCGCGAGTTCCTGTCCTTCGGCGACGTCAACGCCCTGGTCCACCCGGACGACGGCGACCTCTACAGCCTCGCCCGGGGGCTGGCCGCGAGCCAGACCACCGTCGATCACGCCTTCCGCATGCGCGGGGCCGACGGCGCCTACGTCTGGTTGCGCACGCGCGCCGAGGTGGTGCCGGACGTCACCGACGGCGGGCGCCACCTCGTCGGCATCGCCATCGACGTCACCGAGCAGCAGCACCTCGCCGAGGCGAGCGCCACCAACGACATGCGCCTGCGGGACGCCGTCGAGGCGATCTCCGAGGCGTTCGTGATCTGGGACACGAGCAACCGGCTGGTGCTGTGCAATTCCAAGTTCCGCCACCTCCACGCGCTCAGCCCCGAGGACGCGCAGGTCGGCCGGCGTTACGACGCGGTGATGGGCCGCGGCGTGCTCCCGCAGATCCGGCGCGAATTACCGGAGACGGACGCGGCGAGCGGGACGGCCCGCACCTTCGAGGCCGAGCTGACCGATGGCCGCTGGCTCCAGATCAGCGAGCGGCGGACCAAGGACGGCGGCTACGTCTCGGTTGGCACCGACATCACCAACCTGAAGCGGCACCAGGAGCAGCTCGTGGCCTCGGAACGTGAACTGATCGAGACGGTGAAGGACCTCAAGCGTTCCCGCCGCACCCTCGAACTGCAGACGCAGCAGCTCGCCGACCTCGCGGAGCGGTATCTCGACCAGAAGGCCGCGGCGGAATCGGCCAACCAGGCCAAGTCCGAGTTCCTGGCCACCATGAGCCACGAGTTGCGCACGCCGCTCAACGCGATCATCGGCTTCGCCGAGCTGATGGCCGGCGAGCTCTACGGGCCGCTCGGCTCCCCGCGCTACGCCGAATACTGCGCCGACATCCGCGAGAGCGGCAACTACCTGCTCTCCGTCATCGACGACATCCTGCACATGTCGCGCATCGAAGCGCACCGCGTCCGCCTGATGCGGCGCGAGATCGCCGTCGAGGCGGCGGTGGCCAACGCACTCAAGCTCGTGGCCGAGCCGGCGCGGCGGAAGAACCTCCACGTCACCATCGACCTGCGGCCCGGCCTCGCGCTGCTCGCCGACGAGCGCGCCCTGCAGCAGATCCTCGTGAACCTGCTGCAGAACGCGGTGAAGTTCACACCCGCCGACGGGCGGATCGCGGTGCGCGCCCGCAAAGCCGGCGACCGCGCCCACCTGTTCATCGAGGATACCGGCATCGGCATCCCGAAGGCCGCGCTGGCGCGGCTCGGGGCGCCGTTCTCGCAGGTCGAGACCAACCTGACGCGCAGCCACAAGGGCTCCGGCCTCGGCCTCGCCATCGCCCGCTCCATGGCCGAACTGCACGGCGGCTCCCTGCGCATCCGCTCGGAGGAGACCGTCGGCACGATCGTGCTGGTGCGCCTGCCCTGCCCCACCCGCGAGCGCCTCGCGACGGTGGCCGCCGAGGAGGCCGCGCAGCAGACCGTGGCGGCGCTCCGCGCGGCGTCGGGTGCGAGCGTGCGTGCACTGCATCCGGCGGGCCTCTAGGTGTATGGTCCCGGGATGAGGTGGTGCGGATTGATCTTGAACCGGTGTGGATCTTTGGTCCAGGCCTGCCAGATGGTCTGGAATGGT
>NZ_CAXTHR010000125.1:0-12079 GCF_964244095.1 uncultured Methylobacterium sp. | reverse complement strand
CCGAGAAGCAGTTCCGCCGCTACTACGCCGAGGCGATCCGCCTGCGCGGCGATTCGAGCGAGAACCTGATCGGCCTGCTCGAGCGCCGCCTCGACGCCGTGGTGTACCGCTCGAAGTTCGTGGCGACGCCGTTCGCCGCGCGCCAGTTCGTCAACCACGGCCACATCAAGGTCAACGGGCGCCGGGTCAACATCCCGAGCTACCTCGTCAAGCCCGGCGACCTGATCGAGGTGAAGGAAGCCTCGCGCCAGCTCGAGATCGTGGTCGTCGCCGCGCAGCTCCCCGAGCGCGACGTGCCCGACTACATCGAGGTCGACCACCAGAAGATGACCGCCCGCATCACCCGCGTGCCGGGCCTGACCGAGGTGCCCTACCCGGTGCAGATGGAACCGAACCTCGTGATCGAGTTCTATTCGCGCTGATCGTTTGCGGCGGTTCACCGTCGCGCCTGCGGGAAGGGCCGTCCGGGAGGGCGGCCCTTTATCTATGGCGGCGCGACCTTGGCCAGGGCGCCGGCCGCGCGGATCGCGTCGAGGGTCAGGATGCGCGGTGAGCCGGCGACGGCCAGCCGCGTGAGGCCGCCGGCCAGCATCGCCGAGAGCGCATCGCGCAGGGAAGCCTCCGCCCCGATCTCCGGCGCGTCCTCCGCCGCGCCCGGCTCCGCCGCCTCGGACACCGTCAGCAGCGCGAGCCGCCGGAGCGCCCGGTCCTGCCCGACGAAGGACGCGACGAACGCGTCGGCGGGTGCGGCGAGGAGCGCCTGCGGCGCATCGGCCTGGACCAAGCGGCCGCCGCGCATCAGCGCGACGCAATCGCCCATCAGCATCGCCTCGTCGATGTCGTGGGTGACGATCAGCACGGTCTTGCCCAACCGTTTGAGGATCGCGACGATCTCGGCCTGGAGCCTCGCCCGCGCCACCGGGTCGACGGCGCCGAACGGCTCGTCCATCAGCAGCACCGGCGGGTCGGCGGCGAGCGCGCGGGCGACGCCGACCCGCTGGCGCTGGCCGCCGGACAGCGCGTCGGGGCGGCGCTCGCGATAGGTCGCGGGGTCGAGCCCGACGAGGTCGAGCATCGCGTCGACCCGCTCCGCGATGCGGACCTTGGGCCAGCCGAGCAGTTCCGGCACCGTCGCGACGTTCCGCGCCACGCTCCGGTGCGGGAACAGGCCGATGCCCTGGAGCACGTAGCCGATGCCGCGGCGCAGCGCGATCGGGTCGCACGCCGTCACGTCCCGGCCACTGAGCGTGATCCGGCCGGCATCCGGCTCGATCAGCCGGTTGACCATGCGCAGCGTCGTCGACTTGCCGCAGCCCGACGGCCCGATCAGCACGCAGGTGGTGCCTTCGGGGACGGTGAGGTCGAGGTGATCGACGGCGGGAGCCGGCGCGCCGGCGAAACGCTTGGAGACGCCCTCGAATCGGATCACGGACGACGCGCGGCGCGTGCCGTCAGCAGCCCTTGCAGATCGAAGTCATCGAGTTGCGCGTGCGGGCGTCCCACGCCTTGTCGCGGGCGGCCGAGGCCTTCTGCGCCTTCAACATCTCGGCCTCGTTCGTCGCCTTCATCGCCGCAGCCTTCGTCGGGGCGGGGGCCGTCGCCGCCGGAACACCCCCGGCCTTGACACTCCCGGTCTTCGGGACGGTCGCGCCGGTCGCCGCCTTCTCGGCGAGGGCAGGGGCCGCAAAGAGCACGGACACGAGGGCGAGTGCGGCGAGGCGGGGAATCATGGCGGTCTCCGAAACGGGCTTGCGCGGGCCGGCCGCACGTTCTCGTGCAGGGCGGAGCCGTGCGAACCTTCGATCGGTCGCAGCCTAGCGTGCGCGACGGCAAGAATTATGGCACGCCGACAGGGTTTCCGGTCCTTTGGCCGGATCTTCAACGGAGGACGGCGTCGGCGTGGCGAGACAGGATTCCGGAGCCTCGGGCAACCGCCGCGAGCGGGTCGCCGCGGCGCTCTCGCGGCTTGCTCCGCGCCTGCCGGGCTTCGAGGCGGGGGCGATCCTCGAGCGGGCGCTCAAGAGCCCGGGCCTGCGCGGCGCGGCGCCGGAGACCGCCGCGCGCCTCGCCCTGATCGCCTACGCCCGCCACGTCTTCACCGACTACGACGCGCTGCTCGCCGAGGGCTACGACCGCGACAGCGCGCGCCACTTCGTCCTCGACGACCTCGACGCCGTCCTCGCCATGTGGGGCGCGGCGCCGATCCCGGAGGCGGATGCTGCGACCGGACCCGACGAATCGTCCGGGCCATGAGGTCGTAGCGCCCCTGCCGGTGCCATGGGAACGCCCTCGCGGCGGACCGGCGAGCATCGCGCTCGGCCGGGCGGCTCCGTCGTTGCCCGGTGCGGCCTCGTGCGGGTAGGGTGGCGGCTGCGGGCAGGATCGGAGGCTTGTCAATCGACACCATGAACGTGCTGGGCATCGAGACCACCTGCGACGAGACCGCGGCCGCGATCGTCGCGCCGGGCGAGGACGGCCGCGGCCTGATCCGCGCGAACGAGGTGCTGAGCCAGATCGCCGAGCACGCGGCCTATGGCGGCGTCGTGCCGGAGATCGCGGCGCGCGCCCATGTCGAGGTGCTCGACCGGCTGATCGCCCGCGCGCTCGACCGCGCCGGCCTCGCGCTCCGGGACCTCGACGGCATCGCGGTGGCGGCCGGCCCGGGCCTGATCGGCGGCGTGCTCATCGGCCTCGTCACCGCCAAGACCCTGGCGCTCGTCGCGCGGAAGCCGTTCGTCGCCGTCAACCACCTGGAGGCGCACGCGCTGACCGCGCGGCTCACCGACGGGCTCGCCTTCCCCTACCTGCTGCTGCTGGCGTCGGGCGGCCACACCCAGTTGGTCGCGGTCAACGGCGTCGGCGACTACGTGCGGCTTGGCAGCACCATCGACGACGCGATCGGCGAGGCCTTCGACAAGGTCGCCAAGCTCCTGGGGCTGGCCTATCCCGGCGGCCCCGAGGTCGAGCGCATGGCCGAGGCCGGCGACCCGGAGCGATTCGCCCTGCCGCGGCCGATGCTCGGCCGGCGCGAGGCGAATTTTTCGCTCTCCGGCCTCAAGACGGCCCTGCGGGTCGAAGCGGAGCGCGTCGCGCCGCTCACCGAGCGCGACGTCGCCGACCTCTGCGCCGGCTTCCAGGCCGCAGTGGTCGACGTGGTGGTCGACCGCGTCCGCGTGGCTTTGCGCGTCTTCTCCGGCATCGCCGGCCACCCGACCGCGCTCGTCGCGGCGGGCGGCGTATCGGCCAACGGCGCGATCCGCCGGGCGCTGGCCTCGCTCGCGGGCGAAGCCGGCCTCGCCTTCGTCGCGCCGCCGCCGGCGCTGTGCGGCGACAACGGCGCGATGATCGCCTGGGCCGGCATCGAGCGCCTGCGCCTCGGGCTGGCCGACGACCTCACCGCGCCGGCCCGCGCGCGCTGGCCGTTCGCCGCGAGCCCCCGCCCCGAGGCGGCGGCCGGGTGAGCCGCGCCGCACGCCTCGTCCTGCCGCGCGACGACGTTCGCGGTCGGCGCGCGCCCGATCCGGAGCCGGCGTCGGACGTCGGCGGGCAGCGGGTGCGCTGGCGCGACCTCGTGGACACCCGGCTCCCGCAGGCGGCGCTTCGGCGGCCCGACTGGCCGGTGCGCCTCGACCATTGCTTCGCTCGCATCCTGCTCGACAACGCCTGCGAGGGGCCGTGGCGCGAGAGCGTAGCGGCGCCGGCCTGGGCCAACATGCCGCCCGAGCGTCTAGCCGTCGCGATCGCGCTCGGGAACGCGGTGCTCGGCGGCCGCGCTGACCTCGCGCTGCTGAACCGGCGCTCCCTGCGATGGCGCGGCAAGGGCCGGGTGCCGGCCGCCCCCGCGACGCTGGAAGCGGACCCCTTGCGCCTGCGCCGCTGGCGCCGATCCGACGACGCGCCCTTCGCGCGCATCAACGCCGACCCGGCGGTGATGCGCCACGTCCCCGCGGTGAAATCGGCGGCCGCGCGCGTCGCCGAGGCGCGCGCCCTGGACCGGCGGTTCGAGGCCGACGGGTTCGGGCCGTGGGCGATCGAGGAAGCCGGCGGCCCGTTCCTCGGCTTCGTCGGCGCGATGCGCCTGATGCGCCTGATGCCGTTTCCCGACGGCGAACGGCCGGGCAGCCTCGTCGAGATCGGCTGGCGCCTGAGCGCGGACGCCTGGGGCCGCGGCATCGCCACCCGCGCGGCGCGGCTCGCGCTCGCGGACCTGTTCGGCCGCTGCGGGATCGAGGCGGTGGTGGCCTTCACGGCGCTGGCCGACGCGCCGTCGCGACGGGTGATGGAGCGGCTCGGGATGCGGCGCGCGGCGGATTTCGACCATCCCGCGCTCGCTCACGGCGATCGCCTGCAACGGCACGTCCTCTACCGCCTCGCGGCGGCGGATTTCACGGGAGCGACCGCATGATCGGGGGGCCGTCCGCGTCCGTCGCCGTGATCGGCGGCGGTGCCTGGGGCACGGCGCTGGCGAACGCGGCAGCGGTCGCGGGTCGCCCCGTCACGCTCTGGCTGCGCGATGCCGGGGCGGCCGCCATCCTGGAGCGATCGCGCGCGAACGCGCGCTACCTGCCGGGCGTGACGCTGCATCCGGGCATCCGCGCGACGGCGCGGACCGGGGACCTCGGCACCGCTGCCGTGGTGCTGCTGGTCACGCCGGCCCAGACCTCCCGCGACGTGCTCGCTCAGTTGGCGCCGGCCTTCCCGGGCGGCGCCCCGGTGGTGCTGTGCGCGAAGGGCATCGAGCGGGCCAGCGGCGCCTTCATGAGCGCGGTGGCCGCCGAGGTGCTGCCCGCGGGAACGCCCGTGGCGGTCCTGTCGGGGCCGAGCTTCGCCGCGGACGTCGCGCGCAGCCTGCCCACCGCGGTGACGCTGGCCGCGGCCGATGCCGACCTCGCCGCGCACTTGGCGCGGATGCTCTCCGGCCCGTCGCTGCGGCTCTACCACACCGACGACGTGCGCGGCGTCGAGATCGGCGGAGCGGGCAAGAACGTGCTCGCCATCGCCTCGGGCATCGTCGCGGGGCGCGGCCTCGGCGAGAGCGCGCGCGCCGCGCTGATCGCCCGCGCCTTCGCCGAGCTGATGCGGTTCGCGCGCGGCTTCGGCGGACGGCCCGAGACGCTGATGGGCCTGTCCGGCCTCGGGGACCTCGTGCTCACCGCCTCCTCGCCGCAATCGCGCAACTTCACCTTCGGCCAGCGCCTCGGGGCGGGCGCCGCGCCGGAGGCGGCCTCGGGCGGCAGGCTCGCCGAGGGTGCGTTCACGGCGTCCGCCCTCGTGGCACTGGCGCAGGGGCGCGGGATCGAGATGCCGATCGCGGAATCGGTCGCGGCGATCGTCGCCGGCCGGGCGCAGGTCGAGGACGTGATCGCGCGGCTGCTCGCCCGGCCACTGAAGGGGGAGGCGGAATGACATCGTCGGGACCGGTCCACGCCTTCCTCGCCGGCTCCGGCACGGACGGCGCCGGCCGCGATCTGGCGGCCGTGCTCGCCTTCGACGATGCGCGCATCGAGGCGGTCCACGACTTCATCCAGTGGTGCTTCCCGCTGCGGGAGGCAAGCCGCGCCGTGCCGGGCGCCCCCGTGCTGACCCCGGCCGAGGCCGATGCGATCCGGGCCGATCCGAGGGCCCGCGACGGCCTGCGCGCGGCGTTGGGGCGGATGCACCGGTTCTACGGCGAGACCGGGCACTGGCTCGGGCGCCACGACCACAACCACCTGCGCATCACCCGCATCCTTACCGCCGTGCGCGATCTTCTGGATGATACCGAGGCGCAGGCCTTTCATCGGTTCGTGAGCGCGCGGAACGCGGAGGCCGGCTCGCCGATCGACCCGGCGAGCCTCCGCTTCTGGGCCGCCGCCGTCGGCCGGACCTGATCCCCGCACCCCGGCGAGCGACGAGACGCATGGCGTACTGGCTCTACAAGTCCGAACCCGCGACGTGGTCCTGGGCGCAGCAGGTCGCGGCGGGCGCCGCCGGCACGCACTGGAACGGGGTGCGCAACCACCTCGCCAAGCGGCAGCTCATGGCGATGCAGGTCGGCGACCTCGGGTTCTTCTACCACTCGAACGCGGGCAAGGCCGTCGTCGGGATCGTCACCGTGATCAGGCCGTACTACCCGGACCACACCGACGAAACCGGCCGCTTCGGGATGGTCGACCTCGCCGCCGTCGAGCCCCTGCCGCGCCCGGTTGGCCTCGACATGATCCGGGCAGAGACGGCGCTGAGGGACATGGTGCTCGTGAACAATTCCCGGCTCTCGGTGCAGCCGGTGACGGAGGCCGAGTGGGCGCTGGTCCGGGCGATGGGCGGGTTATGACCTGGGCGGCGCTACGCCGCCCTGGACGTGGCCGTGGACGCAGCCTTGGCGGAGCCGGGTTGCGGGTGGCCGGCCGGTGCGACCCGGTCGGGGACGTGGGCCTTCGCGCCGACGGCCACGGCCGCCAGCGTGTCCATCACCCGCGTGGCCGGCAGGGTGACGATCACTTCGGTGCCCTCGCGCGGCTTCGACTTCAGCGTGAAGTGGCCGCCGTGCAGGTCCACGAGGCCCTTGACGATCGGCAGGCCGAGCCCCGAGCCCTGCTCCGCGGTCTTGATCGCCTGCGACCCGCGCCCGAACGAGGACATCACGGTGCCGAGTTCGTCTTCCGGGATGCCCGGACCGCTGTCCTTGACCGCGATGTACTGTCCGCCCGAGCTGGTCCAGCCGACCTTGATCGTGATCTCGCCGCCGGGCGGGGTGAACTTCACCGCGTTCGAGAGCAGGTTCAGCACGATCTGGCGCAGCGCCCGCTCGTCGGCCCAGAGCCGCGGCAGGGTCTCGTCGACGAAATCGTGGAACGTCTGGTTCTTGCCGCGCGCCTTGAGGCCCATCATGTGGCGGCACTCCTCGACGACGTGGGCGAGCTGCACCGCCTCCTCGTTCAGCTCGTAGCGGCCGGCCTCGATCCGCGAGAGGTCGAGGATCTCGTTGATCAGGTTGAGCAGGTGCATCCCGCTGTCGTGGATGTCGTTGGCGTACTCGCCGTAGCTCGGCGCGGTGTGGGGTCCGAAGACCTCGTTCTTCATGACTTCCGAGAAGCCGAGGATGGCGTTGAGCGGCGTGCGCAACTCGTGGCTCATGGTGGCGAGGAAGCGCGACTTGGCGAGGTTCGCCTCCTCGGCGCGGCGCCGCGCCTCGTCCGAGTTGGCCTTGGCCTGCTCCAGCTCGCCGAACACGGCGTCCTTCTCGGCCCGCGACTGGAGCGCGCCGACGGTCGAGGTGTAAAGCCGGCGCGCCAGGCCGAGGAAGAAGATCTGCGCGCCGATCGCCATGGTGACGAGCAGCATCGCCTCCATCTCCCGCGCGAAGGCGAGGAGCGCGAGGTTGGCGAGCGCCAGCGGCACCAGGGCCGCCACGGCCGCCGCCGGGACGGTGGCCGCCACCATCGTCGCGACGGCCGCCGCGATCACGAGGCCGAACATCGCGAAGTGCCAGCCCCCCGCGGTGCCGAGCCCGATCATCGCCGACCAACTCAGGCTCTGCAGCACCTCACCGAAGGCGAAGCGCCGGCGCCATTTCGCCAGCGACACCGCCTGCGGCTCGGCGTGCAGGAAGCGCCGGCTCAGCGACGAGTTCAGAGTGATCATCAGAAAGACGCAGAGCGCCCAGACCGCCGAGACCAGCGGGACGACCCAGAAGCTCGCCGCGCCGGCGAGCGCGATGGCAAACAGCCCGAGCGGGATGCCAGCGCCCGCCCGGTACTGCGCGTAGAGGCGCAGCAGTTCGTAGTCGAAGGCGCGCTCCAGCCCGGTCGTCGAGGTCAGCTTCTCGCGGGCCGAGCGCATGTCCCGGGCGACGCCGCGGCGGCGCACCACCTCTTCCGTCGAGGGTCCGCGTCCGCGCTGCACCATCTCAACAGTCAGGTCGGACATCGGCCTCTTCGGGCGCTGGAGGCGGGCGGCGACGGGAGCCGGACCCGGAGATACGGATCGGACGACGATGCCGGCGATGTGTTAAGAACGGCCTGCCGCCGTCGCGACGATTGTCCGGATCGCGATCGGGAGACGCCGGATGCTGAACCGCACCGTCGACGGCGTCCGGTACGCCGTCGATGGCGATCTCGAGATGCGGCTGCTCCGGGTGCTGCGCGACCGCCTCGACAAGACCGGCACCAAGTATGGATGCGGGATCGCGCAATGCGGCGCCTGCACGGTCCATCTCGACGGGTAGCCTGTGCGCGCTTGCCAGGCCAGGATCGGCGACGTCGGCGCGGCGAAGGTCACGACGATCGAGGGCGTGTCGGGCCGCGTCGCGGACGCGGTCCAGGGCGCGTGTCGCAGGCTCGACGTGGTCCAGTGCGGCTACTGCCAGTCCGGTCAGATCATGTCGGTGATCGGACTGCCGAGGGCGCGTCCGACACGCCCTACGCGCTGCCGGCCTACCGCTTCGAGGTCCTTAACGCCCGCGAGGGCGTGCCGGTGCTGTGATGGCGCTCGGTCGGCCACAGCCACACCGCCCAGGCGATGGAGGTGTTCGTCGACGAGTTGGAGCATGCCGCCGCCGTCGATCCGCTCGCCTACCGGCTCTCGCTGCTGGCCGGGGCGCCGCGGCTGTCGGCGGTGCTGAGGCTCGCGGCCGGGAAGGCGAACTGTTCGGTCGGACCGACGGGCAAAGGTCGCGGCCTCGGCATCGCCGCGCACGAATCCTTCGGCTCCGACGTGGCGATGGTGGCCGACATCACCGCCGAGGACGCCAAGGTGACGGTGAACCGCATCGTCGCCGCGGTCGATGCGGCGTCGCCGTGAACCTGGACGTGATCCGGGCGCAGGTCGAGGGTGCGGTCGGCTTCGCGCTCTCGGCGGTGCTGCGCAACCGCATTATCCTGAAGGACGGGGTGGTGCAGGAGCGGAACTTCGACACCGACGCGCCGACGCGGATGAGCGAGATGCCGGTGGTCGAGGTGCACATCATGCCGTCCTCGGCCGCGCCTACCGGCATCGGCGAACCGGGCGTGCCGGTGCTCGCCCCCGCGATCGCCAACGCGATCTTCGCCGCCACCGGGCAGCGCCTGCGCCCGCTGCCGCTGGATCTAGGCGGCGTGAAAGGCGCTTGACGCAGCCGGGCGGCATATCGTTCACGTCGCGAGCCTCGAAATTGTCTTCCGTTGAATTCATTGATCTTTCATCATTCTGACCGATTGGTTTCGGCGGTATATCGGGTGGCGAGGTCTGGTGATGAAACGGTCAATGTTCTCGGGGATCGGAGCGCGGGTGATCGCGGGCTTCGTGGCGATCACTGCGATGATGGTCGCGCTGACAACCTTCGGCATCTTCCAGGTTCGGTCGATCGACCAGAGCCTGACGACGGTGAACGAGATCAACAGCGTCAAGCAGCGTTACGCCATCAACTTCCGCGGCAGCGTCCACGACCGCGCCATCAGCCTGCGCGACGTCGTCCTGATGGACGGGCCCGACACCTTGCGCGACAACCTCGGCACCATCGAGCGGCTCACCGCACAATACGCGGCCTCCGCCGCGCCGCTCGATGCGATGTTCGCCGATTCGGCCGGCACGTCCGTCGAGGAGCGCGCGATCCTGGCCAGCATCAAGGCGACCGAGGCGCGGACCATGCCGCTGATCACGGCCATCGTGGCGCAGAAGGCGAGGGGCGACGTCGCCGGCGCGCACGCCCTCCTCCTCGCCGAAGCGCGCCCGGCCTTCGTCGAATGGCTGGCCCGCATCAATCAGTTGATTGATCTCGAGGAGCGCAAGAACCAGCTCGTGACCGCCGACGCGCGTAGGATCGCCGCGAGCTTCCAGATCCTGATGCTCGGCCTCTGCACGGCCGCGCTCTTGGTCGGGCTGGGCTTCGCGGCGTGGAACATGGCGTCGATCCGGCTCCTGCGTCCCCTCGTGGCACGCATGCTCGACCTCGCGAACGGAAAGCTCGACGTCGAGCTTCCCTCGGTTCGCCGAAACGATGAGATCGCCGACATCATTCAGACGGTGAAGGTCTTCAAGGACGGTCTGATCCGTTCGCGCGACCTGGAGCGCGCGGCGACCGCATCGCGTGCGGACGTCGAATCGCAGCGCATCGCGGCGATGCACGCGATGGCCGACGCGTTCCAGAGCACCGTCGGCGATGCGCTCAACCGCGTCACCTCCGCCGCCGTCCACATGCGCGGCGCAGCCCAGGACCTGACCGCGCTGGCCGGTGAGACGGCGCGTCAGTCGAGCGACGCGGCAGGCGCCGCGCAGGACGCCGCGTCGAACGTCACGACGGTGGCGAGCGCGGCTGAGGAACTCGGTTCGTCGGTCCAGGAGATCGCGCGTCAGGTCGAGGGTTCGTCGAGCCTCGCCCAGATGGCGGTGGCCGAAGCCGAGCAGGCGGCCGCCCAGGTCGGTGATCTCAAGGTCGCCGCCGCGCGGATCACCGACGTCATCGGAATGATCTCGGCCATCGCGGGTCAGACCAACCTTCTCGCGCTCAACGCCACGATCGAGGCGGCACGGGCGGGCGAGGCCGGACGAGGCTTTGCCGTCGTCGCCGCCGAAGTGAAGGAGTTGGCGAGCCAGACGGCGCGCGCGACGGAAGAGATCACCACGCAGATCAACCGCATCCAGGCCACGACGGGCCAAGCGGTCGGCGCCATCGGGGCGATCATGGCCCGGATCAACGAGATCAACGGCTTCGCGTCGTCGGTCGCCGAGGCCGTGGAGGAACAGGGGGCGGCGACGCAGGAGATCGCCCGCAACGTGGCGATGGCGGCGGGCGGCACGAACCAAGTGACGGCCACGATCGCCGGCGTTGCCGGCATCGCCGAGAAGAGCGGGATGGCCGCGTCCGATGTCCTGTCGTCCGCCGCCGACCTGTCCGAGCAGTCGGCCTATCTCGGACGGGAAGTCTCTCGCTTCCTCGATACCATCCGGGCGGCCTGATACCCGATACCGCATCGCGATGGGCTCGGCCCATCGCGATGCATCCGCCCGCAGCCGCGACGCGGCGACGGTCGGTACGTCAGCGGGCCCGAGGGCGACGCTCGAATCCTGGTCGCAAGGGCCGGTGGTCTTCGCTATAGAGCCTCCGAGCATGCCGTCCCCGACCGCCTTCGAAACCACCGCCGCGCGTCTGCGCGCCTGCCGGATCTGCCGGGACGTGCCGCTCTACGGCCCGCCGCTGCCGCAGGAGCCGCGCCCGATCGTCCAGGGCAGCGCCAGCGCGCGGCTCTGCGTCGCGAGCCAAGCGCCGGGGACGCGCGCCCACCGCACAGGCATCCCGTTCATGGACCCGTCGGGCGTGCGCCTGCGCGCCTGGCTCGGCCTCGACGAGGCCGCGTTCTACGATGGCGCCCGCGTCGCGATCGTCCCGATGGGCTCTTGCTTCCCCGGGCTCGACGCCAAGGGCGGCGACAAGCCACCCCGGCGGGAATGCGCCGAGCGTTGGCGGTCCGAGTTGTTTTCCGGGTTGCCAGAGCTGGAGCTGATCCTGGTGATCGGCCAATACGCGCAGGGCTGGCACCTCGGCAGGATGCCGGACGGGCTCACCGGCACGGTCCGTCGCTGGCGCGACATCCTGGCCGAGCCGCGCGCCCCCCGCGTGCTGCCGCTGCCGCACCCGTCCTGGCGCAACAACGGCTGGCTCAAGCGCGAGCCGTGGTTCGAGGCGGAACTGCTGCCGGTGCTGAAGGCCGAGGTGGCGCGAGTGATGGCGCCGGCCGGCGCGGGGCTGCGCATCCCGGTTGACGGCTGAGTTCTGCCGGAATGCGGCGAGAGGTCGAGTCCCCGTGCGAATACGGATCGCAGCCGGGGCTGCGGGCGCCAAGGTACGGGATTGCCGCTGGCTTCGACGCCGTAAGGGATGCCGCGAGCCGGCTGACCGTCAATGCCTCCGACGTGCGCAAGCGCGCGCGCCGAAGCTTGGTCGTCGTGCGCTGAGGCGCCCGGTTCGTGTTCCTGAGGGCTCCAAAAACGGACACGGTGCGGACACGAGCAAAAGCCCCGCTGGCGAGGGCCAAGCAGGGTTTTGCATAAGCGGTTGAATGAGCTCTGGTCGTTTTGGTTGCGGGGACAGGATTTGAACCTGTGACCTTCAGGTTATGAGCCT
>NZ_CAXTHR010000124.1:0-12147 GCF_964244095.1 uncultured Methylobacterium sp. | reverse complement strand
AACCCGCCTCGACCGCCCGCGCCGTCGGACCCGCACCCGGCAGGACCGTACAGCCCGACACCGCGAGCGCAGTGCACAGGAGCAGGGGGAGAACGCGCATCCAGGATCGCCCGTTGGTTTCGTGGCCCCGACGCCTAGCCCAATCGCCGGCCCCTGTCCGTAGCGGGGCGGTCACAGTGCGCGACGCAGGCCCGAACGGCGGGCCTCGTCCCCGCTGCGCACATCGCGCCGCCCCGGCGGCGCATCCGCGGGCGATGGCGGCGCTGCCGGACGCGCCCGGCCGCCCCGGCCCGCGACCCCGCCCGGGACGGATCGCGCCCTCAACGATCGTCGCGGCCGCTTCCTTTCCGCGAACGATCGCCTATTGCAGGGAACCGGCCCCTCGAACCCGGAACCCGCAGCCCGTGAGCCGGCCGATGCCAGACGCCGACGCGATGCGCCCGTCCGCGCAGGTCCTCGTGGTGATGGGCGTGTCGGGCTCCGGCAAGAGCACGGTCGCCGCCCGCGTCGCGGAGCGGCTGGACTGGATCTTCGTCGACGGCGACAGCTTCCACACCCCCGAGCACGTCGCCAAGATGCACGCGGGCCTCGCGCTGGACGACGCGGATCGTGCGCCCTGGCTCGCGGCGATCGCCGTCTGGATTCGGCAGCGGCTGGAGCGGGGCGAATCGGGCGTGATCGTCTGCTCCGCCCTGCGCAGGGCCTATCGCGACGTGCTCACCGGCGGCTCGCGGCGCGTGCGGATCGTCTACCTCGACGGCAGCCGCGCGCTGATCGCCGGGCGGCTGGCCGAGCGCCACGGCCACTTCATGCCGCCGGCGCTGCTCGACAGCCAGTTCGCCGCGCTGGAGCCGCCGGCCGCGGACGAGCACCCGATCGTCGTCGGCATCGCCGACGCGCCGGAGGTCATCGCCGACCGCATCGTTGCGCAGGTGCGCGCCGAGGACGGTGCGCGGGACTGAGTGAGGCGAGACGGGCATGGAGCGGGCATGAGCGGACGGGCGATCGCTCGGGTGGTCTCCGATGTCGACGCACGCCCGTCGAGACGGACAAGAGCCTTGAGTCCGGCGCGCGATGGCGTCCCGCAGCTGCCTGTCGATCGCGCGCCCCGTCGATCGTTCTGCCTGTCGATCGTCCTGCCTGTTTATCGTCTTGGGCAGTGCCGCCGACGCGGTGAGGGCGGCAGCCGGCGCTGCGGCGGGCACGAACGCCGCCGGCGGGATCGCGGACGCCGGCAGGCGCCCGACTTCGGCGCCGGAGCCCGCCTGTGGCAGCCGGAGCACAAGCCGCCGGCCCCGTCCCGCCGCCCGCGAGCCACCGCATCGGGGCCGCTTTCCGGCCGCATTTGGCCCCGACCTAGCTTGACCAGGACAAGCCGGACCGGGTCTCGCGAATGCATCCACGCCTACTCCTGGCCGCCGCGCTCGCGGTCGTGGCCGGCCCGGCCATCGCGCAGGGCGCCCGCGACAACATCGACGCGCTGATCGAGCAGCACGCCAAGGCCAACGGCGTGCCGGCGAGCTTCGTCCACGCGGTGGTCAAGCGCGAGAGCAACTACAACCCGCAGGCCAAGGGCGGCAGCGCGCTGGGGCTGATGCAGATCAAGCCGGCCACCGCGCGCGGCCTCGGCTACCACGGCGACGCCGCCGGCCTCTTCGACCCGGAGACCAACCTTCGCTACGGCGTGGCCTACCTTGCCGGCGCCTACCGCACGGCCCAGGGCAACGTCTCCCAGGCCTACGGCTACTACAACCGCGGCTACTACTACGCCGCCAAGCGCCAGGGCATCTCCAGCGAGGTCGCCGCGGTGGTGGCGCCGGTGGCGGCCTCGGCGAGCGCGGTGGCGAGCCTGTTCACCGGGGCGCCCGCCGCCGACCCGAACCTCGCGGCCGCCGGCGT
Source organism: uncultured Methylobacterium sp. (assembly GCF_964244095.1). Taxonomy (GTDB): domain Bacteria; phylum Pseudomonadota; class Alphaproteobacteria; order Rhizobiales; family Beijerinckiaceae; genus Methylobacterium. Next base: position 10,248 of record NZ_CAXTHR010000124.1, on the reverse strand, counting down.
CGCGCTGGCCTACGCTCCCACCGTCGCCGCCGTGCCGACGGAGACGGTCGCGGTGCCGCTGCCGCCCCGTCGTCCGGCGGCCTTCGGCGGCGGCGAGGCGGTACAGGTTGCGAGCCTCCGGCCGGGCGAGGACCCGGCGGCGGCGCAGGCCGAGCCCGTCGTCGTGGCGCCGGCCGTCGCGGTGCCCCTGCCTCCGCGCCGCCCGGCGGCGCTCGCCGGCACCGTGCAGGTGGCGGGCTCGGCCGCCGACCTCTCCGGAATCGCGCCGACGCCGCTATCGTCGTCCGGCCAGACGACGGCGACCCAGCCGGACCCCGGCCAAGCCGCAGCCGCGGAGGCCATCGCCGTCCCGCTGCCGCCGCGCCGTCCCTCGGCCCAAAGGCTCGCCGCCTTCGTCCGCCCCGCCGCCCCGCGCCGGGCACCGGCGGCCGAGACGGTGCTCGAAGCCACGGCGCTCGCCTCCGACCCGTAGACAGCGCGGCCGTTGCGCACACGGCATGCGCGCGGGCGGCTTGACCGCAGGACCGCAGCGCAACACATACGAGGCCGCGGATTCGGCAGATCGACGTCGCGCAAGAATCCGGCTCCGGCGCATCGTGCCCGCGCGCGCCTCTCGCGCTCGCGACGCTAGGCCGGCGGCAGAGAGGTGCGCCGATCGTCCTCGCGCAGATCGGGTCTGGCCCTGATCCGTCCCGGGCGAGGACCGCGCCGCATCGTTTGCGTGGCGAGAGCCGAACGGGCGGCGCTCCGGCTCGGGATCAACGGGAAAGCAGACGACGCCATGACCGGCGCGGTGGAACAAGAATCACGCTTCCTGTCCGATCTCGGCCGCCGGGTCCGCCATGCGCGCACGGTGCGCGGGCTGTCGCGAAAACTCCTGTCGCAGACCTCGGGCCTGTCCGAACGCTACATCGCGCAGCTCGAGGGCGGCCAGGGCAACGTCTCGATCATCTTGCTGCGCCGGGTCGCGGACGCGATGGGGGTGCGGCTCGACGACCTCATCACCGGGAACGACGCGGTGCCGGAATGGCCGGTGGTGCGCGACCTCCTCGGGCAGGCCTCGCCCGCCCAGATCGCAGCCGCCAAGGAGGCCCTGTCGGGCGGCCCGCGCGGAGAGGGCACGCCGCGCCCGCGCGTGGCGGTCGTCGGGCTGCGCGGGGCGGGGAAGTCCACCCTCGGGCGCCTGAGCGCCGAGCGCCTCGGCTGGCCGTTCATCGAGCTCAACGCCGAGATCGAGCGCGAGAACGCCCTGTCGGTCCAGGAGATCTTCGCGATCTACGGGCAGGAAGGCTACCGCCGGCTGGAGCAGGCGGCGCTTCGCCGGCTGACCGAGCATCCCGGCCCGCTGATCCTCGCGACCAGCGGCGGCATCGTCGCCGAGCCCCTGACCTACGACCTGCTGCTGCAGGCCTTCTTCACGGTCTGGTTGAAGGCGCGGCCCGAGGAGCACATGCAGCGGGTGCGCGAGCAGGGCCGCCTCGTCACCACCGGCGACCACGCCTCGGCGATGCTGGAACTGCGCGCCGTGCTCGCCAGCCGCGAACCGCTCTACGCCCGCGCCTCGACGACCGTCGATACCTCCGACGTGCCCGTGCCGGTGATGGTCGACCGCCTGACCCGGGCGATCAAGGCCCGCTTCGGCGCGCCGCAGCAACAGGTCTGCTGAGCTCGACCTGGGCCCCCTGTCCCATGGAATCCCTTGATCGGGGCGGGGCGCCGCACCACGCTTAGGCGTGGGGCAAGGGCTCAAGGCAAGCGCAGGCCGCTCGCAGGACCCGTGACCGAACAGCCATCGATGCGTGACGGGGCGGGCCGATGGAGCCCGTCGCGCCCGGGGCGAGCCCCAAACGCCTTCGACATCCAAGCGCCTTCGACATCCAAACGTCTTCGACACCGAGGAGCAAGTTCATGACAGCCAGCCCCGCCCTCGGCCGCCCCGTCGCCGACGGCCTCGCCGGCACCTGCGATCCGGTGTGGTCGCGCCTGCGCGGCGAGGCGGACGCGGTGCTGCGCGAGGAGCCGCAGCTCGCCTCCTTCATCGTCGCGACGATCCTGAACCACACCACCCTGGAGGGCGCCGTCGCGCACCGGGTCGCCGCGCGGCTCGGGCATCCGGCGCTGCCTGCGGAGCTCGTCGCGCACGCCTTCCACGCGGCGATCCAGGAGGAGCCACGCATCGGCGACGCGTTCCGTGCCGATATCGTCGCGGTGATGGACCGCGACCCGGCGACCTCCCGCGCGCTGGAGCCGGTCCTGTACTTCAAGGGCTTCCACGCGATCCAGGCGCATCGGCTGGCGCACCATGTCTGGACGCAGGGGCGGCGCGACCTCGCCCTCTACCTCCAGAGCCGCTCGTCGGAGGTGTTCCAATGCGACATCCATCCGGCGGCGCGGATCGGCCGGGGGATCTTCCTCGACCACGCCACCGGCCTCGTCGTCGGCTCCACCGCGGTGATCGAGGACGACGTCTCGATCCTGCACGCGGTGACGCTCGGCGGCACCGGCAAGCAGGGCGCCGACCGGCACCCGAAGATCCGCCGCGGGGTGATGATCGGGGCCGGCGCCAAGATTCTCGGCAACATCGAGGTCGGCGAATGCGCCCGCATCGCCGCCGGTTCGGTGGTGCTGCGGCCGGTGCCGGCCAACACCACCGTCGTCGGCGTGCCGGCCCGCGTCGTCGGCACGGCGGGCTGCGCCGAGCCGGCCCGCGCGATGGACCAGCTCGTCGGCATGGATCAGTTCATCCACATGGCCGAGGGAATCTGACGCCGTTTCACGGAAGAGTCCGCCGCGCTTGCTCCCTTGCGAGCAGCGTGGCAAGCGATGGCCCGGCCGCCGGGCTCGCCCCGACACGAAGAACGCGAAAGGCTCGACAGCGTGACCAAGCCCGAAGTCGCGAAGCTGCAGGACTACCTGCGCCGCAAGTTCGCCAACACCAACATCCGCATCGTCGCGATGAAGAGCGGCGATTCCGCCGAGGTGTTCATCGGCGAGGAATCGATCGGCGTCATCTCCGACGACAAGGAGGACGGCGACGACTCGTTCGTGTTCCGCATGGCGATCCTCGACATCGACCTCGAGGACGCCTGAATCCATGTGCCGCCTGTGCACGGGTTAACGCTAACCGGCACAAGTGCTTAACGTTTCGTAAACGGACGGGTTAGGCTGCGCGCGTCCTCAACGGAGCGCGTCATGGTACCCACCCCCGCTGCCCTCGACGCGATCCGGACGCTCTGCGTCGGGCTCGCCCTGTCCGGGCTCCTGGCCAGTGCGTTCGAGATGGTTACCGCGCGGCGGGCGAGCTTCAGCCTGCTCGAGCGCGGGGGCATGGCTGCGGTCGCCGCCCTTCCGATGCTCGCCTTCAGCGCGCCGTTCATCATCCTGCGCAACACCGTGCGCGGGCGGCGGATCGAGCGCCGCCCGATCCCCTTCGTCATGCTCGCCACCATCATCGCCTGCGGCTGGAGCCTGCTGTCGGGCCGCGTCGCCCTCGATCTCGCGGCGCTGGTCGTCGGGGCCTGAGCGCGGCCTTGATCCAGGGATCATGGCACGTGCGCCAAGCGGGCTTTCGTGGCTTCGCCAACGAAATCCCGCTTCGATCTCTTGGGTGACGCATCGTTCTTCTCGCGCGAACCGGCGGCCGCTTCGCGCAATGATGATTAGCGATTGGCCGTCGCCACCGGCGAGCCGCCGCCGTTGAGCGAGACCCAGGCCTTCCCGTCCTGGCCCTCGCGCTTGATGTAGGCGTAGCCGGTGCTGCGCCAGGACAGGATCGTGTTGGTCTTGTTGTCGAGGATGAAGTCGCCGCGGTCGGTGCGCACCATCAGCACGGCGTGGCCCTCGCCGATCTCGTCGATCACCACCGTCATCCGCAGCGCCCGGCGCGGCAGGCCGCGCTCGATCAGCATGCGGCGCTTGAGGAGCTGGTAATCCTCGCAATCGCCGAAGCCGTCGTCGGGGAAGTCCCAGCGGTCGACGACGCCCCAATGGGCCTGATCGGTGATCGGCCTGATCCGGCCGTTGACCCGGCGGTTGACGCTCGTCAGCGTCCGCCACAGGGCCGTGGTCAGCGGCACGAAGGCGGGCTCCCGGACATCGACCGTGCATTCGGCGGGCATGCGCTGGCAGAACGCGGTCCAGGCGGCCACGGGATGGGCCGCAGGCCCGGTCTCGACGACGGTCGCCGGGTCGGGGATCGCGGCGACGGCGTGCGGCTGGGTCGAGGCCCCGCCGATCATCAGGATGGTGCCGACGAGGCCGAGCCCGGCGGCACGGCCGCTGCGCCGCGCGACCGCGCGCCATCGGATGCCGTCGAGGGCCTCCGCCGCCTGGACAATCGCGTGCCGCATGCTCGATGCCCCGCCGTCCGCTCGCTGAGGCGACGAAGCTGACACGCCTTCGCACGCAGCTCAATCAAAAATGAAGGGCAAGCTAACCCTGGTCCGCGAAGAAAGTTCCGATCCGGAACGGTGGTGCCGCGGCGGCACCGTTCATGCGCGGATGGCATGCGAGCCCTGCGCAGCCGATCGGCACTTGATTCCGCCGCGTTTCCGCGGCTTGAGACTGTGACCGCGGCATGGGGCGTGCCGACGGCGCGGGGCCGAAGGTCCCAGCAAGAAACCGGCCAGGGCGCCGCCAGGGATCATCGCAACCGTGTCGCAACCGTCGATCCACCACATGATCCGGGCTCTGGCCGAGAACGGCGGCCCGGGGGCGATCGACATCGCCCGGCACGCGGTCGAGGTGACGCTTTCCGAAGCGCCGACCGATGCGGACCGCGCGCTCGCGATCGACATCCTGTTGCGCGACCTCGCGGGCCTGCGCGGCATCGCCCCCCACATCACCGGCTTCGTCGGGCGCATCGAGCGGCAACTCGGCCAGGTGCGGCGCGACGCGCTGCGCCGGCCGGCGCAGCGCCCGGTGCCGGCGGACGCCGCGATGACCGACGAGACGCCGGCCGAGTCCGCCCTGCGGGCGGCCTGACGCCGTCAGCGGTTGGCGGTGGTTGCGGGCGATGTGACGCCGCCGAGCGAGACCCAGGCGACGGCGTCCTGGCTCTCGCGCTTGATGAAGGTGTAGCCGGTCCGGTGCCAGGGCAGGATCTGGCTGGTCTTGTTGTCGAGCACGAGGTCGCCGTGGTCGGTGATCAGGGTGAGGACGGCGTGGCCCTCGCCCTTCTCGTCGATGACGACGGTCATGCGCATGGCGCGGCGCGGCAGGCCGGCCTGGGCGAGCAGGCTGCGCTTGAGCAACTGGAAGTCCTCGCAGTCGCCGGCGCCGTCCTCGGCGAGGTCCCAGCGGTCGGGCACGCCGAGATGGTCCATGTCGGTGATGGCGGTGACCGAGGCGTTGACCCGGCGGTTGACGGCCACGATCCGGGTCCAGATCGCCGGCGTCAGCACGATGCGGGCGGGCTCGGCGCGGTCGAGCGCGCATTCGGCGGCGTAGCTCTGGCAGAACACCACCCACGCCGCGATGGGCTTGGCCGCGCCGACCGGTACGGCGGCGATCGTCGGGGCGGGCAGCGCGGCCTGCGCCTCGGCGCGGCCGATGCCGGCAGCGCCCAGCGCGAGCAGTCCGAGGCCGAGCGCCCGGATTCCCGTCCTCGTGCTGCTGAACACCCGGCCCATCGCCAAACCCTCCGTCGATGGGGTGACGATGCGCCCGGCCGGCCTGTGCGGCGCTGAAGCCGATCCGCGCAATTTTATCGATTCCGCGGGCCGGCGGGGCGCGATCGGAACAGTCCGAACCGGACGCTGCGGCGATCGGACGGATTGTCCGCAGTGCGTTAGGCATTCGGAAAGGCCGGTCGCGGCCGACGGCGCCGGATGCCGGACCCGACGCGACGCGCGGCGCCCCGGAGGACGGCGTGCGGTGCGGCTTTGCTCGGGGGAGGGCCGTTCACGACGGACGAAGCGCGGCGTTCGTCCCGCGCGGCACCGGCTTGGAGGACGGGATCAGAGCGTCATGCCGTCGTGGAAGCGGTCGGGCGAGAGCGGCAGCAGGAACTGCACGCCGAAGCCGCCCTCGAAGTAGCGCACCAGCTTGCCCGGGGTGCGGCCGATGGTGACCGTCGCGCCGATCGGCGGGGTCGTGACGCTCGTCAAAGCCACGCCGGACATCGAGATGTCGATGACGCGCGCCTGGATCTCGCGCCCGCTCTCCAGCCGGACCACCACCGCCGGCTGCTTGGGCACGACGCGCTCGTGGGCCCGGCCCTCGGGCAGGCCGAGCATCTCGCGGTTGGCGAGCCAAGTGAGCTGCGAGGCGATCTTGTCGCGCTTGCGCGGGGTCGCGGCGAGCTGGACCGCGAACCCGCCCGTCGGATGACGGACGACCACGCCCTCGATCCGTCCGATATGCTCGAGGTAGAGCACCACGCGTTCGCCGATCGCGCCGACCACCGCGCAGGTCAGACGCACGCCGCCCGGCGACATGTCGACGGTCTGGCACGGGTATTCCCGCCGGTCGGCCAGCATGTAGCGCCCGAGCAGGGCGACCGGCACGCGCTGGTGGCGGCGCAGGTCGGAGGCCCGCGCGAGGCGCAGCGTGGTGGTGCCGTCGGGGGGCTGCGCCGTGATCATTCCGAAGCTGGCTTCAACCGTTCATCGTCGGACTCGCTGTATAGCTGTCCGCACTTTACGAAACCCTTCGTGACGAAACCCTTCGTGCGATCCGACGATGTCGGCTCCGCGATGGCGATCACACACGGCCGCCACGATGGACCAGGAAGTGGCCGCGGCGCACCGGCGCGCTGTCGTTGGCGGGCGGGGGGAGGGTGCCCAACGGTCCGGGACCCTCCGGTGCGATGCGGCCGGCGGGCACGAAGCCCGGCCGGTCCTGCTCCGCGCCCGCATCGGCGGCCGGCCCGCCCGGTTCCGACAGGACCCGCAGCGACGTCGTGTCGAGGCGCACCAGCGGTCGCAGCCCGAGCCATGCCGGCGGCCCGACCGGGCTGAGGGTGCCGAGCGCCCGCGCCTGGGTGCGGCCGCGATGGCGAAGGGGAAGCAGGAGGAGTTCGAGGTCGACGCCGTCGCCGGCCGCGTTGCTGCCGTGCAGGCCCGCGACCACGCCGACCGCGTCGCCGGCCACGATCTCGACCATCCGCCAGGGGTCGGCGGCGGCCTCGCCCCAGAGCGCCGCAAAGGGCTGCGCTCGGAGCTCCCGGCCGAACAGGGCGCAGACCCGTGTCCCGGCAAGCCGCAGGGTCGCGGTGCGGTGGGGCATGTCGAGTTCGAGGATCAGGCTGTCGGCCAGCAGGTGACGGATCTCGCCCGGCTCGACCTCGGCGCGTTCGGGCGCACGGCGCTCGCCGCGAATCCGGTTCCAGTAGCTGTGGAGCATGCGGCTGGTCGGATGCTTCATCGGTGTCCCGGATCGGTGCGCAGGGGCGCGCGGTTCGGTGCCGATCCGGAACACCCGCAGCATCCTACGGTCGATCCGGCGGCGGTTTCACACGCACCGCGCACAGCCCATGCCCGGGCTCACGGCCAAGCTCGCGTAACCGTTCCTCAAGGTTAAGGATCGGTTGACGTTGCATCCGGCCGCACCGTGAGGGAGAGTGTTCACGAACGCGTGACGGCGCCGGCATTCCGGGCGCCGGCCACGCCTCCGGGTCGCCTTTGCGAGGTGCACGGAGGGATCGGGCGGAAAACGCCAAGCCGTCCCCTGGTCCGGGCGGCGTCCAACGCCCCGCGCGGGGGCGTCAGGAGGTCCTTCGCTTCAGGGAGGGGGCCCGTTGCCGGGCCGCCTCCCTTTTTTGTTCCCGGCCGCCGGTTCCGGGGGTCGCGTGCGCCGCAGGCCCTTGCCGCGCGCGGCGGCGCGCCGACATGTGGCGCGATGGATGCCTCGCCCGACTTCCCGCGCCAGAGCCGCGTGCCCGTCTTCAACATGCCGGGCGTCGTCACCGCCTCGATCGGGCTCCTGTTCGCGATCCACGCGGTGCGCGCGTTCCTCCTGCCCGACACCTGGGACATCCGCGTCGTCCTCGACCTCGCCCTGGTGCCCGCGCGCTGGACGGTCTGGCTCGATCCGACCCGTGCCGAGGCGGCGATCCGGGCGGCGGGCGAGGCCGGCGATGCCGCGTTCGCCGCCGCGCGCGAGGCCTTCGCCCGCTACGTGCTGACCCAGCATTCCGCGAACCTGTGGGGCTTTTCCACCTACGCGCTCCTGCACGGCTCGTGGCTGCACGTGATCTTCAACAGCGTTTGGCTCGCCGCCTTCGGCTCGCCGGTGGCCCGGCGCTGCGGCGCGTGGCGCTACGGCCTGATCGGGGCCGCCGGCACCGTGGCCGGCGGGGCGCTGCACGTGGCGATCGACCCGTTGAGCACCGCGCCCCTGGTCGGCGCCTCGGCCGGGGTCTCGGCGCTGATGGCGGCGGCGGCCCGCTTCGTGTTCCAGCCGCCCGTCTCGGGCTACGGCACCCAGCCCTGGCAGTTGCCGCCGCACCGGCCGGCCGAGACGATCCCCGAACTGCTGCGCAACCGTACGGCGGTGGCGTTCCTCGCGATCTGGCTCGCGACGAACCTGCTCTTCGGCCTGATCAGCCTGCCGCTCGGGGCCGAGAACGCGGCGGTGGCCTGGGACGCGCATCTCGGCGGCTTCGTCGTCGGTTTCCTGATGTTCCCCTTCGTCGATCCGAGGGCGCGCGAGGGGCGATAGCCCCGCGTCGGCCTCCCGAGGCGATCCCCGCGTGTCGCACCGCGGCCCCGGCACGGGACACGATCGTCCGACCAGCGCCGACGCTCCTGGACGCTGGCCTTGCCATCGCACCGCATCCGCCACACACTCGCGACGATGGCGGATGCGAGGCGGGATCAACCCGGCCGCGTCCCGGCCTATGAACGCGTCGCGGGCCGACGGCGCGCATGGCTTCCAAGTCCCGGGAGGACCTTCATGACCGTCGCACGCATCCTAGCCGACAAGGGCGGCTCCATCGTCGCCACGACCCCGGAGCGCACCCTCGACGAGGCGATCCACCTGCTCGCCGAGAAGCGCATCGGCGCGCTCGTGGTCTGCCATCCGGACGGGTCGGTGGCCGGGATCATCTCGGAGCGCGACATCATGCGCGCGCTGGCCAAGCTCGGCGGCGCGGCCTTCGACGCGCCGGTGGCCGAGCACATGACCGCCGACGTGGTCACCTGCCGGCGCAGCACGAGCGTTGAGGACGTGATGCACCTGATGACCGAGGGCCGCTTCCGCCACGTGCCGGTCTGCGAGGACGGCAAGCTCGTCGGCCTCGTCTCGATCGGCGACGTGGTCAAGACCCGCATCGCCGCCGTGGAGGCCGAACACCAGGCCCTGCGCGACTACATCACCATGGCCTGAGGCAGGATCGCCCGAGGCAGGATCGCCCGGTCCCCGTTCAGGCGCGGGCCGGGTCGAGGGTGACGTGCCACAGGTCGGCGTCGGCCGCGTCCTTCAGCGTGACCGTCATCTGCTCGGTCCGGCCGTCCACGGCGACGTGGCCGAAGAACTGGTAGCCGGCGGCGGGCGACAGGTTCACCTGGCCGTCGGGGGGCGCCTTGGCGAAGCGCAGCTGCGGCCCGAACGTGTCGTCGAGCGCGTTGGGGCCGAAGGTGCCGGCGTGGAGCGGCCCGGACACGAACTCCCAGAACGGGTCGAAGTCCTGGAAGCGGGCCTTGTTCGGATCGTAGTAATGCGCCGCCGTGTAATGCACGTCGGCGGTGAGCCAGACGGTGTTGCGGATGCCGGCGGCCTTCACGAAGCGCAGGAGGTCGGCGATCTCGAGTTCGCGGCCGAGCGGCGGCCCGTCGCCCTGCGCCACCGCCTCGGAGCCGAATTTGCGGTCGCCGTCGTAGGTGACGACGAGCCCCAGCGGCATGTCGGCGGCGATCACCTTCCAGGTGGCGCGGGATTCCAGCAGCGCGCGCTTGAGCCAGGCGAGCTGGACGGGCCCGAGGAAATGCGAATCCGGCCCGTAGGCGGTCTCCCGGTTCTCGCCGTTCGGCCCGCGATAGGAGCGCATGTCGAGCATGAACACCTCCACGAGCGGGCCGTAGGCGATCGTGCGGTAGATGCGGCCGGGCTCGGCCGGCTCGAAGCGCATCGGCATGTACTCGTGGAAGGCGCGGGACGCCCGCACCTCCAGCGCGCGCACGTTCGGGTCGACGTATTTCTTCCGCAGGTGCTCGGCCCGGGTCAGCGGCTCGCCGGGCCACCAGTTGTTGGTCACCTCGTGGTCGTCCCACTGCGCGAGGATCGGCACGGCCGCGTTCATCGCCAGCA
>NZ_CAXTHR010000123.1:0-12223 GCF_964244095.1 uncultured Methylobacterium sp. | reverse complement strand
CCTCGTTCATGTCGGCGATGCCGGCCAGATCCCGCTCGTCGATGATCGCGGTGGCAAAGCGCGGCTCGGCGAAGATCATCACGCCGGCCGCCGACTGGATCAGGTGCGCGCAGGTGCGCGAGCCGACCACGAGGAAGAACGCGTCCTGGATCTTGCGGTGCAGCCAGACGATGCCGGTGAGCCCGCAGAACACCGCGCGCTGGCCGCGCTCCTGGCGGATCGAAACGTCGCCGCAGCCGGATTCGGCGGGCAGCGGGAGGGCGAACGGGGCATTCATTGCGCCACCATCGCGGTGCCGTGCGAATCCTGCGGCCCCTGGAGCCGGGCGGCCCGGAGCTTGAGCAGGAACTGCGTCGCGTTGATCGCGTAGGAGGCGTAGGCCGAAAGCGCCAGCCACATCAGGCCGTCGGTGCCGAGCAGGCCGAACCCGAGGGCGGCGAGGTAGGCGGTGTGGAGCGCCAGCACGAGCATGCTCACCACGTCCTCCCAGTAGAAGGCCGGGGCGAACAGGTAGCGGCCGAACACCACCTTCTCCCAGATCGAGCCGGTGACCATGATCGCGTAGAGCAGAAAGGTCTTGGCCAGCACCGAGAGGTTGGCGGCGGCCTCGCCCTCCCCCGTCGCCAGCGTCCGCAGGACGAGGCCGAGGCTCACCAGGAACACGAGGAACTGCAGCGGCGCGAGCAGGCCCTGGACCAGGGTCCAGCGGGTGGCGTCGCGGCGCGCGCGCTCGGCCGACGTGTAGAGCGGTGGTCGCGCCGTGCGGTCCGTCGGACCCATACCCTTAACCCCGTTCCCGTCGCGATGGGCCCCCTCTCGAAGGGGCGGCTTGGAAGGAAGCCTAGAAACGGGCCCCAAAAGTGTCAAGCGCGCTTTACGTCAAATCGCAGTGACAATGACGTCGAAGCATTCTTATTCGATTCGACCATTGCCAAGTCGGCTCGAAAGCGTATCGTCCGCTCAAGCCGCCCCTGTTTCGAGGGTGGCGGCGCGGGGAGCCCGGAATCCCAGCCCAACCCGCACGTATGAATACAATAAGCCGTCAGCGACATTGGAGAGGCACCAATGGATGACTTGAGGCGCTCCGAGGGGCGAAACGCCATTCTGTCCCTGGCACGCGAAATGGCGTCGGCCTGCGACATCGACGCCGAGGCACCGCCGCAGAGGCAACAATTGTCCGATCGCTGGCACGGCCACCTCTCGCGCGTCGTCGAGGCGGAGATCATCCCGCGTCTGATGCTCGCGCACCGGATGGAGGCGAGCACGCGCGGCCCGGGGCCGCGGAAGCCGACGGCGGAGGACATCGAGGCCTTCGCCTCCCTTGTCCTGGCGCCGGCCGGCGAGGTGGTGGAGGCGCGGATCGCTGCCCTGGTCGACGACGGGCTCGCCCTCGACAGCCTGCTGCTCGATCTCCTGGCGCCCACAGCCCGCCACCTCGGCATGCTGTGGGACGAGGATCTCTGCGATTTCGCCGAGATGACCATCGCGATGGGCCGTCTCCAGCGCATCATGCACGACCTGACCCGGCGCTACGGCGGCGAGACGGGCGGCCACAGGGACGGCCGCAGCATCCTGCTCAGCCTCTGCCCCGGGGAGACGCACCTGTTCGGCCTGTCGATGATCGAGCAGTTCTTCCGGGATGCGGGTTGGGACGTGACGAGCACGGCGCTCGCACCGGTAGGCGAGATCCTGGACCAGGCGCGCACCGCATGGTTCGACGTGATCGGCCTGTCGCTCGGCTGTGAGGTCCTTCTGCCGACCCTGGCCAAGACGGTTCACGCGTTGCGTCGCGTCTCGTTCAATCCCGGCGTCAAAATCCTCGTCGGCGGCCCGATCTTCACCGACAACCCGGCTCATATCGAGAGCGTCGGTGCGGACGCGACCGCGGCCGATGCGCGCCGGGCTGTGGCTGCGGCCGAGTTCATGCTTGATCTGCGGGCGGCAGCCTGCTGAAAGACCCGAACGGCGACATCACGAAGCGGTGATACTTGACCAGCTTGGCCACCCACGCTGCGCAGAAACCCTCCGCAGCCTTGAGCAAGACCCTGGGTGCCCTCGGTGGAGAGGCAGCGGGCCTTCTCGTCGCGGCCGCAACCGATCTGTCCCTGATCATCGATGCGGACGGCGTGATCCGCGACGCGGCCTTCGGCGCCCCCGACCTCGCCGGGCAAGGCTGCGACACGTGGCTCGGCCGGCGCTGGATCGACACCGTCACCGTCGAGAGCCGCCCGAAGGTGGATGCGTTGCTGCGCGACGCGGCCCCCCAGGCGGTGACGCGCTGGCGCGAGGTCAACCACCCGTCCGTCTCCGGGGACGACCTTCCGATCCGCTACGCGGCGATGCGGCTGGGCGACGACGGCTCGATCATCGCGATCGGCCGCAACCTGCGCGCCACCGCCGCACTTCAGCGCAAGCTGATCGAGACCCAGCAGGCGCTGGAGCGCGACTACCTCCGCCTGCGTGGCGCCGAGACCCGCTACCGCATGCTGTTCCAGCTCGGCAGCGAACCCGTTCTCGTCATCGACGCGACCACCCGCCGGGTCACCGAGGTGAATCCTGCGGCGGTTCGCCTCATCGGGCGGCCCGAGAAGCGAATCCTCGGGCAGGATGTGGTCGAGCTGTTCGAGGCAGCGAGCGCCCGCGAGATCGAAGCACTGTTCTCGGGGCTGCGCGCAACGGGCAAGGCCGAGGATTTCGAGGCGCGGCTCGGGGGCAATCGCGGCCGGGCGCGGATCACCGCATCGCTGTTCCGGCAGGGAAGTTCGGCGAGCGCCCTCCTCCGGTTTGCCGAGGCCACCGCCGGCTCCGCCGAATCGGCTCACGCCCGAGGCCCGTTGCTCAACGTGATCGACGACATCCCCGAGGGCTTCGTCGTGACCGACCTGGCGCGGCGAATCCTCATCGCCAACGGCGCCTTCCTCGACCTCGCCCAGGTCGCCACCGAGGAGCAGGTTCGCGGCGAACGGATCGACCGCTGGATCGGCCGCGAGGAGACCGAAGCCGCGACGCTGTTCGCGACGCTGGCCGAACACGGCTCGGTCCGCCACTTCGTGACCGGGCTGCGTGGCCTGCTCGGCGCGGTCGAGGACGTGGAGATCGCCGCGGTCGCCGTGCCGCATGCCGAGCCGCCCTGCCTCGGCTTCACCATCCGCGGCACGCCCCGCCGCGCCACGGCCGTCGCGATCCCCGGCGCCCACGAACTGCCGCGCTCGGTCGAGCAGATGACCGAGCTCGTCGGCCGCGTGTCGATGAAGAACCTCGTGCGCGAGACGACCGACCTGATCGAGCGGCTCTGCATCGAGGCGGCGCTGCGCATCACCCGCGACAACCGGGCCTCAGCCGCGGAGATGCTCGGCCTCAGCCGCCAGGGCCTCTACGCGAAGCTGCGCCGCTACGGCATCGGCGACCTCGACGGGCCGGATCTCGGCGACGCCTGAGCGAGCCGCTCACTCCGCCGCGCGGATCGCGGGACGGCCCGCCCTTCCGGGCGGGACGCGGGTGCGGGCGTCGGCCACCGCCTTGCGCGCGCCGTCGATCGCCAGCGTCAGCGCCCCGAAGCTGCGTGAGGCGGTGCCGTTGTCCCGCGCGTGCCGGAGGACGTCCGCGGAGAGGGCGTCGGTCTCCGCGGCGAGCGCGTCGAGGTCGCCCGCGTTCGTCGCCGTGCGGGCCGCGTCGATGATCTCGATCAGGCGGTCGAGGACCTCGTCGATGCGCGCACGGCGCGTCCGCAGGACGCGCTGGCTCAGCCACGCCACCGCCGAGCCGAGGCCGCCGCCCACCGAGGCGAGGACGTAGATCCAGTCCTGGTAGCGGTCGAGGAAGGAGCGTTGCTCGCGCTCGTAATAGTCGATCGCGCCGGGATGGATCGGCAGCCGGGCACTGGTGGCGGCGGCGGTGGTCTCGTAGCTCGGTGCCAGCATGTAGTCGCCGGCCGGCGTCGTGGCGTCGTACTGCGTGCGCAGCTCGAACAGGTGCTGCGTCGCGTCCGCCGCACTGATGCGGCTCAAGGCCGAGGTCGCCATCAGGCGATAGGAGCTTCCGACGGTCTTGACTTCGTCGGGCGGGGATTTCGGGTTGCCGCCGAAGATGCCGGCGGGCATCGTCACCGCCTGCAGGCGCGGCAGCCGCTCGATGATCGCGTCGGCATCCTCCACCGAGACGAAGGCGACCTTCCGGGTGCGGCTCGCCGCAGCGACGCTGGCCACGAGCGCCTGCGCCGCCGCCGCGGCGGGGGCGATGATCGCGACCACCGCGTCGATCCTCCGCGCGGTGAAGGCGGCGGTGAGTTCGTCGGGCTCGGTCTGCACGAGCACCACCGCGTCGGCCGGGATCGGCCCGGCGGGCGCCTCGGTCAGCAGGGTCAGCCCGTAATAGGCGAGCAGGCTGTTCAGCACGGCGCGATCCGCGTCGCGATGGGCGACGATGCCGAGGCGCTTGCGCGCGAGATCGGGGAACCGGGTGATGCCGCCGGGCTGCGGCGAGGCGATGATCATCGCCTGATCCCGCAGGATCGCCAGCGTCAGGCCGTTGCGGGGCATCGCCACGTCCGGGCGCACCACCGCGAGGTCGGCCCTGCCGTCCTGCAGCGCCCTGGCGCTGTCGCGCACGTCGTCGAAGGCGAGGATGCGCAGGCGAATGTTCTCGCCGCTCCTGGCGAGCGCGTCGGCATAGGCACGGATCAGCGGCGGCTCGGTGCCGTCGCTCGGCGCGACCGCGACGGTCAGCGTCGTCGCCCGCGACAGGTAGAGGGCAAGGCCCGAGGCTAGCGCCAGCACGACGGCTATCGCCAGGAACACGAAGTCCCGCCTGAACACGGAGGTCGGCACTTGATCTGGTCCCCGAGCGAAGCCGTCACCACCCTGCCCGTCCGCTCCCACGATCTCAAGCCGCTCGTCGCCGGACCGGACGTCTCAATATTTTGACGATTTCGTATGTCATGCCAACTTGACAGAGAGGTTTGCGAAAACCTAGCTTCGGGTCATGGCGACACCGGCTCCCAGCGCAAGCGTCGAACGCCCGAGGGCGATCACACGGTCGGCGACCGTGCGGACTTCCGCCGGCGGCCGGCAATCCGCCGCCTCGACCCGCCGCCCGCTCCCCGCTCCCGTGCGCGGAGGCCGGTAATGGCGCCATCGTTCTCCTGGGTTCAGATCGTCCGCCTCGGCCTCGTCCAGACCGCGCTCGGGGCCGTGGTGGTGCTGATGACCGCGACCATCAACCGCGTGATGGTGGTGGAGCTGGCGCTTCCCGCGGTGGTGCCGGGCGCCCTCGTCGCCCTGCACCACGCGGTGCAGGTGCTGCGCCCGCGCTGGGGCTACGGCTCGGACGTCGGCGGCCGGCGCACGCCCTGGATCGTCGGCGGCATGGCGGCGCTCGCGCTCGGCGGGTTCCTCGCCGCCGTCGCCACGGCCATCGCCGAGACCAACCTCGCCGCCGGCCTCGCGCTCGCGGTTGCGGCGTTCCTCACCGTCGGGCTCGGCGCGGGCGCGGCCGGCACCTCGCTCCTCGTCCTGCTCGCGGGCGGCGTCGAGGCACGCCGCCGGGGGGCCGCCGCCACGATCGTCTGGGTGATGATGATCGCGGGCTTCGCGATCAGCGCCCCGCTCGCGGGCCACTTCCTCGATCCGTTCTCGGGCCTGCGGCTCATCGCCGTGTCCGGCACCGTCTCGCTCGTCGCGTTCGGCGTCGCCGTGCTGGCGGTCCTCGGCGTCGAGCCCCGCCGCCCGCCCGCGCAGGCGGCGCGGGAGCCGGCCGGAATGCCCTTCCGCGCGGTCCTGGCGAAGGTCTGGGCCGAGCCGGCCTCGCGGCGCTTCACGGTGTTCATCTTCGTCGCGATGCTGGCCTACAGCGCGCAGGAGCTGATCCTCGAGCCGTTCGCGGGCCTCGTCTTCGCGATGACGCCGGGCGTCACCACCAAGCTCGCCGGGCTCCAGCACGGCGGCGTGCTGGCCGGGATGCTGCTGGTCGCCGGCCTGACCATGGGCATCGGCGGCCCGCGGCTCGGCTCGCTCAGGCTCTGGACCGCGCTCGGCTGCGCCGGCTCCGGCGCGATGCTCGTCGGCATTGCCGGCGGCGGTCTGATCGGACCGGCCTTCCCGCTCCGAACCGTCGTGTTCGGGCTCGGGCTGTTCAACGGCGTCTTCGCGGTCGCCGCCATCGGCTCGATGATGGGGCTGGCCGGCGCCGGCGGCGAGGCGGAGCGCGGCACCCGCATGGGCGTCTGGGGGGCGGCGCAAGGGGTTGCCTTCGGCGCCGGCGGCTTCCTTGGAACGGTGGCGGTCGATCTCGCCCGCCTCGTCGCGCCGGAGGCGGTGCAGGCCTACGCCGCCGTCTTCACCGCCGAGGCGCTGCTGTTCTTGGTCGCGACGGCAATCGCGCTCCGCATCGAGCATGCCGGCGCGACCCGCGTGCCCCGCAAGGCCCGCGCGCCGGCGCTCGATCTGCACTTCCAACCCCGGTTCTAGGGAGCCCGACCCATGTCCGAGCCGACCGAGATCTTCGATTGCGTGGTGGTCGGCGGCGGCCCCGCGGGCGCCACCGCCGCCACCGACCTCGCGCGGCTGGGGCGGCGCGTGCTGCTGCTGGACAAGCCGGGGCGGATCAAGCCCTGCGGCGGCGCGATCCCGCCCCGCGCGATCCGCGACTTCGCCATCCCCGACGCCCAGATCGTCGCCCGCATCAAGCTGGCGCGGATGATCGCGCCGTCGGACAAGACCGTCGACATGCCGGTCGGCGAGGGCTTCGTCGGCATGGTCGACCGCGAGCACTTCGATCCGTGGCTGCGCGACCGCGCGGCGCTCGCCGGCGCCGACCACCGCGCCGGCACCTACGAGCGGATCAGCCGCGACGGATCGGGGCTCGCGACGGTGCATTACCGCGCGGGCGACGCCGCGGTGACGGTGAAGGCCAAGCTGGTGATCGGGGCCGACGGCGCAAGTTCGCCGGTGGGACGGGCCGAGATCCCGGGCCATGCCGGGATGAAACAGGTCTTCGCCTACCACGAGATCGTGCGCCTGCCCGCCGACGGCGGCGGCGACGTCTCCGCCACCCGCTGCGACGTGTTCTACCAGGGCAAGCACTCGCCCGACTTCTACGCCTGGATCTTCCCGCACGGCGACACGATCAGCATTGGCACCGGCTCGGCGGTGAAGGGGTTCTCGCTGCGCACGGCCATCCGGAACCTGCGCGCGGCGACGGGGCTGGCGGCCGGCGAGACGGTGCGGCGCGAGGGCGCGCCGCTGCCGCTGAAACCGCTGAAGAAATGGGACAACGGCCGCGACGTGCTGCTCACGGGCGACGCCGCCGGCCTCGTCGCCCCGGCCTCGGGCGAGGGCATCTACTACGCGATGCTCGGCGGCAGGCTCGCGGCCGAGGCCGCGGACGCGTTCCTCAAGACCGGCGACGCCCGCGCGCTGGCCCAGGCGCGCCGGCGCTTCATGAAGCTGCACGGGCGCGTGTTCCTGATCCTGCGGATCATGCAGGGCGTGTGGTACCGCAACGACGCCTTGCGCGAGCGATTCGTCTCGATCTGCCGCGACAAGGACGTGCAGCAGCTCACCTGGGAGGCGTACATGAACAAGGAGCTGGTGCGCAAAAAGCCGATGGCCCACGTGAAGATCTTCCTCAAGGACATGGCGCACCTGTTCCGCTGGGTTTCGCCTTGAGCGAGACCTGGACGCCGGCGCTGGTCGCCCTTGGGTTCGCGATGACGCTGGGAGCGATCGGCGGCGGACTCACCAGGATCGGTCCCTGGTACCGCAATCTGCGCAACCCGGCCTGGAAGCCGCCGGACTGGGCCTTCGGTCCGGTCTGGGCGACGATCTATACCTTTTGCATCGTATCCGCGGTCGTCGCCTGGAACGCCGGCGATGCCGCCGGTCGCATCGCCCTTATCGCGGCCTATGCCCTCAACGCGCCGCTCAACGTCGCCTGGACTGTGCTGTTCTTCCGGGCCGAACGGCCCGACTGGGCCTTCGTCGAACTGGTCTTCCTCTGGCTCTCTATCGTCGTCCTGGTCGCCGTCTCCCTCTCGCTCTCGGGCTTCGCCGCGGCCCTGCTGATGCCCTACCTCGCCTGGGTCACCGTGGCCGGCTTCCTCAACCGCGCGATCGTGCGCCTCAACGGCCCGTTCGGGGTCGCGTGATGGCGGCGTGGTTCTCCAGCGGCCGGATCGTCGACGCGATCCTCGTCCTCGTCGCGCTGGAGGCCGTCCTCCTGCTGGCCCTGCGCCTGCGTACGGGCCGCGGCCCGGCGCCGCTGCCGCTCCTGTGCAACCTCGCCTCCGGGGCGGCGCTGATGCTGGCCGTGCGCGCCGCGCTGGTCGGTGCCGACTGGCCGGTCGTGGCCGCCTGCATGCTGATGTCGCTTGCCGCCCATCTGGGCGATCTCATCCCGCGACTGCGTAAGAGCCAAGCTCCGACGCTTGGTCGCACCGCCGCGGGCAACGCGGCAGGAACTTCCGTTCCGGCACAGGCGTTCAACGCGCGACCGCGAAGCTGAATTATTCTGCTTCCAACCTGTCGCAAGCGGAGACTAGGCATCATGCGTCGCATCCTCGCCCTGGCCGCGACCTCCGGTTTCCTTCTCGGTGCGGGCGTGCCGATCGCGGCGTTTGCGCAGGGGGCGAGCCCTGACCTGATCAAGCGCGGCGAATACCTCGTCACCGCCGGCGACTGCGTCGCCTGCCACACCGGGCCGAGCGGCAAGCGGCTCGCCGGCAACTACGTGCTGAACACGCCGATCGGGAAGATCCGCACGCCGAACCTCACCCCCGACGACGAGACCGGCCTCGGAAAGTGGAGCGAGGCCGACTTCGTCAAGGCGATGCACGAGGGCATCGACAACGAGGGCGCCTACCTCTACCCGGCTTTCCCGTTCGCCTGGTACACGAAGATCACCACCGACGACGTGAAGGCGATCTGGGCCTACCTGCGCTCCCTGGAGCCGGTGAAGGAGGCCCGCAAGGACAGCGAAATCCCGTTCCCGTTCAACATCCGCACCGCGCTCATCACGTGGCGCACCGCCTTCTTCACGGCGGGCGAGTGGAAGCCCGATCCGAACGCGACGCCGGAGGTCAACCGCGGCGCCTACCTCGTCGAGGGCCTGGGCCACTGCGGCATGTGCCACAACGAGAATAAGATCGTCGGCAACAGCAGCCTCGCGGGCAAGCTCGGCGGCGGCGTGATCGACGGGTGGTACGCCCCCAACATCACCCCCGACGGCCATCAGGGCATCGGCGCGTGGTCCGAGGATCAGGTCGTGACCTATCTGAAGACCGGTACCGCCCCCGGCAACCTACCCGGCGTCGCCGCCGGACCGATGCGCCAGACGATCGAGGAATCGCTCTCGAAGATGACCGACGCCGACCTCAAGGCGATGGTCGCGTACCTGCGCACCTATCAGGCCAAGCAGACCTACAAGGTGAAGGATCTCCAAGCCTTCAACAGCGCGGACGCGCCGGGCGCCGGCGTCTACCTCAGCTACTGCTCCTCCTGCCATCAGCCGGACGGCCAGGGCGTGAGGGGTGCGATCCCGGCGCTGGCCGGCAACACCTCGGTCCAGTCCTACGGCCCCGAGACGGTGCTGCGGGTGATCTACGGCGGGCTCGGCGCCCAGAGCGGCTACGCACCGATGACCGCGATCGGCCAGGGCATGACCGACCAACAGGTCGCCGACGTGACCGACTACATTCGCAATTCCTGGGGCAACAAGGCGCCCGTGCTGAAGGGCGGCGTCGCCGCCGCGGCGCGTGAGGCCACGAGCACGATGCTCGCCGGCAACGCCCCTTGCGCCGAGATCGAGCAGCCGGACGTGGCCAAGGCCGTGGCCGATGCCGGCGCGGACGCGCAGTTGAAGGATCTCAAGCAGGAGGATTTCATCCCGCGCATCGACGCGCTGCTGCCCAAGATCAAGTCGGCTCTGCCCGAGGGGCGCGACGACGACATCGTCAACGGCCTCACCACCGCCTTCTGCAAGGCGGCCAAGCCCACGGTCGAGGACGTCAAGCTCCCGTGGCACACGACGATCGGCAGCTTCAGCAACCTCGTCTACAGCCAGCTCAAGCACCCCGAGAAGCAGGCGAGCATGCCGACGGTGCCTGCGATGCCGAAGCCGAACTGATCCGGCCGGGCGCTCGAACGGGCGTCCCGCCGGGCTCGCTTGCCCGGCGGGCGCGTGCGGCGGCGTCGCTCCACCTGCGTGATTCAGCCCCCGAAAATCCATGCACACGCTGACCTGCGACGTCGCGGTGATCGGAGCCGGTACCGCCGGCATCGCCGCGTTCCGGGCTGCCGAGGCCGCCGGGGCCCGCGCGGTGCTGATCGAGCAGGGGCCGGGCGGCACCACCTGCGCGCGGGTCGGCTGCATGCCCTCGAAGCTCCTCGTCGCGGCGGCCGCGGCCGCGCACGACGCGCGTCGGGCCGGCACCTTCGGCGTGGGGGTCGCGGGCGTCGCCATCGACGGGCCGGCCGTGCTCGCGCGGGTGCGGACCGAGCGCGACCGCTTCGTCGCCGGCGTGCTCGACGGGCTCGACGCGATTCCCGCCGACCGGCGCCTCTCCGGCCGTGCCCGCTTCCGCGACGCCGGAACGCTCGCCGTCGGCGAGGCGTGCCGGGTCGCGTTCCGGGCGGCGGTCGTCGCCACCGGATCAAGCCCGAGCATCCCGGAGCCGCTGAGCGCGCTGGGCGCAGCTGTGCTCACCACCGACACCGTGTTCGAGCTTCCCGACCTGCCCGCCTCGCTCGCGGTGGTCGGCGCCGGCGCGGTCGGCATCGAGATCGCGCAGGCGATGGCCCGCCTCGGCGTCACCGTGAGCCTGTTCGAGTCCGGCTCGAGCCTCGCCGGCCTGTCCGAACCGACGCTGCGCGACTGCGCCGCCGCCATCTTCGCCGAGGACATGGCGCTGCACCGCGGCTCCGAACTGGTCGCGGCCGAGGCCACCGGCGACGGTGCCCGCCTGACCTGGACGGATTCCACGGGCGCCCGGCATTCCGAGACTTTCGCCCGGGTCCTGGCAGCCGCCGGCCGGCCGCCCAACGTCCACGGCCTCGGGCTGGCGGAGGCGGGCCTGCGCCTCGACGGGCGCGGCATGCCCGCCTTCGACGCCTGCACCCTCGTCTGCGCCGGCGCGCCGATCCTGATCGCGGGCGACGCCAATGCCGAGCGGCCCGTCCTGCACGAAGCGAGCCGGCAGGGCGGCATCGCCGGCCGCAACGCGGCGGCGCTCGCCGCCGGGAGGCCCCCGGAGGCGCCGGAACCGTGGCCGGCACTCGCCATGGTCTTCACCCATCCCCAGGCGGCGCGCGTCGGCGCGGCCTTCGATCCGGAGGCGGCGGACGGGCGCGTTGTCGGCGGCATGTCGTTTGCCGACCAGGGCCGGGCACGGATCGAGGGGGTGAACCACGGCGGCATCCGGCTCTGGGCGGACCGGGCCGGCACGCTGCTCGGGGGCGAGCTGCTCGGGCCGGATTGCGAACATCTCGCCCACATCCTCGCCTACGCGATCGCCGACGGCCTCACCGTGCAGGCCCTCCGGGCGCGGCCCGTCTACCACCCGACCGTCGAGGAGGGCCTCGGGCGCGCCTTGTCCGATGTCATGCGCGTGCTGGAAGGGCTGCCGCGCGAAGCCCGTCCGTGACCGCCGCTTCACCACCTGCGTGATCGCCGACGCACCCGGCTGCGGATGACGCGGTCGCGTCGACGCTGCTCGCCGGGATCGGTCCGGACCGCTTTCCGACGCGGCGGAAGCCGGTTCGTCGCAGGCAGGCACCTCGGAACGAGAGCCTCAAGGCCCCTATCCTTCCCCGAGCAGCCCGCCGACGAAAGCTTCGAGGCCGGTCCGGCGCGTACGCTTCAGCCGCTCGGCGGCGAGGATTCCGCGGAGCGCGTCGAAGGCGTTCTGGAGATCGTCGTTGACGATGACGTAGTCGTACTCGGTCCAGCGTTGGATCTCGACGCGGGCGTTGGCAAGCCGCTTCTCGATCGTCTCCGGGCTGTCCTCGGCGCGGCGCTCCAGGCGGTGGCGCAGCTCGGCCATGCTGGGGGGCAGGATGAACACCGTCACCACGTCGTCGGCGAGCTTGGCGCGCACCTGCCGGGTGCCCTGGTAGTCGATGTCGAAGATCATGTCGCGCCCGGCCGCGAGCACCGTCTCCACCGGGCGTCGCGGGGTGCCGTAGAAGTTGCCGTGGACCTCGGCCCATTCGAGCAGGTCGTCGCGGGCGCG
>NZ_CAXTHR010000122.1:0-12431 GCF_964244095.1 uncultured Methylobacterium sp. | reverse complement strand
CCGTCGATCTTGTAGAAGTCGCCGTTCACCCGCGCGAAGATCTCGGCGAAGGGGGCGCCGTGGTCGCCCGACGTGCTCGAGGGGAGCTGCTCGCAGAGCTGCTTGGCGTCGGCGTCGTCGGCATCGACGAAGAGCTGCACCCGGCCGCCGTAGATGATCGCGTCGTTGGTGCGGCCCATCGCCCTGATGAAGTCCGGGTGCTGCGGCGAGAGCGGCGCCGAGCCGATCCCGTCCACGACCGCGTGAAGGTCGAAGCCGACCGTGTGGGCCTTGTGCAGGGCCACCTCCAGGACGCGGGCGACGACCTGCGTCGCCCCGGCGAGGCTCTGCGTCGGTGCGAAGATGAAGGTCAGGTCCTCCGGACGGAGTCCCGTCGCCTCGGCCACTCGGGCGACGACGCCGGCCGGCGGGCCGCTCGCGGCCTCCAGCACCAGGGCGGTCCGGCCGGCCGCGTCGCGGTAGCCGAGTTCCGCGTAGAGCCCCTCGACCGCGGCCAGGGCCCGGCCGGGGCCGGAGCCCAGCGCGAAGAAGCCGGAATCGCCGTCCTCGTCGGCGAGCGACCAGCCGGCATACTGGCTGCCGAGGCAGGCCAGCACCGGGTCGGCGGCGTGGACGACCACCGAGTACGGCCAGGACGGGACCGGCCCCGACGGGCTGATCGTGACGGTGCCGAGCCCGCCGAGGCAGATCTCGGCGATGCGGCGGCCGGCCTCGATCGAGCCGCGGGCGGAGGCGCCGGCATCGACCATGCGCGCGCCGCCGGGGCCCTGCGTCACGGACAGGCGCAGGGCGTCCGCGTCAGCGACGAGGCGCTCCACCAGCGGCATCGCGAGCGCGTTGAGGCTCGGCTGCTTGGTGCTCATGTTGGTGCTCATGGGCTTCCTCCCCGGACAGGCGGTCGCCGAGATCGGCGATCCGCGTCCGCAATGCCTGTCGTGCCGCCGCCGCGTCCGCCCCCGTCGCCAGGACCGTGCAGAGCGGCGCGTCCCGCGCCACGGCCGTCCCCGCGCGGGGGCGGTCGCGCACGTGGTCCGGCCAGTCGATCGCCGGCACGGGCCGGTGACCCCGCGCCGCGTAACAGATTGCGGCGGCCGCCGCATCCTCTGCGGGCGTCCCGATGTCGGGCGCCGCGCCGAGGCACGCCGCGACGTGCGCGGCCAGCAGCGGCACGCCGCGCCGGTCGAGCACGTCGAGGGTCGCGCCAGGGCGCGGGTTGATCTCCGTGAGCCACCAAGCGTGTCCGTCGCAGAGGAAGTCGGCGCTGGCCAGCCCGCGCAGCCCGGTCGCGCGCACGAGCGCCGCCGCGGCATCCGCGACCGCGACCGCGACCGCCGCCGGGACCGGCGCGGCCTCGCCGCGCGCCCTTGCCACGGCGCCGGCGTAGCGGAACGGGCGCAGCCGGGACGGCGCGCTCCACTGCTCGGTGAGCGCGAGGATACGCAGCCCCCGCCCGTCGGCGAGCACGTTCAGGGCGAAGGCGCGGCCCGGCACCCGGACCTGGAAGTAGGCGCCGCCGAGCGCCCGCCCGCGCGTCGCCGCGCGGACGTGGCCGCCGCCCGAGCCGCCCGCCCGCTTGAGCAGCCACGCGCCCGGGTCGTCCGGCGGCGCCCGCGTCACCGCCGGGTGCGGGATGCCGAGGCCGGCGCAGAGGGCGGCGAAGCGGAACGGGTGCTTCAGGGCGGCGACCGCCGCAGCGTCGGCGCCGATCAGCCGGTGGCGCCGCGCGATCGCGGCGATCAGGTCCGGCGCGGCCTCGAAGCCGCTGCCGAGCACCACGCCGAGCACCCGGCCGCGGCCGAGTGCTGCGAGTTCGTCGAGGCGGGCGAGCACCGCCGCGCCCGGCCGCCCGGAGCCGAAGCGGCCCCGGAGCGGGCGATGCGCCGCGGCGAGTTCGAGCGTGTCGGCATCGCCGAAGAGGTCGGCGACGAACGGGCGCAGGCCCGCCCGGCGCGCGGCCTGCGCCAGGGCGCGGCCGGACTGGGCCGCGATCAGGATC
Source organism: uncultured Methylobacterium sp. (assembly GCF_964244095.1). Classification (GTDB taxonomy): domain Bacteria; phylum Pseudomonadota; class Alphaproteobacteria; order Rhizobiales; family Beijerinckiaceae; genus Methylobacterium. Next base: position 10,435 of record NZ_CAXTHR010000122.1, on the reverse strand, counting down.
GCGTCGCCCACCGCCCGTCAGCCGGCAATCGCGACCGCGAGCGCGTAGGCGTCGCGGAAATCGAGGCAGAGCGGCGCGTCGGAGGCGAGCATGCGCCGGAACAGTTGCGTCTGGGTCCGGTACTTCACGTTGCCGACGGCGAGCGCACCGATGCCGACGCCGCGGCCCCCCGGCAGCGCCACGTCGACGGCGTTGACGTCGATGCCGGCGATGCCCGCCGGTGGCACGGCGTTGACGTCGGAGGCGACGAGGAGGCCGGGCGCCGCGCTGAGATCCTCGGCCGAGAGGATCGGGATGCCGGCCGGGCCCGCCGCGAGGATGACGTCGGCCTCCGCGATCGCCCTGCGGCGGTCGTGGGGCGTCGTGCCGTCCACGGCGCCGACCTCGATGCCGAAGCGCCACTTCATGGTGACGGCGATCTTCGAGACCCGCTCCTCGCCGTCATGCCCGACGAGCACGGTCCTGGCGCCCTCCAGCGCGCCGATCACCGCGGCGACGTAGGCGACGACGCCGGCGCCGCCGAAGATGACGATGCGCTTGTCCTTCAGCCCGGTGCCGAACCTGTCCCGCAGCGCGCGGGCGACCTGCGCGACCATCGCCGCGCCGGTGGTGAAGGAGCCGGCCGGATCGGCGAACAGGTGGTTGGCGAACGGCGGCACGAAGGCCCGCTTCGCCCGGTCCATCATGTCCAGCGCATCCTCGGCGTTCTTGCCGCCGATGAACAGGCCGGTCCGCACCCCGTCCCCCGGGCTGCGCGAGAAGATCGAATCCTGGGTCAGCGACGCCACGTCGGACAGGCTCACGCCGGTGTGGGTGACCACGGTCTCGAACCCGGCATCCACCGCCATGTTCACGTCGAACGGGCTCATGTGCCGGAGCGGCGTGAGCATGTGCAGGATCGAGCGGGCCATGGCGTTTCCCTCGTGTGACGCGCCGTTCCGCGCCGGTTCCCCGTCCAGGGCCGCAACCCGGCGCCGCGGTCAAGCGGGCTCGGCCGATCCGGCTCAGGCCGGGGCGATGTCGGCGCCGACGTTGCGCCCGCGCGCGACGAGGAAGCGCAGGGGCCCCGGCCGCTCCAGCCCGGCGACGAGGGCGCGGGCGTCCCGCTCCGAGGGCATCAGCGCGAAGCCGGTCGGCCCCCAGGAGCTCTGGCCGTAGCCCGCCACGCCCTGCGCGGCGACGTGGCCCAGCGCCTCGGCGACGGCGGGGCTGGCGTAGCGCCCGCCCTGGTGCGGCGCGAAGTGATCGCCGATCAGCCGCTGGATCGCGGTGATGCCGGCGCCGAAGCCCTCCGGCTCGGCGAGCACGACCCCCGGCAGCACCTGCATCAGCACGACCCGGCAGATCTCGGCGGCCTGGGCCTCGGGGAAGCGCGGCAGCGCGCGAAAGGCCTCCGCCTCGCGCGAACCATGGATGCCGGTGGCGGTCTCGTCGAGGATCAGCACGACGCGCCACGCCTCCGGGTAGGGCAGCCGGGCGATCACCGGCGGCGGCGCGCCGGTCGCGTCGCGGCCGCCGTCGACGATCAGGCCGCCCTCGGTGAAGGCGCGCAGCCCGACGCCCGAGCGGTTGCCGCGGTCGAGGGCGTTCGAGAAATCTTCCGCCGAGAACGGCCGGCCCGCGAGCCTGGCCAGGGCCGCGGCGACGCTCAGCCCGAGCTGCGTGCCCGAGCCGAAGCCGGCATGGGCGGGGATCACCGCCTCGATTCCGATCGCGACCGCCGCTGGCACGCCGAGATGGGCGGCGGCGGCGCGCACGTAGCCGCGCACGCGCTCCGCCTCCGGCCCCGCGACGGCCAGCGCATCCGAGGCGGTCGCGGTGAGCCGCAGGCCGGGCGCGTCGATGGCGAGCCCGATGCTACCGAAGCGGCGCCCGAGGCCGCCATGCAGGTCGAGGAAGCCGAAATGCAGGCGTGCCGGCGCGTGGACGCGGACGGATCGCGGCGGGCCGGCCTCGGCTCGGCTCAGGTCCGATGGCTCGGAGCCGAGCCCCTTCGGCCGCCCCCCCTCCGCCCTCGCCCCTTCGCCCCTGGCCATCGGCACGCCGCTTCGCCCTGCTGTCGCGGTGGCCGTGGCCGGCCGGCGCGGAAGCCGGCTTTTCCCATGGAGGAGCCCCGCGGAGCAACCGTCCGCCGCGTTGGGCTTCGGGCGACGGCCGCCGAATCCGGCGTGCAAGGGTTGCCTGCGCCGCGCGACCGATGCAAACGTGATTGCCCTGCAGGCATTCCGAACGTGGTCCGTGCCCCGTCCGGGCCGACCGGTCCGGCGCCGACCGCCCTTCGGGTGCCGCACGCTCCGGTCTTGCGGCAACGCTCTGCGAAGCGTCCGGGAAACGGTTCGGGTAAGGATGCATGGCCGCCTGGGTGAAGGGTGATGCGAGCGATGCGGAGGGGGCCGTCACGGCCGCCGCCGCCCTGCTCGCCGCCGCGCACGCGCCGGTCTTTGCCGGCCTGAACGCCGACGTTGCGGCGATCCGCGCCGCCCTCCGCCTCGCCGGCACGCTCGGCGCCTCCCTCGACACCCTGGGCGCTGCCGGAACCTACGCCGAACTCGGCGCGCTCAGCCGCGCGGGCGCGATGACCACCACGCCCGCCGAGGTCCTCGGCCGCGCCGACGTGATCCTCACGGTGGGCGGGAAGGCCCGGCATGCCGCGATCGTCGACGCCCTGCGCGCCGCTGCGCCGGCGCGCGGGCGCGCGGCCGGCTCCGACCGGCACGTCCTGGCCATCGACGCGGCGTCCGCGCCGGAGATCGCGCGGGCGATCGCCCACCTGCGGGCCTGCGCCAGGGGGCACCTGACCGACGATGCGGCGCTCAGTGACATCGCGCGCAAGCTCTACGGTGCCGCCTACGGCGTCGTCCTCTACGATCCGGCCGACCTCGGCGAGATCGGCGTCGAGATGCTGCAGGGGCTCGTGCGCGACGTGAACGCGGCGACGCGCTGCTTCACGCTCGCGCTCGGCGGGCCCGACCAGGACCGCGCCGTGGTCCAGGTCGCGGCCTGGACCACGGGCCAGGCGCCGCGCACCGGCTTCGGCCGCCGCGTGCCGGAGCACGACCCGTGGCGGTTCGACGCCGCGCGGCAGGTCGCGGCCGGCGAGGCCGACGCGGCGCTGTGGCTCTCGACGCTGCCGGCCCCGCACCCGTCCTGGCTCGGGCGCCTGCCCGCCATCGCCATCGTCGGCGCGGGCTCGCTCGCCGCCGCACCCCGGACGGCCGAGGTGGTCATCGCCGTCGGCGTGCCGGGCGAGGGCGCCGGCGGGGTGCTCTGGAACGAGGGCCGGGCGGCGCTGACCTACCAGGCCGGCGCCGGCGGCCTCGCGGCGGCGACCGTCGTCGCCCGCATCCACGACCGGCTGACCCGCGGGAGGGACGCCGCATGCTGATCCGGATCGTCGGCGGCCGGGTGATCGACCCGACCGCGGGGCGCGATGCCGTGGGCGACGTCTGGGTCGAGGACGGCCGCGTCGTCGGGCCGTCCGAGCGCGCGCCCGACCGGACGGTCGACGCCGTCGGCTGCGTCGTAATGGCCGGCGGCGTCGAGGTGCATTCGCACATCGCCGGCGGCAACGTCGTCACCGCGCGGCTGCTGCTGCCGGACCTCTACGTCAGCGAGACGGCGCCGGACGGCCATCCTTTCGCCCATGCCGGCGGGGCCGCCGCCTGGATCGGTGCGGCCTACGCGAAGATGGGCTACACGACCGCCGTGGAGCCGGCGATGCCGCCCGCGCACGCGCTCGCCACCCAGCTCGAACTCGCCGACATCCCGCTGCTGGACCGCGGCGCGCTCGCCGTGATGGGCAACGACGACCACCTCCTCCAGCTCCTGCGCGATGGGGAGAGCAGGGATGCCGTGCGCGACCTCGTGGCGCTCACCCTCGCGACGACGCGCGCGCTCGGCGTGAAGTGCATCAACGCCGGCGGCGCCTCGGCCTTCAAGGACGGCGCGCTCAAGCTCGGCCTCGACGACGAGATCCCCGTCTACGGCCTCAGCACGCGTCGGATCATGGGCTCGCTGCTCGATGCGGTCGAGGCTATCGGCGTGCCGCACCCGCTGCACGTCCACTGCAACAACCTCGGCCTGCCGGGCGCCGACGACAGCTTCGTCGCGACGCTGGAGGCGGCCGAGGGCCGGCGCATCCACTTCGCGCACGCGCAGTTCTACGCCTACGGCGTGGCCGACCCCGAGAACCCGGCAAGCGGCGGCTTCCGCTCGGCGGCGCACCGCATCGTCGAGGCGATCCACAGCCATCCGAACGCGACGCTTGATGTCGGACAGGTGGTGTTCGGCCAGACCGTGACGGTGTCGATGGACATCCTGCGCCAGTTCGGCGGCCGCAAGGGCGCCAAGCCGAACAAGTGGGTGCTGAACGCGGGCGATGCCGAGGGCGGCGGCGTGGTGCCGTTCCTGTACCGGCCGCGCGGGCCCACGAGTTCGCTGCAATGGGCGATCGGCCTGGAGATCATGCTGCTCTCGGACGCGCCCGAGCGCACGATCCTCACCACCGACCACCCGAACGGCGGCCCGTTCACCGCCTATCCGCGCATCATCCACCTCTTGATGGACAAGGAGGAGCGCGACCGCGAGATCGCGACGCTGCCGAAGGTCGTCCACGAACGCTCGTCGCTGCCGGGGATCGCGCGCGAATATTCCCTCTCCGAGATCGCCGCGCTGACCCGCTCGGGCCCCGCCAAGCTCCTGGGCCTGTCCGACCGCGGCCACCTGCGTGCGGGCGCGCGGGCCGACATCGCAATCTACCGCGAGACGCGGGACCGCACGGCGATGTTCTCGCGCGCCAGGCTGGTGCTCAAGGACGGCGTCGTCATCGTCGAGGACGGCGAGGTCGTGGACTGGCGCATGGGCCGCTCCCTGTCGCTCGCGGTCGAGGCGGACAGGGCGATGGAACGGCGCAGCGACGCCTACCTCCGGGACCGCTTCGGCCAGGGCCTCGACAGCTTCGCCGTGCCGGACGCCGCGTTCCCCGAGGCGGAGGTTTTCCAGGAGGTCGCATGCCGGGCCTGACGATCGCGGAGCTCCTCCCGCCCCTCTCCTTGGATCATCCGCTTCGCGCATCCGGGCGCCTGCCGCGTCGGTGGCCGCGCATCCCCTCGCCCCGCCTGCGGGGGGAGGGCCGCGACGACCTCGTCGTCGTCGCGGCGAGGCGGCAGCCGAAGGTGAGGGGTCGCGAACGGATAGGACTCTGCCGGCATCGCCCCCTCACCTTCGCTTCGGCTTCGCTTCCCGGCTGCACGACGGGGTGCAGCCGGGCCTCTCCCCGCCTGCGGGGAGAGGGGAGCGCCGCATCCGGCATCGTCGCTCTCCTCTCCCGCATCGGAGAGAGCGAAACGCGCATCGCTCGAAACCATCGCACGATGCGTGAGGATGGCTGAGATGGCCGACCTCATCCTCAACGGCATCCGCGTCGAGGACACCTTCGCCGAGGCGTTCGACGTCGCCGGCACCGCCATCGTCGTCACCAACGACACCGCGAAATGGGCGATGATCGCGGCGACCACGATGACCGGCTTCGCCACATCGGTGATCGGCTGCGGCGCCGAAGCCGGGATCGACGCCGAGCTACCGCCGGACGAGACCCCGGACGGGCGGCCGGGCGTGCGCATCCTGCTGTTCGGCTTCGAGCCGAACGGGCTCAAGGAGCAGCTCCTGAAGCGCGTCGGGCAGTGCATCCTCACCTGCCCCGGCACCGCGTGCTTTGCCGGCGTCGAGGGCCCCACGAAGATCAGGCTCGGCGGCGCGATCCGCTATTTCGGCGACGGCTTTGCCGTCGCCAAGCGCCTGCCCGACCACACGGGCGCGATGCGCCGCTACTGGCGCATCCCGGTGATGGACGGCGAGTTCCTGTGCGAGGATTCGGTGCGCGCCGTCGAGGGCGCGGTCGGCGGCGGCAATCTCCTGTTTCTCGGCCGCACCCATGCCGGAACCTTGACGGTGGCGGAGGTCGCCGTCGAAGCGGCCCGTGCCGTCCCAGGCGCGATCCTCCCCTTCCCCGGCGGCGTGGTGCGCTCGGGCTCGAAGGTCGGCGGCCGCACCAAGGGCATGATGGCCTCCACCAACGACGCCTATTGCCCGACGCTGAAGGGCCGCGCCGGCTCGGCGCTCCCGCCCGAATGCGGCGTGGTGCTCGAGATCGTCATCGACGCGCTGACCGCGCAGGGGGTGTCGGATTCGATGCGGGCGGCGCTGCATGCCGCGACCGCGGTCGGCGCGCGGCACGGCCTCGTCGCGGTCACGGCCGGCAATTACGGCGGCAACCTTGGGCGCCACCATTACCATCTCCGCGACCTCCTGGCCCGCGACCCCGCCGGACGGGAGACCGCCGCGTGAGCGTCCTCACCCTGCGGCAGGCCCCGCCCGAGCGGCTCGACTTCCTGAACATCGCACCGCTCGCCCTCTCGGCCCTGTCCCAGGCCGAGGCCGAGCGGCTTCCTGTCGGCACGACCCGGCGCGGGCTCGTGCTCGGCGACTGCTTCTCCGTCTCCCTCGACCGCTCCGACACCCTGACGATCGAGGGCGGCCACGAACGGCTCGACCGCGTCGGCGCCGCGCTCTCCGAGGGCGCGATCCGCGTCGTCGGCGATGTCGGGCAGCGCCTCGGCGCGGGCATGGCCGGCGGCACGCTGACCGTGTCGGGCTCGGCCGGCCCGTTCGCGGGCGCGGGCGCCACCGCCGGGACGATCACGATCGCGGGCGATGCCGGCGATCACGCGGGCGGCGCGGTCTACGCCGCCGGGGCCGGCCTCGACGGCGCGACGCTGATCGTCGGGGGCACGGCCGGCCGCCACCTCGGCGACCGCATGCGGCGCGGGCTGATCCTCGTCGAGCGGGCGGGCGACTACGCCGGTTCGCGCATGATCGCCGGCACGATCGCCGCGGGCTCCGTCGGCGACGATCCCGGCTACGGCATGCGCCGCGGCACCCTGCTCGTCGGCGCCCACGGCCGCCTGACCCCGACCTTCGTCGAGACCGGCTCCCACGACCTCGTCTTCCTGCGCCTGCTCGCGCGGTCCTTGCGGGCGCTGAGCCCGCACCACGCCGACCTCGCGGCCGGCCCCCTGCGGCGCTATTCCGGCGACCTCGCGACGATCGCCAAAGGCGAGATCTGGGCCGCGGCCTGACGATCCGCCGTCCGTGACCGCTAGAGCATTTTCCAGCGAGGTGGATGCCGGCTCGCGTTAAGAAAATGCGACGGCACAAGGAATTAGAGTGTTTTCCGTGATCCGAAGATCATGGAAAACACTCTAAGGCGGCGATCGGTCCGAGGCTGGTGCCTCTTTCCAGGCGCGGTGCCCCCGGCCTATCCTCAACCCCAACCCGGTCCGTCGAAGGCCGGGACGACGCTCGGCGCGCGAGGAAACCCGGCCATGCTGATCCTGCTCTCGGTCTGCCTGCTGTCACAGCCGGCGCAGTGCTATGAGGACCGCATCCCGATGTCCTACGAGGGGACGAACCCGTTCGTCTGCCTCCGCCACGCCCAGAGCGCGCTGGCCGCGTGGCAGGAATCGCACCCGGAGCTTCACGTCGCCCGCTGGCGCTGCGCCGTCCGGGGCACGCTGCCGAAGGACCTGTGACCGCGCCTTCCGGGCGCGCTCGAGCTGAACGGTTTTCGACGCGGCCGCTCGCCGCCGGTTCAGCCTACCCCGCGCATCCTCCTCGCCGCGATGGCCGCCGGCCATGCGTTCCGAGAGGACCGAACCCGTGCCGTTCCCCCGCTCTTGCCTCGCCGGGCTCTGCGCCCTGGCGCTCGCAGGCCCCGCCCGGGCCGCCGACTTCGACGGAGTCCACCTGCCGCCGCGACCGGATCACGGCGGCTACGAAGACCGCGAGCCTCTGCCCGAGCCGGCCTTCCGGCGTCCGCACTTCACCGCCGGCCCGAATTACGAGCCGGCGCCCGAGCCGTGCCGGGTGTTCGTGCGCCGCCGCATCGACGCGTTCGGCGAGGCGGTCGTGCGGCGGGTCCGGGTCTGCGACGAGCCCGCCGGCTATGCCGAAGGGCGGCCGCGCCGCCCGGTCTTCCTCGACGGGCCGCCGGCGGGCATTCCAGACGGATGGGGCGGCCCGCGCTGGTAGCGCGCCTCACGCGCGGATCGGCGTCTTCTTCAGGGCGGCGGCGAAGGCCTTCAGCTGGCGGTTGAGGTCCGCCAGCTCGTTCAGCGCGATGGTCTTGTGCCCGTCCCTGACGGCGCGTTCGATGTCCTCGACCTGCGAGGCGGCGAGCCGCCGGAGCGCGGTGGCGACTTGGTCACGGGTCAACGGCGCCACTCCCGGCACGACGCTTGGGGGATGCTCCGTGATAGGTCGGCGGGCTTAACCGTTGGTTCCCGCAAGGCCGCGCCCGCGGGCCGCCGGGCTGCGGCAGCCGGCCGTGATGCCGTAGGCTGCTGCCCACGGAAGCGGCCGCGGCGGATGTCGCCCACGCCGCATCCGGTCGTAGAGAGGGAACGCCTACGTCGCCGACATCGCGTCGGCCTTCTCGATCAGCGCCTCGGCCATGCGGATCGAGGCGATGTCGATCAGGCGGCCGTCGAGCGAGACGGCGCCGCGGCCGGCCTTGGCCGCCTCCTCCATGGCGACGAGGATGCGGCGCGCCTTGGTGACCTCTGCCTCGGAGGGCGTGAACACGTCGTTGGCGAGATCGATCTGGCTTGGGTGAATCGCCCACTTGCCCTCGAAGCCGAGGGCGGCGCAGCGGCGGGCGGCCGAGATGTAGCCGTCGGGGTCGGAGAAGTCGCCGAACGGGCCGTCGATCGGGCGCAGGCCGTAGGCGCGGCAGGCCACCAGCATCCGGGCCTGGGCGTAGAGCCACGGGTCCTGCCAGTGGGTGGCGCGCGCGCCCGCCGCGTCCTTGTCGGTGAGCACGCTGTAATCCTGGCTCACGCCGCCGATGACGGTGGAACGGGCCCGCGTCGAGGCGGCGTAGTCGGCCACGCCGAAGGACATCGCCTCCAGGCGCTTCGAGGACTGGGCGATCGCCTCGACGTTGGCCATGCCGAGCGCGGTCTCGATCAGCACCTCGAAGCCCAGCGGCTTCGTGCGCTTCTTGGCCTGCTCGATCTGCGTCACCAGCACGTCGATGGCGTAGACGTCGGCCGGCACGCCGACCTTGGGGATCAGGATCATGTCGAGGCGCGGGCAGGCTTCGACGATGTCGACGACGTCGCGGTACATGTAGTGGGTGTCGAGACCGTTGATGCGGATCATCATGGTCTTGGTGCCCCAGTCGATCTCGTTCAGCGCCTGGACGATGTTGGTGCGCGCGCGCTCCTTGTCGTCGGGGGCGACCGCGTCTTCAAGGTCGAGGAAGATCACGTCGGCCTTGGACTGCGCCGACTTCTCCATGAAGGTCGGGTTGGAGCCCGGCACCGCGAGTTCGGAGCGTTGCAGCCGCGGGGTGGCCTGCTGGATGAGGGTGAAGCTCATGGGGTGTCTCCTCCTGGATTCGTCGAGCGGGCGGCGCGCTTCGCGGCGCCGGCATCGGGGCCGCCCGAACCGTCTTCAACATGGGCCGGGCCGCACCGCGCGACAGGCCCGTGCGACCGTTTCCGTCAGCCGGTGGCGCCGAAGCCGACGGCGATGCAGTTGATCGAGAGCAGCAGGGCGGATTTCACCGCCTCGCGCTTGTCCTCGTCGGCCTCGGCGCGGAAGCGGCGCAGCAACTCGACCTGCTCGCGGCCGACCTGATTGATCGTCGGCAGGCGGCCCGTCAGCCGGTCGCGGAACAGCGGCGCGCGCTCGGCGAGGTCGCTCCCGCCGGAGATGCGCAGAACCATCGCGCAGGTGAGCGCGTATTCGGTCTCGATCATTCCGAAGATGCGGTCCCGGATCTCGGTATCGGCGACGAGGCCGGCATAGTCGCGCGCGATCGCGAGGTCGACCATCAGCAGCGTCTTCTCGACCTCGTCGAGGATCAGGCGGAACACCTTGCAGTCGTGGAACATGCGCCCGAGCAGCGCCTCGCCGTCGGGCCCGCGCACGTCGAGGAAGCTGCGGATGCCGGAGCCGACCCCGTACCAGCCGGTGACCACGTGCCGGTTCTGCGACCACGCGAACACCCACGGGATCGCGCGCAGGTCGCCGAGCGACGTGGTGCCGAAGCGCCGCGCGGGCCGCGAGCCGATGTTGAGCAGCGCGATCTCGTCGAGCGGGCTCGCCGCCTGGAAGTAGTCGACGAGCCCGTCGGCCTGGAGCAGGTTGACGTAGGCCGCCCGCGAGGCGCCCGACAGCGCCTCCAGCGCGTCGTCGAACTCGTGGCGCGGCTGGCCGGCCGTCTGCCGCTTGGATTGCAGGGCGTGCTCGAACACCGAGGCCGCGAGCAGCTCCATCTGGTAGGCGGCGGTGCCGCGGTTGGCGTACTTGAACGACACCACCTCGCCCTGCTCGGTGGTGCGGAAGCGGCCCTGGATCGATCCCGGCGGCT
>NZ_CAXTHR010000121.1:0-12466 GCF_964244095.1 uncultured Methylobacterium sp. | reverse complement strand
TCTGCGCCATCGCACACATGCAGACCGCCGAGGGCGTCTGGTACCCGATGGGCGGTACCCGCGCGGTGGCCGAGGCGCTGGCCAAGCTCGCCACCGAACTCGGCGCGACCCTGAAGCCCGGCGAGGAGGTTTTGGGAATCGACATCGCCAACGGTGCAGCTCGCGGCGTGCGGACCAGGGACGGGGTCACTCCCTACGACGCCGTGATCTCCAACATGGATTCGGTGCGCACCTACACGGACCTCGTCGGCGGCGCGCCCGGCAGGGCCTACGCGAAGAAGAACCCCGAGCCGGCCTGCTCCGGCGTGGTGCTCTATCTCGGCCTGAATCGCCGCTACGAGCACCTGAACCACCACGACTTCGTCTTCTCCAAGGACCCGGAGGAGGAATTCGACTGGATCTACCGCCGCGGCGAGCCGGCACCCGACCCGACGGCCTATCTCGCCGCCCCCTCCTCCACCGACCCGTCGGTGGCACCCGACGGCGGCGAGGCGCTCTACGTCCTCGTCCACACGCCGTACCTGCGCCCGCACCAAGACTGGACGACGATGTTCCCGGCCTACCGGCAGGTGATCCTGGACAAGCTCAAGCGCACCGCGGGCATGCCGGACCTGGAGGAACGCATCGTCGTCGAGCGCCACCTCACGCCGCAGGACATCCACGACCGCTATCACGTCCTCAACGGTGCGATCTACGGGCTGGCCTCGCACGGGCGTGTGATGGGCGCGTTCAAGCCCGGCAACCGCTCGCGGCAGGTGCGCAACCTGTATCTCGCCGGCGGCGCCGCCCATCCCGGGCCGGGCATGCCGATGGTGATGATGTCGGGCTGGATCGCGGCGGACGCGCACGACGCCGACGCCCGCGGGCAGCTACGCGAATCCGCTTGACCCGCGCCCCGGCGCGCAGCCCGGTCGAACCGCCGCCGGACATGGCCCGAGGCTGAGCGCGTGGCCGATCCGTTCCCGTCCGGCAGGCGCCGGTCCCCGGCACCGCAGCCCGCCTCGCCGCTGGTGTGGCGGTTCATGGTCGCCTACTTCGACCGCTTCCTGCGCCGCCACCTCAACGCCCTCCGCCTGCCGCGCTGGGGCCTTCCGCCGACGCTCAGTGACGGCCCGGTGGTGGTCTACTGCAACCACCCGGCTTGGTGGGACGCCGCGGTGATCATCCTGCTTGCCGGGCGGCTGTTCCCGCAGCGCGCGAGCTACGCCCCGTTCGACGCGCGCATGCTGGAGCGGTACGGCGTGTTCCGGCGCATGGGCGCCTTCGCGGTCGCCCTCGACACGCCGCGCGGCGCGGCGCAGTTCCTTTCCGCCTCTCGCGGGGTCCTGGCCCGGCCCGGCAGCCTGATGTGGATCACCGCGCAGGGGCGCTTCGCCGACGTGCGCGCCCGGCCGCTGGATCTCCGTGCCGGCGTCGCCCGGCTCGCCGAGATCGCGCCGGATGCCGTGTTCGTGCCGATGGCGCTGGAATACGCCTTCTGGGACGAGCGCGGCGCGGAGGCGTTCGCGGCGTTCGGCGCGCCGGTCTCGGGCCGCGACCTCCTCGCGCTGCCCCGCGCGGAGCGCCTCGCGCGCCTCGAAGCCGACCTCGCCGCCCTCCTCGACCGGCTCGGTGCCGACGTGGTCGCCCGCGATCCCGAGCGGTTCCAGGACCTCGTCTCGGGCGCGCGCGGCGTCGGCGGCATCTACGACGGCTGGCGCCGGCTCGCCGCCGCCCTGCGCGGGCGCCGGTTCGAGCCGGGGCACCGGGCGGCCGCGCGCCGGGATGCGACCTCGGGGAAGACCGCCCCGTGATCGCCGACCTCCTGTTCCTCGTCCTCGCGGTCCTCGCGCTCGCCGCCGCCCTCCTGCCGGCGCTGCTTTCCGCGATGAACCTCGCCCTGCTGCGCACGCCCGAGCCGGATGCGGCGACGGAGGGACTGGTCTCGATCCTGATCCCGGCCCGCAACGAGGCCGGCAACATCGCGCAGACCGTGCGGGCGGCGCTGGCGAGCGCCGGCGTCGAGATCGAGGTGCTCGTCGGCGACGACCATTCCACCGACGCCACCGCGGCGATCGTCGCCGCGACCGCCGCCGGCGACCCGCGCCTGCGCCTCGTGCCGGTGCCGAGCCTGCCCGAGGGCTGGACCGGCAAGAACCACGCCTGCGCGCACCTGGCCGCGCAGGCTCGGGGGCGCCACCTCCTGTTCGTCGACGCCGACGTGCGGCTGAGGCCGCTGGCCGCCGCCGGCCTCGTCGCCCATGCCCGCAGGACCGGCGCCGCCCTGGTCAGCGGCGTGCCGCGCCAGGTGATGGGATCGCTCGGCGAACGGCTCACCGTGCCGATGATCAACTTCCTGCTCGTCGGCTACCTGCCGGTGGCGATGATGCGCGCCTCGCTGCGGCCGGCCCTCGGTGCGGCCTGCGGCCAGCTCGTCCTGATCGGCCGCGAGGCCTATGCCGGGATCGGCGGCCACGGCGCCATCCGCGGGTTCCTGCACGACGGCGTGCGCCTGCCGCGCCTGCTCCGGGCCGCCGGGCACCGCACCGACCTCGTCGCCGGCCACGCGCTCGCCGATTGCCGGATGTACGCGAACCTTCCGGAATGCTGGGCGGGCTTCTCGAAGAACGCGCACGAGGGCATGGCGACGGCGCGCGCGCTGCCCGTCTGGACCGCGCTGCTCGGCCTCGGGCACGTCCTGCCCGTGCTCCTGGTCCTCGCCGGCCTGTTCGGCGCTCTCTCCGACGCGGCGTTCCTGCTCGCGCTGGCGGCGCTCGCCGTGTCGCTCGCGACCCGCACCGCGATCACCCTCGTCGCGCACGAGCCGGTCGCGACCATTCCCCTGCACCCGGCCGCCGTGCTCGTGGCGCTGGCGATCCAGTGGAACGTGCTGCTGCGCCGGGAGCGCGCCGGGGCGGCGGTGTGGAAGGGCCGCAGCTACCCGGCCGGCGGGCCCTGAGTCTCGGCCGCTTGCGTCTCGGCCAGGAGCCAGGCCGCGGTGCCCGCATCCGCGTCGGCGACGTCGATGTGCAGGATGATCGGCGTCGCGTAGGGGTGGCCCGCCTTCAGGGCGGCGGCGAGCGCGTCCTTCAGCCCCGCGCGGGTCTTGAGGATGGCCACGACCTCCGTGCCGTGCGCGACCACGCCGTTCCAGGCATAGACCGAGCGCATGCCCGGCAGCACGTTGACGCAGGCGGCGAGCCGCGCGCGCACGAGCGCCTCGCCCACGGCGAGCGCCGTCTCGGCATCCGGGAACGTGGTATAGACGAGGAGCGGACGCTCCATGCTATGGCTCTCCCTCGGAACGGGACCGGGCTCCCCGGTTGAGCCTCCCGCGGGGCTCCCGTCAACGTCGGTGTTCCTGGCCACGCATGCCGCGCTTCCACAAGGTCGCCTTCGTCGCGAGCCCGGCCCCCGATGCCCGCGAGGCCGTGGCCGCCCTGATGCGGCGCTACGACCACGTCCCGCCGGAGGAGGCCGACGTCGTCGTCGCGCTCGGCGGCGACGGCGTGATGCTGCAGGTGCTCCACCGCTTCATGGACGCGGCCAAGCCGATCTACGGCATGAACCGCGGCACCGTCGGCTTCCTGATGAACGAGTTCCGCGAGGACGACCTGCTCGGGCGCCTGGAGGCGGCGCATCGCAGCGTGGTCCACCCGCTCGTGATGGAGGCGCACGATACGGAAGCGCGCTGCCACCGGGCCCGCGCGATCAACGAGGTCTACCTGCTGCGCCAGACCCACCAGACGGCGAGGCTGCGGATCTCGGTCGACGGGCAGGTGCGCCTGCCCGAACTGATCGCCGACGGGGTGCTCGCGGCCACCGCCGCCGGCTCGACCGCCTACAACCTCTCCGTCGGCGGGCCGATCCTGCCGCTCAACGCCAAGCTGCTGGCGCTCACCCCGATCTCGGCCTTCCGGCCCCGGCGGTGGCGCGGCGCCCTGCTGCCGGACCACGCCCGCATCCGGATCGAGGTGCTCGACGCCGAGCACCGCCCCGTGGCGGCGGTGGCCGACCACACCGAGTTCCGCCGGGTCTGCACGGTCGAGACCTGGCTCGACCGGGCGACCGACCTCGTGCTGCTGCACGATCCCGGCCACAGCCTCGACGAGCGCATCCTGCGCGAGCAGTTCGGCTGACGCTTCAGAAAAATCAGCGCCGGCCGAACAGGCGCTCGATGTCGCCGCGCCTGAGCGCGACGAAGGTCGGGCGGCCGTGGTTGCACTGGCCGGAATTGGGCGTCGCCTCCATGGCGCGCAGGAGCGCGTTCATCTCTTCGGGGCGCAGGCGCCGGCCGGCGCGGATCGAGCCGTGGCAGCTCATCCGCGAGAGCACCGCGTCGAGGCGCCGCCCGAGCGGACCGTCCTCCAGGGCGCCGGCGCCGCCCTCCTCCACGCCGCTCTCGTCCAGCGCATCGAGGATGTCGGCGACGAGGTCGCCGATCGCGGCGCCGGCGAGCGCGGCCGGCACCGCGCGCACCAGCACCGCGCCGGGCCCGAACGGCTCCAGCGTCAGGCCGAGGCGGTCGAGGTCGGCCGCGGCCGCGGCCAGCCGCCCGGCGGCGGCCGGCGCCATCTCGATCACCTCCGGGATCAGGAGGCCCTGGCGCAGGATGGCGCCGGCCGCGCGCTCGCGCTTCATCCGCTCGTAGACGAGGCGCTCGTGCGCGGCGTGCTGGTCGACGATCACCACGCCGTCGCGGGTCTGGGCGACGATGTAGGTCTCGTGCAGCTGCGCCCGCGCGGCGCCGAGGGGATGGTCGAGGGCGTCGGCCCCCTCCCCCTCCCCTGCCGCGCGCGCGTCGGCTGCGGGCGGCGCGAGGTCGTCCGCCCGCGCCAGCAGCGCCTGCGCCGCTTCGCCGAAATCCGCCTGGCCGAAACCCGTTTCGCCGACATCCGCTTGCCCATCCCGATGCGGCGGCCGGTGGAAGCCGGAGGGCGCGGCGACCGAGGCGGTGCCGACGGGAAAGGCGCCGCGGCGCGCCGCGCCGAACAGGCTCGGCGCGCCCGCGCCCGTATGCTGCGCGAACGGAAGCCCGCCCGCCGGCCGCAGCGCCTCCAGGGTGCGCGCGGCGACGCCGGTGGAGGCGCGCGCGCCGCCGCGGCGCAGCGCCTCGTGGATCGCGCTCACCACCAGCGCGCGCACCAGCCCCGGATCGCGGAACCGCACCTCGGTCTTGGCCGGATGCACGTTGACGTCGACGAGGCCGGGGTCGCAGGCGATCGCGAGGCCGAGCACCGGGTGCCGGTCGGAGCGCAGGGTGTCGGCGTAGGCGCCGCGCACCGCGCCGAGCAGCAGCCGGTCGCGCACCGGCCGGCCGTTGACCGTGAAGTGGATGTGGCTGCCCGAGCCCCGGTGGAAGGTCGGCAGCCCGACATGGCCGGTGAGCGCGAAGCCCTCGCGCGCCATCGCCACGGGCAGCGCGTTGGCGGCGAACTCCGCGCCCAGCACCTGCGCCAGCCGTGCGAGGCCGGCCGCCGCGTCGTCCGGCCCGGCCAGCGCCGGCAGCACCAGCGGGGTGCCGCCCTCGCTCGCCAGGGTGAAGCGGATCGCGGGCTGCGCCACGGCGAGCCGCCGGACGATGTCGGCCACCGCCGCGACCTCGGCCCGGTCGGACTTGAGGAACTTCAGCCGCGCGGGCGTGGCCGCGAACAGGTCGGTGACCTCGATGCGCGTGCCGCGCGCGGCCGGCGCCGGGCGGAGCGCGCCGCGGAGGCCCGCCTCGACGGTGAGCGCCGCGCCCGATGCCGCGTGCGCCGTGCGGGTGGTGATCGCCAGCCGCGACACCGCGCCGATCGAGGGCAGCGCCTCGCCGCGGAAGCCCAGCGAGGCGATGCGGGTGAGGTCGCCGCCCGGCAGCTTCGAGGTGGCGTGGCGCTCGACGGCGAGCAGCAGGTCGTCGGCGCCCATCCCGGCGCCGTCGTCGACCACGCGGATCAGGCGCCGGCCGCCGGCCTCGATCGTCACGGCGATGCTGCGCGCGCCGGCATCGATCGCGTTCTCGACCAACTCCTTCACCGCCGAGGCCGGCCGCTCCACCACCTCGCCCGCGGCGATGCGGTCGACGAGGATCGGATCGAGGCGGCGGACGGGCGAAGGGGCGGGCGAAGGGGCGGGCGAAGGGGCGGACATGGCTCCACCGGTATAGGCTCATGCCGCGTGCCGATCCATCGGCGCGTTCCGCGGCAGCGCCGTTGACCCGCCGTTAACCACGCCGGGCTAGGCCTCGTTAACCATGCGGGATCGGCGCGCGGGGCGACCGCCCCCGATCCCAGGCGGCGGGCGGGGAGTCGGCATCCGGTGCGGGGAGCGGGGGCAGCAGGCGACGGGCGACGGGAGGCGGGCCTGGCCTGCGGCCTCGCGCTGCTGCTTGCCGCCGCGCTCCCCGGACAGGCCCTGGCGCAGGCCACGCGCTTCGAGGCCCTGAGCCCGGTCGGCGGCCAGCCCGACAACCCCGGCCTCGGCCAGGATCCCGGCCGGGACGGCCTGCCGATGCTGCGCCGCAACCGGCTGTCGGAAGACCCGCCGCGGCTCGGCAGCGGCGAGGCCGGCGCGGCCTCGGGGGGCGAATCCTCCGGCGGCCTCACGTCGGGCGGCGCGAGCCTGTCCGGCCCGACCGGGGCCGAGGCCGGCACCCCCGCCCTGGACACGCGGGTGCGCGCCGCGGGCAGCCGCACCGGCGGCGCCACCTCGGGCGCCAACAACCGCGCGCCGACCGGCCTGCTGCGCCAGCGCGCGGCGCCGGCGCGCCGCATCGGCACGGCGACGCGGCGAACCACGCAGGAGGTGACGCAGATCCCCGCGCCGGCCCTGCGCCTCTCGCCGGTGATCCAGAACCCGGTGGTCGGCGTGCCGCTGCCGCCGGAGCCGCAGGCTCCGGGGCTGGCGCTGAACGGCGTGCTCACGCCGGGCGCGCTGCTCGCCAATGCCCTGCGCCGGCCGCTCGCCGTCGACGACGCCTACGCGCCGCTCGGCATCCGGCTCGGCAGCTTCACATTCCTGCCGACCTTCACCCAGAGCCTCGGCTACGACACCAACCCGGACCAAGCCGCGCCGCAGCTCGCCAAGGGCTCCGTGGCGCTGCGCAGCGAGGGCGAGCTGAACTTCCGCTCGGACTGGTCGACGAGCGAACTCGCGGGCGAGTTGCGCGCCGGCTACCTCGAGACGCCGCAGAACGAGGCGGCGAGCCGCCCGAACGCGGCCGGCACGGTCCGCCTGCGGATCGACGCCGCCCGCGACCTGCGGCTCGACGCCGAGACCCGCTTCGTCGTCGACACCCAGCGCACCGGGAGCGCCAACCTCCAGGCCGTCACGGCGACGAACCGGCCGACCGTGGCCACCTACGGCGGCTCGCTCGGCGCGACGCAGACCTTCAACCGGCTCTCGGTGAGCCTGCGCGGCTCGGTCGACCGCTCGGAGTTCGAGGACGCGCGGCTCTCCGACGGCACGGTGATCGCCCAGGCCGACCGCAACCAGAACCAGTACGGCCTGCGCCTGCGCGCGGCCTACGAGATCACGCCGGAGGTGAGCCCGTTCGTCGAGCTGCTCGCCGACACGCGGGTCTACGACCTGCGGCGCGACACCAACGGCCTGCGGCGCGATTCCGACGGCATCGCGGCCTCGCTCGGCGCGACGCTGGCCTTCACCCGCTCGGTCAGCGGCGAGGTCTCGGCCGGGCTCCAGCACCGCACCTACGTCGATCCGAGCCTGCGCGACCTCGACGCGCCGATCCTCGGCGCGGCCCTGGTCTGGGCGGCGAGCCCGCTCACCACCGTGCGCCTGAACGCGCAGACCGGGATCACCGAGACCACGGTCGTCGGCTCCAGCGGCGTGCGGACGCAGACCGCGACGCTCGAAGTGCAGCACGACCTGCTGCGCAACCTCGCGCTCGTCGTCGGCGGCGCGTACCTACGCAACGACTACCAGGGCGTGGCGATCCGCGAGACCGGGTTCTCGGCCACCGCCCGGCTCGACTACCGCTTCAACCGCTGGCTGATGCTGCGCGGCAGCTACCTCTACCAGGAGATCACCAGCTCGGTGGCGAGCGCGAGCTTCTCCGACAACACCTTCCTGCTCGGGATGCGGGTGAACCCCTGACGCGGGACGCCTCAGCGCACCAGCGCGAGCGCGGCGCCGGACTTGGTGAGCGCGCCGTCGAGCGCGCCGCCGCCCTGGCGCAGGCGCGCGGCCACCGTGCCGCCCTGCTGGTACAGGTAGACCTCGCCGTCGCGGAAGTCCCAGGCGGTGACCTTGGCCAGATCCTTGTTGGGGCAGCCCGCGGCCGAGGCCTTGTACAGGTCGAGCGCCGGCGCGCTCGACAGCGTCACCTTGCAGCTCGCCCCCGTCGCGTCCTTGGCGTCCCAGGCGCCGACGACCGAGGCGCGCCCGCCCGCCGCCACGGGCGGCGGCGGCGGCGGGGCGACGACCGGCTCGGGGACGACGTTGGAAGCGGGGGGCGCGAGCGCCGCCTGGGCGCCGATGGGCCGCTCGTCCGGCGCGGCGGAGGCCCCCGGCGGCGGGGCGAGCGGCGCCGAGGTCACGGCGCCCGACGGCATCGCCGGCGCGATGGTGTCGAGGGCGGCCTGCGGCGCCGGCCCGCGGGTGCGCGGCCCGTCGAATCGCTGGGAGGCGCAGGCGCCGAGCCCTGCCGCCAGCGCGAGAACGGCGATCGTCGAACGGTGCTGGCGCGGCATCGGCCCTGACTTCCCCGACGCTCCGAGGCGCCCCTTCACCCTCTTGCGTCGAGGGCAAATGCGCTGGCGGCAAGGCGGGAGGCCGCGGAAGCGTCCGCGCCCGCGGCTTTTCGCGGGCGTGTGGCGGGGCGGCCTCACTCGGCGCCGCTCACACCGTGCGCTCGACCATCATCTTCTTGATCTCGGCGATGGCTTTTGCCGGGTTCAGGCTCTTGGGGCAGGCGTTGGCGCAGTTCATGATCGTGTGGCAGCGATAGAGCTTGAACGGGTCGTGGAGCGCGTCGAGGCGGTCGCCGGTGTTCTCGTCGCGGCTGTCGATCAGCCAGCGATAGGCCTGGAGCAGGGCGGCCGGCCCCAGGAACTTCTCGCCGTTCCACCAGTAGCTCGGGCAGGAGGTGGTGCAGCAGGCGCACAGGATGCACTCGTAGAGCCCGTCGAGCTTGGCCCGGTCCTCCGGGGTCTGCTGCCATTCCCGCTCGGGCGCGGGCGTTTCGGTCTGGAGCCAGGGCTCGACCGAGGCGTGCTGGGCGTAGAAGTTCGTGAGATCGGGCACGAGGTCCTTCAGCACCGGCATGTGCGGCAGCGGGTAGATCTTCACGGCGGCCGTCTTCCGGCCCTTGGCCTGCGCCTGACACTCGTCGATGCCCATGGTGCAGGCGAGCGCGTTCTGGCCCTCGATGTTCATGGCGCAGGACCCGCAGATGCCCTCGCGGCAGGAGCGGCGGAACACCAGCGTGGAATCGACCTTGTTCTTGATCCACAGGAGCGCGTCGAGCACCATCGGCCCGCAATCGTCGCGATCGACCTGATAGGTGTCGATCCGCGGGTTGGCGCCGTCGTCCGGGTTCCAGCGGTAGACGCGGAACTCCTTGAGCGCCTTGGCCCCCACCGGCGCGGGCCAGGACTTGCCCTCGGTGATCTGGGAGTTCTTGGGGAGGGAGAATTCGGCCATCGTAGAATGATCCGCGTTGAGGATGCCGTGCGGGATACCGTCGGCTTCGGTTGGCGCATGACGGGGCAAAACGAGACCCAGCTCTGCAAAAACATCATTCCTTCATCAAGACTTAGAGCAGGGTCCGATGTCCACGGAAACGCATCGCGCCCTAAGCCGAACCTGGTTGAAGGGCTGCGAGGAAGCCCGCCACGTTCGCCAGCGGCACGATGCGCGCCGGGCCGACGGGGTCCCGCAGCTTTCGCAGGAAGTGATCGTCCGCTGTCACGAAGGCCGCGCCGAGATGCTCGGCGCAGGCCAGGTAGAGGCAATCCTGGACGGCGTGGTCCAGCCGGAGCGCGAGATGCAGGGCGCGGTCCATGAGGGAAGGGGTGGAAACCGGTGGGACGGCGAGGAACCTCAGGTGATCGACGGCGTCCTGCGCCTGCCGCTCTGTCATTTGGCCGGCGCGGACCTTCCGCGCGATCGCGTTCAGCGTCTCGGCGACGAAGATGTCGGGAGCGCAGAGCGCGATCCGATCGACGCGTGCATCGAGCAGCATGCCGGCCTGCTCGAAACCCGGCTCCCGGACGTACCATTTGACGGCGACGCAGGCGTCGGCAACGACCTTCACCGGTCACGAGCCTCGCGGATGAGAACGACGCTGTCCGTCTGCACGACCCCGGCCGGCGTCATCGCGGCAATGTCGCGCGCGCGCGCTGCGAGCCTTGCCGCGTCGCGACGGCGATCGGGAAACTCGCCGGCTGGGTCGAGCGCCTGGCGAAGAAGGTGCTCGATCTCCCGTTCGAGCGGCCGGTTGTTTTCCGTCGCCCGCTCCGCGAGCTTCGAGACGATCTCCGCGTCGAGATCCCGCAGGACGATGTCATCCATGGCCGAGCGCTCCTCCTTGATCGCGCCTCACGACATCCGCACCGATGGCCCGCAAGCGTCGCGATCGACCTGATCGACGTCGATCCGCGGGTTGGCGCCGTCGTCCGGGTTCCAGCGGTAGACGCGGAACTCCTTGAGCGCCTTGGCCCCCACCGGCGCGGGCCACGACTTGCCCTCGGTGATCTGGGAGTTCTTGGGGAGGGAGAATTCGGCCATGTCTTCTGTCCGTCTATGAGATCGCGCCTAGGCCGGGCCTGAGGCGCGCTTGGCCGGGATCGATCGTGAGGATCGCGCCGCCCCCGAGTGCGGGGCCGGCATTGGCAATGGACTGGACCACGAAGCCCCCGACGACCGAAGGATCGGTACTTCCCGCTCGCACCTGCACGACACTTGGGGCTCTCAATCCACGCGTGGCCACCGCGGTAGCAAAATCCAGATCCGCGGTCAGGACGATCCGGTCTTCCTGAACGGCCCAGGCTAGAATGTCGTCGTCCGAGGCATCGATCGCTCCGATGTCTCGCCAGTGAACGACATCATGACCTTGCGTCGCAAGCAACCCAACCCATTCCGGCGAGAGATTCACGTCGATCACGAATTTCACGCCGCCGCCACCGGCGTGATCTCGCGGTCTGACGCAAGCCATGCCCCGTAGCGGATCGATTCCAGAACATCCTCACGCTCGATGTAGGGATAGAGTTCGAGAAGCCTGTCGATCGAAACTCCGGAACCAAGATTTCCCAGAATCATGCCGACCGTTACGCGCATTCCACGAATGCACGCTTTGCCCCTCATCACCCGAGGATCGGTCGTGATACGCGGAAACTCTGCAAACGTGCGTGTCATCACGCGCTCCGACTCGATAGATCTGGATCAATACACCCGCGCCTTCGGCTCGATGTACTGGATCTCGTTCGACATGGTGTAGGCGTGCACCGGCCGATAGTCGATCGAGACCTTCTGCGAGGTCTCGTCGAGCCAGCACAGGGTGTGCTTCATCCACTCCTTGTCGTTGCGGTCGGGGAAGTCCTCGCGGGCGTGCGCGCCGCGCGATTCCGTGCGGTTGGCCGCCGATTCCATGGTCACCACCGCCTGCCCGATCAGGTTGTCGAACTCCAGGGTCTCCAGGAGGTCGGTGTTCCACACGATCGAGCGGTCGGTGATGCGGATGTCGGCGCACGCCGACCACACCTTGTGGATCAGGCCCTTGCCCTCCTCCAGCACCTCGCCGGTGCGGAACACGGCGCAGTTGTTCTGCATCGTCTTCTGCATCTCGAGGCGCAGGTCCGACGTCGGCGTGCCGCCGTCGGCGTAGCGGAAGCGGTCGAGGCGGGAGAGCGCCTTGTCGGCGGAATCCCTGGCCAGATCCATCGGCCGGCCGTTCGGCTCGACGATCTCGGCGCAGCGCTGGCCCGCCGCGCGGCCGAACACCACGAGGTCGATGAGCGAGTTCGAGCCCAGGCGGTTGGCGCCGTGCACCGAGACGCAGGCCGCCTCGCCGATCGCCATCAGGCCCGGCACCACGGTGTCGGGGTTGCCGTCGCGCAGCGTCAGCACCTCGCCGTGATAGTTCGTCGGGATGCCGCCCATGTTGTAGTGCACGGTGGGCAGCACCGGGATCGGCTCCCGGGTCACGTCGACGCCCGCGAAGATCTTGGCCGATTCCGAGATGCCCGGCAGGCGCTGGTGCAGGATCGCCGGGTCGAGGTGGTCGAGGTGCAGGAAGATGTGGTCGGAGCCCTTGCCCACGCCGCGGCCGGCGCGGATCTCCATGGTCATCGAGCGCGAGACCACGTCGCGGGACGCCAGATCCTTCGCGGACGGGGCGTAGCGCTCCATGAAGCGCTCGCCCTCGGAATTGGTGAGGTAGCCGCCCTCGCCGCGCGCGCCCTCCGTGATCAGGCAGCCGGCGCCGTAGATGCCGGTGGGGTGGAACTGCACGAACTCCATGTCCTGCAGCGGCAGGCCGGCGCGC
>NZ_CAXTHR010000120.1:0-12718 GCF_964244095.1 uncultured Methylobacterium sp. | reverse complement strand
GCGCGAAGGCCGCGGTCTTGCCGGTGCCGGTCTGGGCGATGCCGCAGAGGTCGCGGCCCTCCATCGCGGGGCGGATCGCCTGCGCCTGGATCGGGGTGGGGGTGTGGTAGCCGGCCTCTTCGAGCGCCTTCAGCACGGGCTGGGCGAGGCCGAAATCGGTGAACTGGGTCAAGGGGGGACTTCCAAGGCAGCAGGATCGCGCGCGGGCCGGGGCTCTGTCGAGCGGCGCCGCTTGGGATGGGGATTGCGATCCGTAGAGCAGGAGGCTGCCCGCGTGATGGGGCGGCCCGGGTGCATGCACGTTATGAAGAGAGGGGCCCGGACATTCGGAGAGGCGCAAAGCGCCGTCCCGCGTATCCGTCACGCAGCCCTCTCAAGCGGACCCGTCTGTCGGCCGCTGACGCTGCACCTGCGCTATGCGCTTTCGCGGGTGCGAAGTCAACGTGGTCCCATCCGATGCTGCATTGCGGGATGGACCGCGCGGCACGGGCAGTGCAGCGTCGGAGGATGCCATGCCGCATCCCCGCGCACACCGTCCCGAAGCGGACCGGCTTCGCCCCGTTTCGGGAGCGCGGCTCCGTGCGCCCACCCGGCGGCCGCGGATGATCGCGCGCCACACCACGATCTATCTCGGCTCGCGCGGGCTCGCCGCGGCGATCAACCTCGGGTCGGTGGCGGTTTTCACGCGGCTGGCGCCGCCGGAGAGCTACGGCACCTATCTCTACATCCTGTCCTGGGCGCTGGTGCTCTACGGCGCCACCTGCCAATGGCCGAAATTCGCGTTCTTCGCCCTCTACGACGAGGCGAGCGAGGGCGCGCAGGTGGGCACCGTGGTGCGCATCCTGCTCTGCACCCTGGCGCTCGCGGCGCTCGGCAGCGGGCTCGCGGTGGCGCTCCACCTCGTCCCGCCGCGGATCGCGGCGGCGATCGTGGCGCTGGCCTTCGGCACCACCCTGTTCGAGGGCGCCACCGAGATCGCGCGCACACGGCTCAAGGCCGTCCCGGTCGCGCTGTCGGTGGTCCTGCGCGGGGTGCTGATCCTCGGCCTCGGCAGCGCGGTCCTGATGGTCTCGGGCGACGCCGTCCACCTGGCACTCGCGGTGGCGACCGCCTACGGCCTCGCGTCGATCCCGGCGGCGGCGACGGTGGTCCCGCTGATGCCGGGGCGCGGCAACCGGGCGGAGGCGATGCGCCTCCTCGCCTACGGCTGGCCGCTGGTGCTGTCCTTCGGCATCGCCGCACTCGCCCAGGTGGTCGATCGCCTCATCATCGTGAAGACCGTGGGGCCGGAAGATCTCGGCGCCTACGGGGCGATCGCCGACTTCCTCAAGCAGAGCTTCGTCGTGTTCGGCGAGGCGCTGGCCCTGTCCCTGATCTCGATCGCCAAGCGCGAGGCCCGCGACGGCGGCATGGCGGCGGCTCATGCGGTGCTCGCCGACGCCGCCCGGGCGATGGCGCTGGTGGCGGCCTTCGGCGCGGCGTTCTTCCTCAACTTCGACGGCCTCGTCGTGTCGGTCCTGCTCGGGCCGGACTATCGCGACCAGGCGCGGGCGCTCGCCCCGGTGCTGATCCTGGCCAGCATCCTGATGATGTTCCGGGCCTATTATTTCGGGCAGATCATCTACTTCACGCATTCGAGCCGTCTCGAGGCGGTCGCCTCGACGGCGACGCTGGCGACGGTCTGCGTGCTCTCGCTGGCGCTGATCCCGCATCTCGGGGTCGCCGGCGCGGCGATCGCCTTCGCGGCGGGGCAGGCGGCGGCCTGCCTCGTGTTCATCCTCGGCGCGAACCGGCGCGGGTCCGGCCTGCCGGCGATGCCGCTGCCGCTGGCCGACTTCGCCGGCATCGCCGGCATCGCGCTCGCCGCCGGCCTGCTGCCCGCGATGATCGGATGGCTGCCGGGGGGGGAGGGCGGGGCAGCCCGGGCGCTCCGGTTCGCCGTGCTGGTCGCGGGCTTCCTCGCCGCCGTCTGGCGCTACGACGCCGTCGGCATCGCCGGGGCCCTGCGCCGCCGGTTCGGGCCGGTCGCCGGGTGAGCGCGCCCGGCCCGACGGCGGCGCTGCCCGGCGGCCTGTTCGCCGCCCTGCGCCCGCTCGATCCGGGCTCGGCCCCCGTCGCGGCGTGGCGCGCGCTCGGGGCAGCGGCGCTCGTTCCCAACCCATTCTACGAGGCGGACTACGCGCTGCCCGCGGCGGGAGCCTTCGGCGACGGGGTGCGGCTCATGGTCGTCGCCGACCGGCCGCCGGACGAGGCGGGCGCGCGCCTGCTCGCCCTGTGGCCGTTCCGGGCCTCGCGCACCCGCTGGGGCGTGCCGCTCGCCGTGCTCGTCGGCTGGACGCACGGCTTCTGCCCCCTCGGCGTGCCCCTGCTCGCCGCTGCCGAACCGGAACGCGCCCTCGACGGGCTGCTCGCCGCGCCGCGGGCGCTCGGGCTGCCGCAGCGGCTGCTGCTGATGAACGCACCCGCCGACGGTCCCTTCGCCAGCCTCCTGGCATCGCGGCGGCGGCGCGCCGCGTACTGGCCGCACGCCCGCGGCCTCCTCGACCTCGACGGGCTGACGCCGGAGGCCCGCGCGCGCTACCTCGCCCACATGGGCGCCAAGCGCCGGCGCAAGGTCCGGCTCGGGCGCGAGCGCCTGGAGGCCGGCGGCGCGGTCGTCGTGGAGAGCGTGACCGAGTCGGAGGCGCTGATGGCGGCGCTCGACGACTACGTCGCCCTGGAGACCGCCGGATGGAAGGGCCGGGCCGGCACGGCGTTGGGCCAGCGCCCGGCGGAGGCCGCCTTCCTGCGCGGGATGGTCGCAGCCTTCGGCGCGCGCGGGCGCCTGCGCATCGTGCGCCTGCGCCGGGACGGGCGGACGCTCGCCGCCGCGATCCTGCCGCGGGTCGGCGACACGGCGTTCGTGCTGAAGATCTCCTACGACGAGGCGGAGGCCGCGGGCGCGCCGGGCGTCCAGCTCGTCCACCGCCTCACCGAATCCGTGCTCGGCGCGGACGACCTCCAAAAAATCGATTCCTGCGCCGGCCCCGATTACCGCCTCGCCGAGATGTTCTGGACCGGGCGGCGGGCGATCGCGCACCTGCTGATCGAGGCCGGCCCCGACCCGCTCTTCCCCGTCGCCTGCGCCCTGGAGCGCGCCCGCGAGGGCTACGCCGGTTGGCGGGCGGGCCGGCGACGAACCCGGATGATTTGACGCATCGCTCCACGCAATCCGGACAGGGCGCGCCGGACAGGGCGCGGGTCCCCTCACGGCTGCGCCGCGGGCGTCCGCTCGCGCGCCCGCGCCAGGGTCCGCCCGAGGCGCTGGGCCATCTGCGCGCGCAACGCCTCGGCGACCTCGATGTCGACGACGCGCCAGGTCCAGCCGCGCAGGCGCAGGCGCACCCGCAGTTGCTCCGCCCGCGGCGCGTCGGGCGGCACGGCGATCACCGCGGTGCGGAAGCCGCGCATCTCGGAGGCGAGCCAGAACGGGAACAGGCGGCCGACGCGGTCGAGGCTCAGGCCGGCGGTCCGGACGCCGGCCGGCCTCTCCAGGTCGAGGCTCTGCGGCCAGCCGTCGTCGAGGAGGTCGAGCACCGTCTCCGCCGTCACCATCGATTCGGCGAGCGCCAGCGCGACGCCGACGGCGGCCTCGTTGAGCCGCTGGCGATCCTTCGGATCGAGGTCGGGATCGGTCTCCGCGGCCGTGCGCAAGGCCGCGGTGGTCTGCCGGACGAGGGAGAGGCGCAGCGTCCGGAAGTTGACGTGGCCCGTGACGTAGCCGGCATCGCGCGCCGTCACCGCCCGGGCGAGGCCGTAGAGCGACCACAGCGGCGTCAGCGTGAAGGCGAACCAGCCGAACACCGCCACGAGGGGGATCGCCAACCAGCGCATGGTGCGCCTATCGCCGTCCGGAGGCGCTCAAGCGCCGGCCGACCATCGGCCGAGCGGCGCGAAGGCCGCGACCACGCCCGCGTAGACCGGCCGCTTGAACGGGACGATCAGCCCGGGCAGTTCCGAGAACGGCGCCCAGCGCCACGCGTCGAACTCGGGCCGGTGCGCGCCGCCGCCGGGGCGCTCCACGTCGATCTCGGCGTCCGAGCCGAGGAAGCCGAAGGCGAACCATCGCTGCGTCTGGCCGCGGTAGCGGCCCTGCCAGGCCCGCTTCGTCACGGCGGGCGGCAGGTCGTAGGACAGCCAGTCCGGTGCCTCGGCTAGCAGCCGGACGGACGCCGCCGCGACGTTGGTCTCCTCGTGAAGCTCGCGCAGGGCCGCGGCGTGCGGCGCCTCGCCGTCGTCGATCCCCCCTTGCGGCATCTGCCACGCGCGGGTGCCGGCGACGGGCTCGGGCCCCGCATCCCGGCGGCGGCCGACGAAGACCAGCCCGGCCCGGTTGATCAGGGCGATCCCGACGCAGGGACGGTAGGGCAGGTCTTCGGCCGGCTCTCGCGATTCGGTCTCGGTCTTCATCGGGCGGGACCATAGGGCAGGGGCGAGCACCCCGGCAACGCGCGTCGGGGGTGGTCAGGACAATCGGGTGAAACCCGATTGTCCTCGTTCCGGGCGCGAAGAGCGCCCCGCGGAGCGGGCTTTGCAGGACGACAAGTCCTGCAAGGGATCGAGCGGAGCGATAGCCAAGGCCGCGGATGCGGCCGCCGGCGCTTGAGGCTTAAGCCAAAGAACACAGGGCAATCGGGTGAACCCGATTGCCCTGTGGCGGTCAGTCCGCCTTCGTGACCCGCGTCGCCGCCTTCGCGCTCCGGAGCGCCGCGCTCACCGGCACGAGGCGGATGCCGCGGGCGTCGAGGTCGCGGCTCCAGCGGGCGATCCGCTCGATGCTCATCGGCTGGGCGCTCGCCGAGGCGAGGGCGAAGCCGTTGGCGCGGGCCTGCGCTTCGAGCCGCGCGAGTTCGCGGTCGATCGCCTCGGGGCGCGGGACGGCGTCGAGGACGATCTCGGCGCGCGCCGTGGGCACCCTGGTCCTTGCGAGGAGGTCGGCGGAGGCGCCGCGGGCCGCGGTGCCGTCGTCGAGGAAGCCGAGCCCGCGGGCGGCGACCTCGCGCAGCACCGGCTCGAAGGCTGCCGGATCGGCCATCAGCTTGGCGCCCATGAAGTTGGCCACGCCGACGTAGCCGGAAAACCGGCTCATCGCCCAGGCGAGCCGGTCGGCGTTCTCGGGGCCCTTGGCGGCGGTGAGCAGACCTTGCGGCCCGGGATCGCTATCGGGATAGTCGAACGGCTCCATCGGCGCCTGGAGCAGGATCTCGTGGCCGAAGGCGCGGGCGCGGGCGGCGCTGCGCTCGGCATCGGTGCCGTAGGGGGAGAAGGCGAGGCTGATCGCGGGCGGCAGCTTGACGATCGCGCTCGCGGTCGCCGCCTGCCCGACGCCGAGGCCGGTGAGCAGGATCGCGATGCGCGGGCCGGTGCCGGGCTCCTCGGGCCGGGCGTAGACGTCGAGGGGGCGGATGCGGCCCTCGCCGATCTTGGGCAGGGTGCCATGGCGGCCGCGCTCGGTCAGGCGCGGATCGGGGGCGGGGCTGAGCTTGGCCGCGTCGGGGCTCGGCACGCGGATCACCACGGCCTCCGCGGGCGCGGCCGACCCGCCGGCCCGGACCACGGTGACGCCCGAGGCCGTCTCCACCTCCGCGGCGCTGCTCTGGAGCTTCGGCTCCGGCTCGGCCGCCGCGACGGGCTCGGCGGCCTGCGGGCGCGCGGCGGCGGGAAGCGCCTCGCGCTGGGTGATGGCGACGCTGACGCGCGGCTCGCCCGCCTTGGGATCGCCGAGCAGCAGCACCGAGCCGAGGCCCGCCAGCGCAAGGCCGGCCATCCCACCGGCGACGACGCGCGGCGAGCTGCCGAGCGCGCGCAGCCGGGCGAGCCCCGCCCCGGCGCCGGCTTCCGGCACGTCGACCCCGAGGGGGCGCGTCAGGATATCGTCGGAGGACTCGCTCACCGGCCACTCGGAACGGGGCGTTCCGGGAATCGCCGGTCTCGGCGAAGCGGAACCCCGCCGTCATTGCCGGCCGACGCGGTTAATTTTTCCGTAATGTCGGGCGGCGCGCGGCGCCATCCGTGCCGGGGCCGGATCGCTCATGGGAAAACCCCGCCCGGCTTTCGCCGGACGGGGCTTCGTAGACCGGGGCGGATGTCGCGAGCCGATCAGTTCGGCACGGTCGGCTTCTGGGTGTTGGCGGCGCCCTTCTGGATGCCGTGCAGGAAGTCGAGGGCCGCGGTGAGTTGCTTGTCCTTGGCCGGGTCCGGGGGCACGTAGGCCGAGGAGCCGCCGCGCTCCTCCACGTCCTTCTGCTTGAGGTGGCCCTTCAGGCCGGCCTCGCCCTTGGTCTCGTCCTTGCCCTTGAGCTCGTCCGGCACCTCCTGCAGCACCTCGACGTCGGGCTCGATGCCCTTGGCCTGGATCGAGCGGCCCGACGGCGTGTAGTACCGCGCCGTGGTCAGCCGCAGGGCGCCGCTGCCGCCGAGCGGGATGATCGACTGCACCGAACCCTTGCCGAAAGATCGCGTGCCGAGGATCGTCGCGCGCTTGTGGTCCTGGAGCGCGCCGGCGACGATCTCGGAGGCCGAGGCCGCTCCGCCGTTGACGAGCACCACCACCGGCTTGCCCTTGGCGATGTCGCCGGATTTCGCCGAGAAGCGCTGCGTCTCGTCGGGGTTGCGGCCGCGCGTCGAGACGATCTCGCCGCGGTCGAGGAAGGCATCCGACACCATCACCGCCTGGTCGAGCAGGCCGCCGGGGTTGTTGCGCAGGTCGAGCACGTAGCCCTTGAGCTTGTCCGCACCGATCTCGCCCGAGAGCTTGTCCACCGCCGTGCGCAGGCCGTCGTAGGTCTGCTCGTTGAACTGCGTCAGGCGGATGTAACCGATGTCGGCAGCCTCGACGCGGGAGCGCACCGGCTTGATCTTGATCACGTCGCGGTTGAGCGTGACGTCGATCGGGTCCTTGGCCTGCTTGCGGCTGATCTTGAGCCTGACCGGTGAGTTCACCGGGCCGCGCATCTTGTCGACCGCCTGATTGAGCGTCAGGCCCTGGACCTGGTCGTCGTCGATCTGGGTGATGATGTCGTTGGTGAGCAGGCCCGCCTTCGAGGCCGGGGTGTCGTCGATGGGGGTGACGACCTTGATCAGGCCCTCCTCCATCGTCACCTCGATGCCGAGGCCCCCGAACTCGCCCCGCGTCGTCGTCTGCATGTCGCGGAACGCCTTCGCGTCCATGTAGCTCGAATGCGGATCGAGCGAGGTGAGCATGCCGTTGACGGCCGCCTCGATCATCTTGGCCTCGTCGGGCTTCTCGACGTAGTCGGTGCGGACCTTCTCGAACACGTCGCCGAACAGGCTGAGCTGGCGGTAGGTCTCGGCCGAGGCCGCGACCGCGCGCGGACCCGACAGGAAGTCGGTCTGGGTGGCCACCATCGACGTGCCTGCCCCCAGGAACGCGCCGAGCATGATGAGGGACGTCTTGCGCATTATCCGCGGACCTTCTCGCTGGGGCCCTTGGCCCACCAAGGCTCCGGATCGATGGAGCCGCCGTCCTTCTTGAACTCGACGTACAGGATCGGATCGCCGCCGTCGCCGTTCGTCGCCGGCTCGGCCGCACGTCCCTCGCCCATGTTGCCCACCGGTTCGCCCGCGAGAACGAACTGACCGACCTCCACCGAGATCCGGTCCATCCCCGCCAACAGCAGATAGTAGCCATCGCCGGCGTTGATGATCAAGAGTCGTCCGTAGGAGCGGAACGGGCCGGCGAACTGCACCCACCCGTCGGCAGGGGATGACACGACGGCGCTGGCCCGGGTGCCAAGCGAAATGCCGCGCGTCATCCCGCCGTTGTCGTCGGGCTGGCCGAAGCCGCGCAGCAGCCGGCCGCTGACCGGGCGGGGCACGTCGCCGCGCGCGTCGGCGAATTTCACCTTCGGCGCGAGCTTGGCGGGGTCGCGGATGCCGGCGGCCGCGAACCGCTCCTGCGTCGCCCGCGCCTCGCGCTGCTCGGCCGCCTTCGCCTCGTCGGCCGAGCGCCTGGCGGAGGCGACCTCGACCTCCATGCGCTCGACCAGCTCCTTCAGGCTCCTGGCCTGGTTGCCGAGGTCCGTTGCGCGGGTGCGCTCGGCGGCCAGCCCGCCCTCGGCCTCGGCCTGCCGGATTTTCCGCGCGGCGACCAGGGCGGCCAGGCGCTGCTGCTCGCGCGCCCAGCCGGCGAGGTCGTTCTGCAGGCCCTGCCGGTCGGCGGCGATCAGCCCGCGCAGGCGCACCAGTTCGCCGAGGTCGGCGGCGAGCGTGTCCACCTCGCCGCGCATCTCGGGCACGACCGCGCCGAGCAGCATCGAGGTGCGGATCGCCGTCAACACGTCCTCGGGGTTGACGAGCACCGCCGGCGGCGGGCGCCGGCCCATGCGCTGGAGCGCGGCGAGGATCTCCGCGATGACGCCGCGCCGGGCCTCGAGCGAGCGGCGGATTGCCGCCTCGCTTCCCGACAGCGTCCTCAGGCGTTCCTCCAGGCGGCTCATCCGGTCCTCAGTCGCTTGGGACTGGCGGCCGGCGTCGAGGAGCGCCGCGTCGAGCTTTGCCCGGTCGCCGCCGATATTCGCGATCTCGGCCTCGAACTGCGCCCGCGCGCCGACGCTCGCGGCCAGCGCGTCCTGGACGCGCTTCAGGGTCTCGGCGCGGCGGTTGCGCTCGTCCTGCGCGCGCCGGATCGTCTCGGATTCGGCGGTCGCCTCCTGCGCCCGCGGCAGCGTCGGCGGCAGGCAGGCGAGGGCGAGCGCGGAGCCGGCAAGAACACGTGCGATGACCGGCCTCATGGCGTCCGTCCGGCGGCTCCGTCGATCGTCCCGAGTCTCGCTCCGCATTGCGGCGCACGCGAGGCGCGGGGTCGCCTCACGCATCCGCGTCGCCGCGGTGATACGGGTGGCCGGCAAGGATCGTCAGGGCACGGTAGAGCTGTTCCAGCGCCAGCACGCGCACGAGGCCGTGCGGCAGCGTCGCCGCGCCGAAGGACAGGGTGAGGTCGGCCCGCGCCCGCACCGCGCCGTCGAGGCCGTCGGCGCCGCCGATGGCGACGACGAGCGCCGGCCGGCCAGCATCGCGCCAGGCGCGGATGCGCTCGGCGACGCGCGCGCTCGGCAGGTCGGCGCGCCCGCGCTCGTCGTAGGCCAGGAGCACGCCACCGGCCGGCACCTGCGCCAGCAGGCCGGCGGCCTCCTCGGCGCAGCGGTCGGGGGCGCGCCGCGCCCGGCTCTCGGCGAGTTCGGCGATGTCGCAGGCGGGACATCCAAGGCCGCGCCCGAGCTGGGCGGCGCGCTCGCGATAACGCGCCGACAGGTCGCGCTCCGGACCATTCTTGAGGCGCCCGACCGCGGCGACGAGGAGACGCAACGCGCGAAAAAGTTCAGCCGGCGAGCAGGGCCGTGGGCCGGTCGGCGCCCCACATCTTCTCGAGGTTGTAGAAGCCGCGCACCTCGGGCCGGAAGATGTGCACGAGGATGTCGCCGGCATCGATCAGCACCCAGTCGCAGGCCGGCAGGCCCTCGACGCGGGCGGCGCCGAAGGACCTGGCCTTCATCTCCTGCGTGATGTGGTCGGCGATCGAGCCGACATGGCGCTGCGAGCGGCCGGACGCGATGATCATCGTGTCGGCGATCGAGGTCTTGCCGGCCAAATCGATGGCGATGGTCTCCTCGGCCTTCATCGTGTCGAGGCACCCGAGCACGAGCGTCCTCAGGTCGTCGACCCTGGCCAGGGCGGCGGTGTCGGAACCCGCGGTTCCCGTGTGGAGCGTCTCGGACAGCGTCCTGATCCCTCGGATTGTCGGCAGCGGCGGCGCGCGCGTCCGTTTAACCTCCGACAGTGCCGGGTTCCGGCCGGCATTTCAAGGTTCTCCCGCGCCGTCCCGCGCATCGCGGATCTGCGTCGAGGAGAGGCCGGAGCGTGGGCCGTGCAGGTAGACCCAGGCGGGTGGGGCCCTGTCGGGCAGTGCGGCGGCGGCGGCTTCCGGCATCCGGGCGGCGGAAAACCGCAGCGCGGCGCGGGCGTTCGGGGCGGTCAGCGTGTGGCCGGGCCGGTCGATCACCGCGATCGGCATCAGGCCCATGATCTCGGCGGCGCCCTTCCAGCGGTGGAAGCTGGCCAGCGAATCCGCGCCCATGATCCAGACGAAGCGGAGGCGGGGCCGGCGCCGCACCAGCCAGCGCAGAGTGTCGCGGGTGAAGCGCGCGCCGATCGCGGCCTCGAATCCGGTCACCGCGATGCGCGGATCGGCCCTCGCGACCGCGGCGGCCTGCACGCACCGCTCGCGCAGCGGCGCGATCGGGCGGCCGCGCTTCAGCGGGTTTCCGGGGGTGACGAGCCACCACACCCGGTCGAGCCCGAGGCGCCGGAGCGCCGTGACGCTGACATGCAGGTGCCCGGCATGGGCCGGATGGAACGAGCCGCCGTAGAGCCCGATCCGCATCCCCGGCGCGGAGGGCGGCAGCACGGCCTCACGCACGGCCGGCGGTCACGGCCGCGTCTGGCCGCTGCCGTGGACGCGGTACTTGAAGGTGGTGAGCTGCTCGACGCCCACCGGGCCGCGGGCGTGCATCCGGCCCGTGGCGATGCCGATCTCGGCGCCGAAGCCGAACTCGCCGCCGTCGGCGAACTGGGTCGAGGCGTTGTGCGCCACGATCGCCGAATCGACCTCGGCGAGGAAGCGCGCGGCCTCGCCCGCATCCTCCGTCACGATCGCGTCGGTGTGGTGCGAGCCGTAGGTCTCGATATGCTCGATCGCGGCGTCGAGGCCGTCGACCACGCGGACCGAGATGATCGCGTCGAGGTATTCGGTGCGCCAGTCGGCCTCGGTCGCGGCCGTCACGCGGCGGTCGGCCGCCTGCACCGTGGCATCGCCGCGCACGGCGCAGCCGGATTCCAGCAGCGCCACGACGAGGGGCGCGAGGTGGGTCCCGGCGCAGGCGCGGTCCACGAGCAGCGTCTCGGCGGCGCCGCAGATGCCGGTGCGGCGCATCTTGCTGTTGAGCACGATCGTCCGCGCCATGGCGAGGTCGGCGCCGCCCGCGACGTAGACGTGGCAGATGCCGTCGAGATGGGCGAAGACCGGCACCCGCGCCTCGGCGTGGACGCGCTCGACCAAGCCGCGCCCGCCGCGGGGCACGATCACGTCGATGCAGCCGTTCAGCCCTGCGAGCATGGCGCCGACGGCGGCCCGGTCCCGCGTCGGCACGATCTGGATCGCGTCCGCGGGCAGGCCGGTGGCCGCGAGGCCGGCGCGCATCGCCTCGGCGATGGCCACGGCGCTGCGGTGGCTGTCCGAGCCCGCGCGCAGGATCGCGGCGTTGCCGGCCTTGAGGCAGAGCGCGCCGGCATCCGCCGTGACGTTCGGCCGGCTCTCGAAGATCACCCCGACGACGCCGAGCGGCACGGCGATGCGCTCGATCAGCAGGCCGTTGGGCCGCTCGAAGGCCGCGACCTGCCGGCCCACGGGATCGGCGAGCGCGCCGACCTTCCCGACCGCGTCGGCGATGGCCGAGAGCCGGGCGTCGTCGAGGGTGAGCCGGTCGATCAGCGACCGCGGCTGGCCCGCGGCCTCGGCGGCGGCCACGTCCCGCGCGTTCTCGCGCAGGATCGCCGCGCGCTCCGCCCGCAGCCGCTCGGCGACGGCGCGGAGCGCCACGTCCTTGGCCTCGGCCGAGGCCAGCGCGAGCTTGCGGCCGGCCGCGCGGGCGCGCCGGCCGATGGCGGCCATGCACGCGGCGAGGTCGTCGGCGTCAGCGTCGGATCGCAGGGTCAGGACGGGCACGGGCATCACCCCAGGGTCGGCGGCCTCTCCCGAGCCGCCCGCGGACCTCGTGCGTATCTGCCTCTTCGCGAGCCGCGAAACAAGCGCGGCCTCCGGACGTCGGACCCGGTCCGGGATCGCCGCCGGGGTTCCTCAGAACATCGCCAGGTCGTCGCGATGCACCATCCAGGCCCGGCCCGGATACGTCAGCAGGTCGGCGATCTGCGCGCTCGGGCGGCCGAGGATCAGCGCGGCCTCCGCGCTGTCGTAGCCGACGAGGCCGCGGCCGAGCACCCGGCCGGCGCGGTCCCGGATCAGCACGGCGTCGCCCCGGCCGAAGCTGCCCTCGACGCCGCAGACGCCGACCGGCAGCAGGCTCGCCCCGCCTTCGAGGGCGCGCGCCGCGCCGTCGTCGACCACCAGCGTGCCGCGCGGCTCCAGCGAGCCGGCGATCCAGGTTTTTCGCGCGGCCGTAGGGGTGGAGGCCGACAGGAACCAGGTGCAGCGCCCGCCCGCGACGACCTCGCGCAGCGGGTTCTTCCCGCGCCCGTCGGCGATGATCATGTGGGTGCCGCCCGACACGGCGATCTTGGCGGCCTCGACCTTGGTGCGCATGCCGCCCCGCGACAGCTCCGAAGCCGGCCCGCCGGCCATCGCCTCGATCTCCGGGGTGATGCGCTCGACCACCGCGAGGTGGCGCGCAGCCGGGTCGGCGTTCGGCGGCGCGCTGTAGAGCCCGTCGATGTCGGAGAACAGCACCAGCACGTCGGCGCCGATCATCGTGGCGACGCGGGCGGCGAGCCGGTCGTTGTCGCCGTAGCGGATCTCGGAGGTGGCCACGGTGTCGTTCTCGTTGACCACCGGGACCGCGCGCATCTCCAGGAGCTTGAGCACGGTCGCCCGCGCGTTGAGGTAGCGGCGGCGCTCCTCGGTGTCCTGCGGCGTCACCAGGATCTG
>NZ_CAXTHR010000119.1:0-13094 GCF_964244095.1 uncultured Methylobacterium sp. | reverse complement strand
ATCTACTTCGCCCGGCCGGATTCGGTGGTGAACGGCAAGAGCGTCTACGCGGTGCGCAAGGACATCGGCCGGGAACTCGCCCGCGAGGCGTGCGTGCCGGCCGACGTGGTGGTGCCGGTGCCCGATTCCGGCGTGCCGGCGGCGCTCGGCTTCGCGCAAGCGACCGGCATCCCGTTCGAGATGGGGATCATCCGCAACCACTACGTCGGGCGCACCTTCATCCAGCCGACGCAGTCGGTGCGCGAACTCGGCGTGCGGATGAAGCACTCGGCCAACCGCGCGGTGATCGAGGGCCGCCGCATCGTGCTCGTGGACGACAGCCTGGTGCGCGGCACGACCTCGGTGAAGATCGTGCGGATGATGCGCGAGGCGGGCGCCGCCGAGGTGCATTTCCGCATCGCCTCGCCGCCGATCACCTATCCCGACTTCTACGGCATCGACACGCCCGAGCGCGAGAAGCTGCTCGCGGCGACCCACGACCTTGAGGGCATGCGGCGCTACATCGGCGCGGATTCGCTGGCCTTCCTGTCCATCGATGGTCTCTACCGCGCCATGGGCGAGGCGCGGCGCGAGGAGGCCTGCCCGCAATACACCGACCATTGCTTCACCGGCGACTACCCGACCGGGCTGACGGATCTGGCCATCGCCGGCCCGAAGCGCCTCGCCATGCTCGCCGAAGCCGATTGAGGTCGAGGGATGGCAGACAGGCTCCTCGACGGCCGCGTCGCCGTCGTCACCGGTGCGTCGCGCGGGATCGGCCGCGCGGCCGCTTTCGCCCTGGCGGAAGCGGGTGCGCACGTGATCGCGGTGGCGCGCACGCAAGGCGCGCTTGAGGCGCTCGACGACGCGATCGCCAAGGTGGGATCGACCGCGACCCTGGTGCCGCTCGATCTCACCGACCACGACGGCATCGACCGGCTCGGCGCGGCGATCAACGCGCGCTGGGGCCGCCTCGACATCGTGGTCGGCAATGCCGGCATCCTCGGCAACCTGATGCCGATCGGGCACATCACGCCGAAGGTGTGGTCGCAGGTGATGGACCTCAACGTCACCGCGAACTGGCGCCTGATCCGCTCCCTCGACCCGCTGCTGCGGATGTCGGATGCGGGCCGCGCGGTCTTCGTGACGTCGGGCGCGGCCGCCACGTGCAAGGCGTATTGGGGCCCGTACTCCGTGTCGAAGGCGGCGCTGGAGGCGCTGGTGCGCACCTATGCGGCCGAGACCGCGACCACGAACGTCCGCGCGATGCTGCTCAACCCGGGCCCGCTGCGCACCGCCATGCGCCGCGCGGCGATGCCGGGCGAGGACCCCGAGACGCTGCGGACGCCGGAGGATCTCGCCCCGCACGTCGTGCGGCTGGCAAGCCCCGCCTCGACCGAGAGCGGCCGGATCTACGACTTCCCGACCGACCGCGTGCTGACCCCGCAGGCGCCACATTGAGGGGTCCGGGGCCAAGGCCCCGGCGGGGATCCGGGCAGAGCCCGTCTTGCGAGATGATGTCATGATCGACGTGCGCTGCATCTGCGCGATCGGCCAGCGCGGCCAGCTCGGCCTGAAAGGCCAGCTCCCGTGGGAGGGCAACGCCGATCCGCTCTACGTCGAGGACGTGACGCGGTTCTTCGCGCTGACCATGGGCCACGTGCTGATCGCCGGCCCGAAGACGGTGGCCTCGATCCCGGACTTCGCGTTCGCGGACCGCACCATCGCCGTGATCCGCTCCCGCGAGGACCCGGAGGCGGTGCTGGCGCGCTATCCCGGCCGGCGCGTGTTCGTGGGCGGCGGCATCGCCGTTTGGAACGTCTACGCGCCCTACATCCAGAACTGGGACGTCACCCGCCTGCCCTACGACGGCGAGGCCGACCGCTGGTTCGACCCGGCTTGGCTGGTGGGCGGGGCGATGCGGGCATAGTCCGTCTGGACAGGATGGCTGCCCGCCCCGTAGGCTCAGGCCATGAGCGAGCACAGCGTCGATCACGCGGAGAGAAACCTGTCCGATCTGATCGACCGTGCTCTGTCCGGTGAAGGTGTCCTGATCACCCGGCAGGGGCGGCCGGTCGTTGCTCTGCATCCCATCCGGCAATCGGGGAGACCGGTCCTGCCCGAAGATCTCGACTGGCTGGCGCAGCGCCGCATTCGAACGCGGAGGCCGTCCGACGATGCCGGACAGCTCGTGAGCCGCCTGCGCGACGAGGAGTGGTGAAGGTCTACCTCGATACCAGCGTCCTCGTGGCACTGCTGACGGACGATCCCTTGACGGAGCGTGCGGACGCTTTCTTCCGAAGCCGCGCACCGATTGCGGTGGTCAGCGATTTCGCCGCCGCGGAGTTCGCTTCGGCGCTGGGACGACGCGTCCGCATGAACGAGATCGACGCCGAACAGGCGCGAGCGGCTTTTTCCACTCTCGATCACTGGCTCCTCCGCGTTGCCCATCGCGTCGAACTCAATCCATCCGACGTGGCGGATGCGGCGACGTTTCTGCGCCGCCTCGATCTCACCCTGCGCACGCCCGATGCCTTGAACATCGCCCTCTGCCGCCGTGCCTCCGCCGTGTTGGCGACCTTCGACGACAAGATGGCAGCGGCGGCGCAGGCACTCGGCCTCGAGATCGTGACGGCATAAGGCGGATAGCGACCGCGGATCGGGGCACCGGACCCCGACACCGCCGGCAAGAGCCTATATGCCCGTCCGACCCCGATGGGAGACAAGAATGAACGCCCACGGCTACCGCTTCGGCATCGAAGAAGAGTATTTCCTGGCCGACGCGGAGACCCGCGGCACGCCGCGGCACTCGGTGAAACCGTTCCATGTGGCGGCGGCCGAGCGCCTGCCCGAGACCGGGCGCGAGCTGCTGGAATGCCAGGTCGAGGTCTGCACCCCGCCGCTCACGGATTTCGGGGAAGCCCGCGCCTCGCTCGGCCGTCAGCGCGGCGCGCTCGCCGACCTCGCCGCCGAGCACGCCTTGCTGATCTTCGCCGCCGGCACGCATCCGGTGGCCGACTGGTCGCGGCAGGTGCCGACGGCGGGCGACCGCTATCGCGGCATCCTGCGCGACGTGGGGCTGGTCGGGCGGCGCAGCCTGATCTGCGGCATGCACGTCCATGTCGAGGTGCCCGACCCGGAGGCGCGGGTCGACCTGATGAACCGGCTGCTGCCGTTCCAGCCGCTGCTGCTGGCGCTCTCGGCCTCGTCCCCGTTCTGGCAGGGCGAGCCGACGGGGCTGTCCGCCTATCGGCTGAGCGCCTTCGGCGAATTGCCGCGCACCGGCCTGCCCGAACTCTTCGCCGATGCGCGAGCCTATGCGCGCTACGTGCGGATCATGACGCGCGCCGGCGCGATCCGGGATGCGAGCTTCCTGTGGTGGAGCCTGCGCCCCTCGATCAAGTTCCCGACCCTGGAACTGCGGATCGCCGATTCGTGCACACGGCTCGAGGACGCGCTGACGATCGCCGCGCTGTTCCGCTGCCTCGTGCGCCGCGCGGTGCGGCGGCCGGACCTGAACGCGGGCCTCGACGGCGTCTCGCGGGCGCTCGCCGGGGAGAACCTGTGGCGCGCCCAGCGCAGCGGGATCGGCGCCGAACTGATCGACGAGGCGCAGGAAGTGGCCCTGCCCTTCGCGGCCGCCCTCGATGCGCTGCTCGCGCTGATCGCCGAGGATGCCGCGGCGCTCGGCTGCACGGCGGAGGTGGCGCATGCCCGCACGATCGCGAAGACGGGTACCAGCGCCGACGCCCAGGTCGCGGCGTTCGACGCCGCGCGCGAGGCCGGGCTCGCCAACCGTCAGGCGCTGGACAAAGTGGTGGACTGGCTGGCGGAGACGACCCGGGGCAATGCCGGGCCGGCAGCCTGAGCAGTCTTTCGTGGCTTCGCCAACGAAAGCCTGCTTCGATCTCCTTGGTGCCGCATCATTGTCTCGCGCGAACCGGCGGCCACTTCGCGCAATGACGCTTAGCCCTTGTCGAACGGGTTCGACGAGGTGCGCAGGCTCAGCCGGATCGGGGTGCCGGGCAGGTCGAAGGCCTCGCGCAGCGCGTTGACGAGGTAGCGGGTGTAGCTCTTCGGCAGGGCGTTGAGCTGGTTGCCGAACAGGGCGAAGTGCGGAGGCCGGCTCTTCACCTGCGTGGCGTAGCGGATCTTGATGCGGCGGCCCGACACCGCCGGCGGCGGGTTCCGCTGGGTCGCCTCGGAGAGCCAGTCGTTGATCCGCGAGGTCGAGACGCGCTTGTCCCAGACCTCGGCGGCCTCGACGACCGCCTGCATCAGCGTGTCGACGCCGTCGCCCGCGAGTCCCGAGAGCGGCACCACCGCGACGCCGCGCACCTGCGGCAGCAGCCGGGTGCAGTCCGCGCGCAGCGCCTTGAGCAGGCCTGGCTGGTCGGCCACGAGGTCCCACTTGTTGAGGCCGATCACCAGGGCGCGGCCCTCGCTCTCCACGAGGTCGACGAGGGTGAGGTCCTGCTTCTCGAAGGGGATCGTGGCGTCGAGCAGGATCACCACCACCTCGGCAAAGCGCACCGCGCGGATGCCGTCCGAGACCGCGAGCTTCTCGAGCTTGTCCTCGATCCGGGCGCGGCGGCGCATGCCGGCGGTGTCATGCAGCTTGATCCGGCGCCCGCGCCATTCCCAGTCCAGCGAGATCGAATCGCGGGTGATGCCGGCCTCGGGGCCGACGAGCAGGCGCTCCTCGCCGAGCATCCGGTTGATCAACGTCGACTTGCCGGCGTTGGGGCGCCCGACGATGGCGACCTTGAGGGCGCGCCCGCGCGGGTCGTCCGCGTCGTCGTCCTCCATCTCGGGCAGGGTGTGCTTCAGGGCCTCGTGCAGCTCGCCGACGCCCTCGCCGTGCTCGGCCGAGAACGGGATCGGGTCGCCCAGCCCCAAGCCGAACGCCTCGTAGGCGCCGGCCATGCCGGCGCCGCCCTCGGCCTTGTTGGCGATGAGGATCACCTTGCAGCCGGCCCGGCGCACGAGTTCGGCGAAGGGCTGGTCGGCCGGCAGCACGCCGGCGCGCGCGTCGATGACGAACAGCACGATGTCGGCCTCCAGGATCGCGGCCTCCGTCTGCATCCGCATGCGGCCGACGAGCGAGGCGGAATCGGCCTCCTCCAGCCCCGCGGTGTCGATGATGCGGAAGTTCAGGCCGCCGAAGGCGACGTCGCCCTCGCGGCGGTCGCGGGTGACGCCGGGACGGTCGTCGACGAGCGCGAGCTTCTTGCCCACGAGGCGGTTGAACAGGGTCGACTTGCCGACATTCGGCCGTCCGACGATCGCGACGGTCGGCAGTTCCATGGGGGGGTCCGTTCTATCATCGAAAGCGCCGGCCGGCGCGGCGGGCCGGGTGCCGGAGGTCTTGCGTCGAAGGTGTCAGCGCGTGATCGGCGGCGGCGGGGCTGCGGGCTCGGGCTTCGCCGCGGTGACCGTCACGGGGCCGCCGGCCACGAGCGCCACGTAGACCTCGATGCGCTGGCGCAGGTTCTGCGGCGTCTCGGGGTCGGCGTTGAGCTGGTCGAACCAGCGCCCGGCCTCGTCGATCTGGCCGTTCCTCAGGGCGGCGAGCCCGAGCATCTCGCGGGCGGTGTGGCGGAAGGAGCTGCCGGCGGCGAGACCCTGGAGGCTGGCCAGCGCCGGCGCCGGGTCGGGCAGGTCGAGGCGGATCAGCGCCGCACGCAAGCGGGCGAGGTCGCGCAGGCCGTCGCCGAGCGCGGTGTCGCCGGCGATCGTCTCGAACTCCGCCGCGCCCGCAGCCGGGTCGCGCTTGGCGGCCTCGGCGGCGGAGCGGAACCGGGCCAGCAGCCGGTAGCCCGCCGGCCCCTGCGCCTCCAGGGCGTCGAACGCCCTGTCGGCCTCCGTGGCCTTGCCCTCGCGGGCGAGGCGGTTGGCCTGGTCGAATTGTTCCGAGGCGGCCTCGGCCGCGTTGCGCTGCGACGTCTGCCAGGTGCGCCAGCCGCCGACGCCGGCGACCAGAAGGATCGCCGCCGCGATGATCAGGCCGCTGTAGCGGCGCCAGATCTCGGCGACCTTGTCCCGGCGATAGTCCTCGTTGACCTCGCGGATGAACTCGTTGTTCTCAGCCATCGTATCCCGGTCCGGCCTCGGGGCCGGACGACCAGCGTCGCGCAGGCCCCGCGCCTAGCACGGGCGCGGCGGCTTGGCGACCGGAAGGCTTCTGAGACTGGAAGGCTTCGGGGACCAGGAAGGCTTCGGCGACCGGACGCCGCCTCACGCCATGCCGGGCCACGCATACACGCCGATCACCGGGTAGTGCAGGTAGCGCCCGAACACGAACCACGCCACCACGCCGACGCCGACCGCGATCGCGTCGTTGCGCCAGCCCGCGGGCGCCGCCGCCGCGCCGCCATGGGCCGCGACCACCTGATCGGCCGAGAGCGCCCGGCGCTTGGCGCTGATCCGCGCGAGCACCGCCCAGGCGAGGAAGCTGCCAAACAGCAGGATCGAGCCGAGGTCGCCGTTGGCGAGCAGATGCGCGGTGGCCCAGATCTTCACCGCGAGCAGCATCGGGTGCTTGGCCCGCGCCCGGATGTGGCCCGGCAGGTAGGTCGCGGCGAAGGCGATGAAGGCGAACAGGGTCAGCAGCAGCGCGAGATGGCGCGTCCAGACCGGCGGGTCCCAGACCGGGATGTAGCCGGCTTCGCGGTAGCTCTGGAAGCCGATGCCGATCAGGACCAGCCCGGCCAGCGACAGCAGCATGTAGCCGAGCTTGTACCGGCTCTCGCCGACCTGGCCGACCACCGCCGCGCGCCGGGTGCGCAGCATCGAGAAGCCGTGCGTGCCGAGGAACAGCACGAGCCCGAGGATGAGGATCAGCATGGGAAGCCTTCAGGCTGTGGAGGAAGCGCCACCCGCGCGGCCGGGAAGCCGTTCCGTAACGGTTCTCAACAGACTCTGCCGGCATTTGTCCAGGCGTGCGCCGGACGCACCCGACCGGTCCCCTCGCATGCGCCTGCGCCTCGCGCTCCTCGTCCTCCTCGTCCCGGCCGGGGCGATCGCCGCGCCCGAGCCGCCGCTGTCGAGCCTGACGCTGGTCGGCCCGCCCACCGTGGTGTTCAAGGCCGGCCGCGAC
The DNA here is from genome assembly GCF_964244095.1 of uncultured Methylobacterium sp. Lineage (GTDB taxonomy): Bacteria > Pseudomonadota > Alphaproteobacteria > Rhizobiales > Beijerinckiaceae > Methylobacterium. Next base: position 6,016 of record NZ_CAXTHR010000119.1, on the reverse strand, counting down.
GCCTGCGACGGCGCCGACGTGCCCGATTCCTCGGCCCGCGCCTTTCGCGACGGGTCCGGAGCCATGGCCCTGTTCGGCCTGCACTACCGCAACCGGGCCCTTCGCGGGCCTGACCTCGACCACCTGAAGCTCGACTGCCGGGTGGTGCTCGATTCCGGCGAGAAATCCGACCCGGCGCTCTACGACGACCGCTCGTGGATCACCGCGACCTGGACCGAGGACGGCGAGGCCGTCGCGGCGCTGGTCCACCACGAGTATCAGGCCAACGCGCATCCCGGCCGCTGCCGGTCGAAGGTCTACCTGGAGTGCTGGTACAACACGATCACCGCCGCCACCTCGAAAGACGGAGGCCGCAGCTTTTCACGGGACATACCGCCTACGGTGGTCGCCGGGGCGCCGTTCCGGCAGGAGATCGGGCAGGGCCGGCACCGGGGCTTCTTCAACCCGTCGAACATCGTCTCCGACGGGCGCTGGCGCTACGTCTTCGCCTCGACCACCGGCTGGGACCGGCCCGGCGAGCAGGAGGCCGGGGTGTGCCTGTTCCGCAGCGACCGGCCCGCCGACCCGTCGCGCTGGCGCGCCTGGACCGGCACCGGCTTCACCGCGTCCTTCCCGGACCCGTACCGGACGGGGTCGCCGCGCGGCGACACCTGCAGGCCGGTGACGCCGTTCCCGACGCCGGTCGGCGCCGTGGTGCGGCACCGGGCGAGCGGCGCCTTCATCGCCGTGTTCATGGCCAAGGCCGGCGACGGTTTTCCGCAATCGGGCTTCTACTGGACGAGTTCGCGCGACCTGCTCGCCTGGGACGTGCCGCGGCTGCTGGTCGCCGGCGCCACGCTCTACGACGACCCCTGCGCCGCGCCCGGCGGCCTGATCGCCTATCCCTCGCTGCTTGATCCGGCGGCCGCCGGCCGCAACTTCGACGATGTCGGCGATGCCGCAATCCTCACTTACGCGACGCTGCGCACCGAGGGCTGCACCATCACCTCCGACCGCGACCTCGTCCGGCGCCCGCTGGCGATCAAGGTGTGGCCGTGAGCGCGGGAACCGTTGACCCCGGCCGGCGCGGCGGCCGCGTGTTCCACGTCCCCGTCGAGGCGTGGCACGCGGCCGGGTTCGACACCGAGACGGTCCTGGTGGAGACCAATCTTCCGGTGTAAGGGTGATCCACCTGCGGCGGCGCCCCGAAGGATCAACTTTTCTTCAGCCCCGCGGCAAAAACGCCGACGTTGGCGCGGCACGTGCACGCGTGTACACGCGTGTCCGGAGTCGCGCTACGAAGGCTCGCCCGTACACGCCGACGGGACGACGGCGCCGATCCGCCCGCACACGAGAACAGAGGCCACCCATGAGCGCCGGTACCGCCGCCGACAAGCACTTCTCGAACAGCTTCTTCGCCGCCTCGCTCTCGGATGCCGATCCGGAGATCGCCAAGGCCGTCGATCAGGAACTCGGCCGCCAGCAGCACGAGATCGAGCTGATCGCCTCCGAGAACATCGTCTCGCGCGCGGTGCTGGAGGCGCAAGGGTCGGTGCTGACGAACAAGTACGCGGAGGGCTATCCGGGGCGCCGCTACTACGGCGGCTGCCAGTTCGTGGACATCGCCGAGAACCTCGCCATCGAGCGCGCCAAGCGCCTGTTCGGGTGCGGCTTCGCCAACGTGCAGCCGAATTCTGGCTCCCAGGCGAACCAGGCCGTGTTCCTGGCACTGCTGCAGCCGGGCGACACGTTCCTCGGCCTCGATCTCGCCGCCGGCGGCCACCTCACCCACGGCGCGCCGCCCAACGTCTCGGGCAAGTGGTTCAAGCCGGTCTCCTACACCGTGCGCCGCGACGACCAGCGCATCGACATGGAGCAGGTCGAGGCGCTGGCCCACGAGCACAAGCCGAAGGTGATCATCGCCGGCGGCTCGGGCTACCCGCGCCACTGGGACTTCGCCAAGTTCCGCGAGATCGCCGACGCGGTCGGCGCGCACTTCATGGTCGACGCGGCGCACTTTGCCGGCCTCATCGCCGCGGGCGTCCACCCCTCGCCGTTCCCGCACGCCCACGTCGTCACCACGACGACGCACAAGACGCTGCGCGGCCCGCGCGGCGGCATGATCCTCACCAACGACGAGGCGCTCGCCAAGAAGTTCAACTCGGCGATCTTCCCCGGCATCCAGGGCGGTCCGCTGATGCACGTCATCGCCGGCAAGGCGGTGGCCTTCGGCGAGGCGCTGAAGCCCGAGTTCAAGATCTACGCCCGTCAGGTGATCGAGAACGCCAAGGCGCTGGCCGACACGCTGATGTCGAAGGGCTACGACATCACCTCGGGCGGCACCGACAACCACCTCATGCTGGTCGATCTCCAGCGCAAGGGCCTCACCGGCAAGGCGGCGGAAGCCGCGCTGTCGCGGGCCGACATCACCTGCAACAAGAACGGCGTGCCGTTCGACCCGCAGAAGCCGACGGTCACCTCCGGCATTCGGCTGGGCACGCCGGCCGGCACCTCGCGCGGCTTCGGCGTCGCCGAGTTCAAGCAGATCGGCGGCTTCATCGTCGAGGTGCTCGACGGTCTCGTGGCCAGTGGCGAGGGCGGCGACGCCGAGGTCGAGGCCGCGGTGAAGCGGAAGGTCCACGCCCTGACCGACCGCTTCCCGATCTACGGCTGACGGGTCCGGCGCCCGCCCCTTCGGGAGCCGGCGCAGACGCCGACCCTGCGGCCGCGGACCGGGAAGGTCCGCGGCCGTTCTTCGTCATCGGACAACCTCTTGGTCATCCGACAACCCAGGTCCGCCCGATGCGGTGTCCCTATTGCGGCGGCTCGGACACGCAGGTGAAGGATTCGCGGCCGAGCGAGGACGCCGCCGCGATCCGCCGCCGCCGGGTCTGCCCCGATTGCGCCGGCCGCTTCACCACCTTCGAGCGGGTGCAATTGCGCGAGCTTGTGGTGCTCAAACGCTCCGGCAAGCGCGTGCCGTTCGAGCGCGACAAGCTGCATCGCTCGATCGACGTGGCCCTGCGCAAGCGCGCGGTCGAGCCCGAGCGCATCGAGCGGCTCGTCAACGGCATCACGCGGCAACTGGAGAGCGGCGGCGAGGCCGAGATCGCCTCCGAGGCGATCGGCGAACTTGTGATGGAGGGGTTGAAGGGCCTCGACGACGTGGCCTACGTGCGCTTCGCCTCGGTCTACAAGAACTTTCGCGAGGCCAAGGACTTCGAGGACCTGCTCGGCACGCTGGCCGAGGCCGGCGTCGCGCCGCCCGAGCGGACGGAGACCCGCAGGACGCGCACCCGGACGCGTCCGTGAGCGGGGCCGACGCACGCTTCATGCGCCTCGCCCTGGCGCTCGGGCGGCGCAACCTCGGGCGGACCTGGCCGAACCCCTCGGTCGGCGCCGTCGTCGTGGCGGGCGCACCCGGCGCCGAGCGGATCGTGGGCGCCGGCGTCACCGCGCCGGGCGGGCGCCCGCACGGGGAGCCGCTGGCGCTCGAAGAGGCCGGCGCGGCCGCCCGCGGCGCGAGCCTCTACGTCACGCTGGAGCCGTGCGCGCATCACGGCCGCACCCCGCCCTGCACCGACGCGATCGTCGCGGCCGGCATCGCCCGCGTCGTCAGCGCGATGGAGGACCCCGACCCGCGGGTGGCCGGCCGCGGCCACGCGCGGCTGCGGGCGGCGGGCGTCGCGGTCGAGACCGGGCTGCTGCGCGAGGACGCATGCCGCGACCATCGCGGCCACGTCTGCCGCGTCACGCTCGGCCGCCCCGGCATCCACCTCAAGCTCGCGCAAACCCGCGACGGCTACGCCGCCTCCGGCGCGGAGCGGCTGCGCATCACCGGCGCCGTCGCGGAGGGCGCCGTGCACCTGTGGCGGGCCCGGGCCGATGCGATCCTCATCGGCCTCGGCACCGCGCGGGCCGACGACCCGTCGCTGACCGTGCGCCTGCCGGGCCTTGAAGCGCGCTCGCCGCTGCGCGTGGTGCTCGATTCGCAGCTGCGCCTGCCGCCGTCGAGCGTGCTCGCGCGCAGCGCCCACGACGTGCCGACCCTCGTCGTCGCCGCGCACAATGCGCCGGCGCATGCCAGGCGCATGCTCGAAGCGCTCGGCGTCGAGGTCGCCCGCGTCGCGGGCGATGCGGCCGGCCGCGTCGATCTCCCGGCAGCGCTCGCGATGCTCGCCGCGCGCGGGATCACCCGCCTGTGCAGCGAGGGCGGCCCGCGCCTTGCCGACGCGCTGGCCGAGGCCGATCTGGTCGATGCCTGCACGCTGATCACCGGCCCGGCCGAACTCGGGCCCCGCGGCGGGCTCGTCGCGGTGGGGCCCCACCTCGCCGCGCGGCTCGCCGGCGGCGCGTTCCGCGCGGTCGAACACCTGGCCCTGGGCGCCGACCGGGCCGTCACCCACGAGCGGAGGGTCTGAGATGTTCACGGGTCTCGTCAGCGACGTCGGCACGGTCCTCTCGGTGGCCGGCGACGAAAGCCTGCGCCGCCTCACGATCCGCGCGGGCTACGACCCCGCCACCATCGCGCTCGGCGCCTCGATCGCCTGTTCCGGCCCCTGCCTCACCGCCGTGTCGGTCGAGCCGGCCGACGGCGGCTGCGTCTTCGCGGTGGATGCGGCGGCCGAGACCCTGGCGCTCACCACCGTCGGCGCGTGGCGGGCCGGCACGCGGATCAACCTCGAACGCTCGCTCAGGATCGGCGACGAACTCGGCGGCCACCTCGTCACCGGCCATGTCGACGGGCTCGCCGAGATCGTGTCGCGCGAGAGCGTGACCGCGGGCGCCTGGGGCCCGAGCGAGCGCTTCCTCCTGCGGGCCCCGAAGGACATCGCCCACTTCATCGCGAAGAAGGGCTCGGTCTGCCTCGACGGCACGTCGCTCACGGTGAACACGGTCGATGGCGACACCTTCTCGGTGCTGCTGATCCCGCACACGCTGGAGGTCACCACCTGGGGCGAGCGCCGGGCCGGCGACCGGCTGAACCTGGAGGTCGACCTGATCGCGCGCTACGCGGCGCGGCTGTCGGAGGCGCGCGAGGGATAGGCGGTCTTGCGGATGCATGCGGCTCCCGACGCGATCGGATGAGGCGCGACGGAAGGATCGCGGGCTCTCGCACGGCCTCGCCTGCGCGGCTCATCCGGTCCGGCGCATCACCTCACCGCGGCGGGATCGAATAGGTCCCGTTCGCCTGCGCGACGAGGTCGTCCGAGCCGGGGGTGGTGATCAGCACCTCGCCGACGACGAGCCGGCGCCCGAGCTTCAGCAGCCGCGCCGCGCCGATGAGGTCGAGGCCTTTCGGCTTACGCAGGAAGTTGAAGGTCAGGCTCGTGGTGACGGCGAGCGCGACCGGGCCGATCTGCGCGAGGATCGCGGCGTAGAGCGCGTAATCGGCGAGCGCCATCATCGCGGGGCCGGAGAGCGTGCCGCCGGGGCGCAGGAACCGCTCGCTCCCGGCAAGCCGCATCCGCGCCGAGAGCGGGCCGACCGCCTCCAGGTGGTAGGCGCGCCCGCCCGCGTGCATCTGCGGGAACTCGCGGTCGAGGAAATCGCGGGTCTCGGCCAGCGTCATGATCGGGTCGGCGCTCATGGCACGCGTTGCAGCACGGCGGCGCGCGGGCGGCAAGCACCGGCGTCCCGCCCCCGCGAAGCGCCCTCACCCCGCCTTCGGAACGCCCTCGGCCGCCCGGGCGCGGCCGAAATCGGCCTCCGCGGTCTCCTGGCCCTGCGCGACGATGCCGCGGCGGATCGCGCGGGTGCGGGTGAACAGGTCGTGGAGCGCCTCGCCGTCGCCCCGGCGGATGGCGTGCGCCAGCGCGGACAGGTCCTCGTTGAAGCGCCCGAGCATCTCCAGCACCGCCTCGCGGTTGGTCAGGAAGATGTCGCGCCACATGGTCGGGTCGGAGGAGGCGATGCGGGTGAAGTCGCGAAAGCCGCCGGCGGAGAACTTCATCACCTCGGACTGCGTCACCGCTTCGAGGTCGGCGGCGGTGCCGACGATGTTGTAGGCGATCAGGTGCGGCACGTGGCTGGTGAT
>NZ_CAXTHR010000118.1:0-13099 GCF_964244095.1 uncultured Methylobacterium sp. | reverse complement strand
GCTATCAGGCCCGCTTCGGCGCGAGCCCGCCGCGGGTCGCCTCGCTCGCCTACGATTCCGTCTCGCTCAGCGCTGCGCTCTCGCGGCAATACGGCACCCAGCGCTTCGCGGATGCCACGCTCACCAAGAGCGCGGGCTTTGCCGGCATCGACGGCACCTTCCGCTTCCGCAGCGACGGCCTCAGCGACCGCAGCCTCGCGGTCCACGAGATCCGCAACAACGGGTCGAGCGTGGTCAGCCCGGCGCCCCGCGCCCTGTCGAAGCCCGGGACCTGACCGCCGCCCCCGGACGTGACGTCGCCCGCAATGGTCGGTTCGGCCATCGGGCGCTCACGCCGCGAGGCTCGCCACCACGGCGTTGAGCACGGGGGCGCCGCGCGCGGTCGCGGCGATGCGGCCGGTGTCCAGGTGCGCCACGAGGCCGTCGCCGACGAGCATCGCGATCCGCGCCGCGTCGAGCGGCCGGCCCTTGAGCGCCGCGTAGCGCGCCGGGTCGATGCCCTCGGCCAGGCGCAGGCCCATCATCAGGAATTCGTCGGCCTGGTCCGCGCCCGCGATCTCCTCGGTCTCGGCGATGCCGTGCCCGTCGCGCTCGACGCGGGCGAGCCACGCTTCGGGTGCCCGCTCGGCGACGGTGCCGAGGCGCCCCTGCGCCGTCACGAGGCGGCCGTGCGCGCCGGGGCCGAGGCCCGCATACTCGCCGTAGCGCCAATACAGCAGGTTGTGGCGCGACTGCGCGCCGGCCCGCGCATGGTTCGAGATCTCGTAGGCCGGCAGGCCGGCACGGTCGCAGACCTCCTGCGTCACGTCGTAGAGCACGCGGGCGGTCTCGTCGTCGGGCGGCACCAGCCGGCCGGCCGCCGCGAGCCCGTGGAACGGCGTGCCGGGCTCGATCGTGAGCTGGTAGAGCGACAGGTGCTCGGCCGCCCGGCCGATCGCCTCGGTCAGCTCCCGGCGCCAGGCGTCGGGGGTCTGGTGCGGGCGGGCGTAGATCAGGTCGAAGGAGCTTCGTTCGAACGCGCCCTGCGCGACCCGGATCGCGGCGAACGCCTCCTGCGCGCTGTGCAGGCGCCCGAGGCCCTTCAGCGAAGCATCGTCGAGGGCCTGGATGCCGAGCGAGACCCGGTTCACCCCGGCCGCGCGATAGCCGCGGAAGCGCCCCGCCTCGACGCTGGTCGGGTTGGCCTCCAGGGTGATCTCGGCCTGCGGCTCGACGGCCCAGGCCCCGGCGACGGCGTCGAGGATGCCGGCAACCGTCGCCGGCCGCATCAGCGAGGGCGTGCCGCCGCCCAGGAACACGCTCGACACGCTGCGGCCCGGCGTGCGGGCGGCGACATGCGCGATCTCGGCCCGGAACGCCGCGAGGTAGCGAGCCTCGTCCACCGGCGCATGGCGGACATGGCTGTTGAAGTCGCAATAGGGACACTTCGCGGCGCAGAAGGGCCAGTGGACGTAGATTCCGAAGCCCGCGTCGCGGGTCGGGTGGTCCGGGCCTGAACGGTCGGTCATCGCACGCGCTGTGCGCGCGCGCGTTCCATTTGGCAATCGCACGGCAACGTCAGGCCGACCGGCGCAGGCAGGCGGCGGCGAGCGTCACGAAGGCGCGGGCCCGGTGCGAGAGCGCGGCCCCGGTCCGCCAGTCGACCCCGTGCTTCTCCTCCGAGGAAATCTCGCCGAAGGTGCGGTCATGGCCGTCCGGCCGGAACATCGGGTCGTAGCCGAAGCCGGCCGTGCCGCGGGGCGCGACGAGGTCGCCGAACACCCGGCCCTCGAACAGTTCGGTGTGGCCGTCCGGCCACGCGATGACGAGGGCCGAGACGAAATGGGCGCGCCGGCTCGTCGCGCCGCGCAGGTCCAGCTCCGAGACGATGCGCGTCATCGCCGCAGAAAAGTCCTTGGCCGCGCCGGCCCAGCGGGCGGAGAACAGCCCCGGTGCGCCGTCGAGCGCGTCGACGCAGAGGCCGGAATCGTCGGCGAAGGCGGGGAGCCCCGAGGCGTTGGCCGCCGCCACCGCCTTGATCGCCGCGTTCTCGGCAAACATCGTGCCGGTCTCCTCGGGCTCGGGCAGCCCGAGCTCGCCGGCCGAAACCGCCTCGACGCCGAACGGCGCGAGCAGTTCGCGCATCTCCACGAGCTTGCCGGCGTTGTGGGTGGCGATCACGACCCGGCCGCTCAGGATTCTGTGGCTCATGCGATCGCCTGCCTCTGGAGGGCGACGAGGTCGGCGACGCCGCCCTTGGCGAGCCGCAGGAGTTCGAGAAGTTCGGCTTCGGAGAACGGCTTGCCCTCGGCCGTGCCCTGCACCTCGACGAGGCCGCCGGTGCCGGTGATGACGAAGTTGGCGTCGGTCTCGGCGCCCGAATCCTCGGCGTAGTCGAGGTCGAGCACCGCCGCGCCCCTGACGATGCCGCAGGACACCGCGGCGACGTGGTCGCGCAAGGGGTCGACCGAGATGATCGAGCGGGCGCGCATCCACGCGAAGCACCCGTGCAGGGCGACGAAGGCGCCGGTGATCGCCGCGGTGCGGGTGCCGCCGTCGGCCTGGATCACGTCGCAATCCACCGTGACCTGACGCTCGCCGATCGCGGCGAGGTCCGTGACGGCGCGCAGGGAGCGCCCGATCAGCCGCTGGATCTCCTGCGTGCGCCCCGAGGGCCTGCCGGCATTCACCTCGCGGCGGGTGCGCTCGTGCGTGGCGCGCGGCAGCATCGCGTACTCGGCCGTCACCCAGCCCTTGCCCGAGCCGCGCAGCCAGGGCGGCCCGCGCTCCTCCAGCGAGGCGGTGCAGAGCACCTTGGTCTCGCCGAAGGTCACGAGGCAGGAACCCTCGGCGTAGCGCGCCACCGCCGGCTCCAACGTGACCTTGCGCAGCTCGTCGGCCGCGCGTCTCGAGGGCCGCATCCGGCGCTCTCCCGGTTCGAGGATCGAGCCGGGTGCTTAGGCCGGGCCGCCGCGGGCGGCAACCCGGCTCCCCGGAGCTGAGCATCGGAGATGGCGGATTGATCCGCGGGCTTTGCCGGGACACAATCGCACCGCAGGAACGATGCGTGACCGAGTTCTCCCGACCCCTCTCCCAGCCTCCGCAGGTTCAGGCGCTCGCCGCGCTGAACGAGCGCGCCCGCGAGATCTTCCGCCAGATCGTCGAGGGCTACCTCTCGACCGGGGAGCCGATGGGCTCGCGCAACCTCGCGCGTATCCTGCCGATGACCCTGTCGCCGGCCTCGATCCGCAACGTGATGTCGGACCTGGAGCAGTCCGGGCTGATCTTTGCGCCGCACACCTCCGCCGGACGCCTGCCGACCGAACTCGGCCTGCGCTTCTTCGTCGACGCGATGCTCGAACTCGGTGACGTCGGCCGCGAGGAGCAGGAGCGCATCGAGGCGCAGATGCGCGCGGCGGCCTCGCGCCACACCTTCGATTCGGCGCTCGCCGAGGCGTCGAGCCTCCTGTCGGGCATCTCGCGCGGCGCCGGCGTGGTGCTGACGACCAAGACCAACGTCCACCTCAAGCACATCGAGTTCGTGCGGCTCGATCCGGCGCGCGCGCTGGTGGTGCTGGTCTCCGACGACGGCTCGGTGGAGAACCGCCTGCTCGACCTGCCGCTGGGGCTCCCGGCGAGCGCGCTGCAGGAGGCCTCGAACTACCTCAACGCTCGCCTGCAGGGGCGCACGCTCGGCGGCCTGCGGGCCGAGATCGAGGCCGGGCGGCAGGCGATGAAGCGCGAGCTCGACGCGATCACCGAGCGCCTGGTCGATGCGGGGCTCGCGGTCTCGGTCGGCCCGAGCGAGGCGCGCCAGCTCATCGTGCGCGGCCAGGCCAACCTGCTGGACGACCTGCGCGCGCTCGACGACCTCGAGCGCATGCGGCTCTTGTTCTCCGACCTCGAAACGCAGAAAGACGTGATCGACCTTCTCGCGCGCGCCGAGGGCGGCGACGGGGTGCGGATCTTCATCGGCTCGGAGAACAAGCTGTTCTCGCTCTCGGGCTCGTCGCTGATCGCCGCGCCGTTCCGCGACGGCGCGCAGACCATCGTCGGCGTCGTCGGCGTCATCGGCCCGACGCGGCTCAACTACGCGCGCATCGTGCCGATGGTGGATTACACCGCGCGGGTGGTCTCGCGGATGCTCGACCGGGGTTCGTCGTAGGGCTCGCGCCCTTTCCCCCCTCCGCGGACGATGGCGGCTCGCGAAGCGGGTCGGGAGAGGGCAGCGCCCTGTTCGGATGCGGCGCTCCCCTCTCCCGACCTTCGCCGACGCGAGGCCCACCCTTCCCCGCAGAGGGGGAGGGAGAACCCGCGTGCTGCGATCAACTCCGGATCACGTCCACGATCTCGTAGGTGTCGGGATCGACGATGACGATGTCGTCGTCGACGAGGATGTAGCCGTAATCCTCGTATTCCGGCGCCAGCTCGACGAGGTCGGGCGGAAGCCGGCTCAGGGTGTAGCTGCGGGCGATGGTGGCGCCCACGGTCAGCGCGAAGGCGCCGGCGGCCAGACGCGGCACGCCGCTGCGGAACAGGTCCTGGCGGAACCGGGTGCGCTCCCCGCCGCCGAGGCGGCCGTAGGCGCCGCGGGCCTCGCCGCCGCCGCGCGGCCCGCGCGGCCCGCGATCCGGCCGGCCGTCGCGGTCGCCCCGGGGACCGAACCCGTCGCGGTCGCCCCGCGCGCCGGGTCCGTCGCGGTCGCCCCGCGCACCCGGCCCGTCGCGGTCGCCGCCCCGGTCGCCCCGCTGGGCCGGGAAGCCGTCGTCGCGTCCGCCCGGCCTGCCGCCCGGAGGGCCGTCGCGGCCCGGACCACGCTCGGCCGCCCCGCCGAGACCGCCGCCAGGACCGCCGCCGAGACCGCCGCGCTCGGCCGCGCCCCCGGCGGGCGCACCGCCGCCGTCGCCCTTCATGGCGCCGCCGGGCGCCCCGCCGGGGCCGCCCCGCATGCCGCCGCCCGCCGGACCGCCGGCCCCGCCGCCGTCACCGCCGCCGCCGCCCTTCGTGGCGCCGCCGCCGGGTCCGCCGGGGCCGCCCTGGCCGAACGCCGTCGCCGTGCCGAGCACCAGCACGGCCGCGGTCACCGTATTGCGAAAGAGCTTGTTCATGGCGGTGTTTCCCGTCCCGTGATCGATCGCGTCGCATCTGCGACTTCACCGCCCCGAAACGACACAGTCCGGCAAAGCGTTCCGCGGCGCATGTCCGCCGCCGCGGCTGGCCCGGCCCGTCCGGCGCCTGTCCGCCGCCTACCGGATCACCGCGCAGGCGATGCGCCGGCCGGCGCCGCCGATCGGCTGGGTGGTGTGGTCGTCCTCGTTGGCGTGGACGATCAGCGCCGAGCCGTCGCCGTCCCTGAGGCCGCCCTCGCCGGTGAGCGGCGTCTCGCTGGAGACCTCCGCGTTCACCGAGCCGTCCGGCGCGGCGTAGACGTTGGGCAAGTCGCCCTCGTCCGGCCCGTCCGGGTTGAGCAGGCCGTGCTTGCTCTGGTCGTGGTTCACGTGCGCCTTGGACGCCTCGAACTTTTCGGTGTCGGAGCAGTCGCCCACCGCGTGGAAGTGGAGGCCGTGCCAGCCGGGCGGCAGGCCGCCGGCCCTGATCGCGATCCGCATCACCAGCGCATTGGCGCCGTCGCGGATCATCAGCGTGCCGATGCTCTCGCCCTTGTTGTTGACGATCTCGCCGCCGAAGGTCTGAGGCGCTGCGGCCGGGGCCGCCTCGGGGGCCGGCGCGCCTTGCGCCCATGCGCCGTGGGCGCCGGCTGCGAGGCCCGCAAGGGCTGCGAGCAACGGCAGGGTGCGTGTCATGTGATGGCTCTCCTCTCCAGCCCGGCCGAAGCGGGCCTTCGCGGGCCGCCCCACGAATGCCTGCTTCGATCCCTTTGGTGCCGCATCGTTTTTGTCGCGCGAACCGGCAGCCGCTTCGCGCGATGAGGCTTAGGTAGGCCCCTGCCCCGCCATCCGACAGGGCCCGCCTCCGATCGCCCCGCCCGGACCTTTCCGTGAACGCTCCCCGATGACGCGAGACAGGATCAGGGCCGACCTCCTCCTGGTCGAGCACGGCCATTTCGAGAGCCGCGCGCGGGCGCAGGCCGCCATCGCCGCGGGCCTGGTGCGGGCCGACGGCCGGCCCGTAGCCCGCGCCTCCGAGCGGCTGCCGGCCGATGCCGCGATCGAGGCCGAAGCGCCGCACCCCTTCGTCTCCCGCGGCGGCCTGAAGCTCGCGGCGGCCCTCGACGCCTTCGGCCTCGATCCGGCGGGCCTTCCCTGCCTCGATGTCGGCGCCTCCACCGGCGGCTTCACCGACCTGCTGCTGCGCCGGGGCGCCGTCGGGGTCGTCAGCCTCGATGTCGGCCACGGCCAGCTCCATCCGAGGCTCCGGGTCGACCCGCGGGTGACGAACCGCGAAGGGACCGATATCCGCAGCCTCGCGCCCGGCAGCCTCGACCCCGCCCCCGGCCTCGCCTGCATCGACGTGAGCTTCATCGGGCTTGGCTTGGTGCTGCCGGCGGTGGCGGGGCTGCTGGCGCCCGGTGCCCGCCTCGCCGCGCTGGTCAAGCCGCAATTCGAGGCCGGCCGCGACCGGGTCGGCCGCGGCGGCCTCGTGCGCGACGCGGGCGTCCATGCGGAGGTCTGCGCGGCGGTGTGCGGGACGCTGCGCGGCCTCGGCTTCACGATCCTCGGCCTGATCCCCTCGCCCGTGCGGGGCGGGGACGGCAACACCGAATTCCTCGTGGGCGCACGCCGCGAAAGACCCGATGATTCCAACTGAGACCGTCACGATCGGCCGCCTCGGCGCGCGCGGCGACGGCATCGCCGAGGACGGAACCGCGGTGGCCTTCGCCCTGCCGGGCGAGCGCGTCGCGATCCGCCGGGACGGCGGGCGGGGCGAACTCGTGGCGATCGAGACGCCCTCGCCCGACCGGATCGCGCCGGTCTGCCCGTACTTCACCCGCTGCGGCGGCTGCGCCACCCAGCACCTCGCGCCCGGCCCCTACGCCGCCTGGAAGCACGCGCAGGTCGCCCATGCCCTGGAACAGGCCGGCCTCGACCGCGTGCCCGAGCCGCTGATCGACGCCCACGGCGAGGGCCGCCGCCGCATCACGCTGCATGTCCGCGAGATCGACGGCCGGGCCGAGGCCGGGCTGATGGCCGCCCGCAGCCACGCGCTCGTGGCGATCGACTGGTGCCCGATCACCGTGCCGGCCCTGCACCAGGTTCCGGAAGTCGCGCGCGCGCTCGCCGCCCCCCTCGGGCACGGGCGAAAGCCCCTCGACGTGGCGGTGACCGCGAGCGAGGCCGGCCTCGACGTGGACCTGCGCGGCCACGGCCCGGTCGCGGCGGGCGTGCGCGCGGCCCTGGTGCGGCTTGCCGATGACCTCGACCTCGCCCGCCTCTCGCTGCACGGCGACGTGGTGGTCGAGCGTCGGGCCGTCACGGTCGTATCCGGCCACGCCCGCCTCCATCCGCCGCCGGGCGGCTTCCTCCAGGCGACGGGCGCCGGCGAGGCCACGCTCGCCGGGCTGGTGCGCGAGGGGATCGCGGGGAAGGCCAAGCGCGTCGCCGACCTGTTCTCCGGCTGCGGACCCTTCACCCTGGCGATAGCGCGGGGAAGCCGCGTCCACGCGGTGGAGAGTGAGGCCGGCGCGCTCGCTGGGATCGAGCGGTCCTCTCGCGGCGTGCAGGGCTTGAAGACGGTCACCACCGAGCGCCGCGACCTGTTCCGGCGCCCGCTCCTGGCCCACGATCTCGCCGGCTACGACGCCGTCGTGTTCGATCCGCCGCGGGCCGGCGCGCAGGCCCAGGCGCGGCAGATCGCCGAATCGACGGTGCCGCTGGCGGTCGGCGTGAGTTGCGACGCCGGCACCTTCGCCCGCGACGCGGCGGCCCTCGTCGCAGCCGGCTTCGCCCTGGAGCGGGTCACCCCGGTGGACCAGTTCCGCTATTCGGGGCACGTGGAGATGGTCGGGGTGTTCCGCCGCGCGGTCGCGACGCGGCGGCGGTTGTAGCAGGGCGGTTTTGTGCCTCCCCCGCAAAGGCTTACGGATTCACACATCGCGCGGCGCGTCCGGGTGATGCGCGGGTCTTCCCTCCCCCCGCAGAGTGGGGAGGGAAGGTGCTTGCTCCTGCGATATCTGTGAACTCGGTAGCCGGCAGAGGGGAGAGTGAGAAGCACGGCGCGGCTAGAACAGCGCCCCCTGCGCGTCCTCGTCGCTCGATCGCGGCTGCTCGGCCGGCGGCGCATCCGGCTTCGGGGCGGCGGGCTGCGGCCGGCTCACGGGCACGATCAGGTCGGAATCGTCGTTGCGCACGGCGTTGACGCGGTCGCTCACCGGGTCGAGGCGGAGCCAGTCGTCCGGGCACGGCCGGCACAGGGCCGCGGCCGCACCCTGCTCGACGCCGCCCGTGTCGAGCCAGGGCGCGACGGCGTCGGGCGCGAGGATCGCCGGCATCCGGTCGTGGATTGCGGCCATGGTGCCGTTCGCCCCCGTGGTGACGATGGCGGCGGTGTCGATCTCCGAGCCGTCGGCGCCGAGCCAGGATTCCCACAGGCCCGCCAGCGCCATCGGCGCGCCGTCCGCGCGGCGGATCGCGAACGGCGTCTTCGTCGCGCCGCGGCCGGTGCCCTCCCGCCGCCACTCGTAGAACCCGTCGGCGAGGAACACGCAGCGGCGGTGGCGCACGGCGCCGCGGAAGGTCGGCTTCTCGAGGATCGTCTCGGCGCGGGCGTTGATCACCAGCGGAAAGGTCTTCGGGTCCTTGAGCCAGCTCGGCCAGAAGCCCCAGCGCACGAGGCGGAAATGCCGAGCGCCGTCCCGGGCGGTCACCACCGCGACCGGCTGCGTCGGCGCCACGTTGTAGCGCGGCGGGAAGTTCGGGCGCTCCGGGTAGCCGAAGACCTCGGCGAAGACCTCGGGCGCCTGCGCGATGAAGAAGCGTCCGCACATCCCGCGACCTCCGATCGCCTGCCTCGCATGCCGGGCGTCGCGAGGCCACTCGGCCCCGGCACGCCACGCCCCCTGTCTCCAAATCGGCACATTCGCGGGCCAACACTAGGCTTCGCGCGAAAACGGCCGGTTTCGCCGTGACCGTCCGCGGGCCGCGTCTAAGATGCGGTTCGAGACGGTTCGTGCCCCCTGGGCGCCCGGCCGGATTCGGCCGAAACGATGGGACGACGAGCGATGACGGTGCGACCCGAGACCCGCGTGCTCCTGGTCTTTCCACGTTTTTACGAAAACTCGATGTGGAACTTCAAGGAGGCGCTGGAACTCCAGGGCGCCCGCGCGCCGGCGCCGCCGCTCGGCCTGATCACGCTGGCCGCGATGCTGCCCGCGCACTGGACCGTCCGCCTGATCAACCGCAACTGCGAGACGATGACCGACGCCGACTTCCTGGGCGCCGACCTCGTTATGAGCGGCGGCATGCTGCCGCAGGAGCCGGACACGCTGACCGTGATCGCCGAGTGCCGCAGGCTCGGCGTGCCGGTCTGCATCGGCGGCCCGGCCCCGACCTCGACCCCGGAGATGTACGACGACGCCGACTTCCTCGTCCTTGGCGAGGCCGAAGGCGTGCTCGACCGCTTCGTCGAGGCCTGGGAGGCGGGCGAGCGGCGGGGCCGTTTCACGGCGGAGAAGTTCAAGGCCGACGTGACCAAGAGCCCGATCCCGCGCTTCGACCTGCTGACCTTCAGCCACTACCTCTACATCGGCGTGCAGTTCTCCCGCGGCTGCCCGTTCACCTGCGAGTTCTGCGACATCATCGAGCTCTACGGCCGCGCCCCGCGCACCAAGACCACGCCGCAGATGCTGGCCGAGCTCGACCGCCTGTACGGACTGGGCTACCGCGGCCACGTCGACTTCGTGGACGACAACCTGATCGGCAACAAGAAGGCGATCAAGCTGTTCCTGCCGCACCTGATCGCGTGGCAGGAGAAGCACGGCTACCCGTTCAAGTTCTCGACCGAGGCCTCGCTCAACCTCGCCGACGACGACGCCCTGCTCGGCATGATGCGGGACGCGAACTTCTTCGCCCTGTTCACCGGCATCGAGACGCCGGACGAGGCGACGCTGATCCAGACCCAGAAGAAGCAGAACACCAAGCGCTCGATCGCCGACAGCGTGCACAAGCTCTACGAGCACGGCATGTTCGTCACCGCCGGCTTCATCGTCGGCTTCGACACCGAGAAGGACAGCATCGCGGGCGCGATGTCGCGCTGCATCGGCGACACCGGCGTGCCGATCGCGATGGTCGGCCTGCTCTACGCGCTGCCCAACACCCAGCTCCAGCGAAGGCTGCGCGCCGAAGGGCGGCTCTACGAGACCTTCGCGCAGACCACCGCGACCCAGGGCGACCAGTGCACCCAGGGCCTGAACTTCGTGACGCTCCGCCCGCAGCGCGACGTGCTCGCCGATTACCGCGACGTGCTCGCCGAGGTCTACGATCCGAAGAACTTCTTCGAGCGCGTGCGCGAGGTGTCCCGCCGGCTCAAGCGCCCGACCTTCGCGGCGCGGACGATCCGCTGGGGCGCGGTGGCCCACGACCTGTGGTCGCTGGCCCGCATCATCTGGCGCATGACCGTGCGGCGGCCGGAGATGGCCCGGCACTTCTGGGGCGTGTTCCTGGAGACCGCCCGCCGCAACCCGGCCGCGCTCGAGGCGGTGGTGACGAACATGGTGCTCTACCTGCACGTCTACCCGTTCTCGCGCTACGTCATTCGCGAGATCGAGGGCCGCATCGCCGACCTCGATGCCGGCCGCTGGGTCGAGCCGCCGCGCATGGCGGCCGACAACGATCCAGTGCGCGCGCAGAGGGTCGGCAAGGCGGAGGTGGATCACCTCGCGGCCGTCGCCTGACGAGCGCGGTCCGCCGGCTCGGGCGACCTGTCTCCAAAACGGCGCAATCGCCGGGGAAGGGTCGCTGGCGTCCGCTCCCGGCGGGCGACCGCATTGGCAATCGGCGCGGAACGGCTAGGGTCGCCGCGTCGGGCCGGCCATGCGGGGATCGGATCGATCGAAGGAGACAGCCGTGACGGATCAGGTTCGGACCGCGCCGCGCGTGCTGATGGTGTTCCCGCGCTTCGACGCCAACTCCTTCTGGTGCTTCAAGGAGCCTGCCGAGTTGCACGGCGCGAAGTATTCCGCGCCGCCGCTCGGCCTGATCACGCTCGCCGCGATGCTGCCGCCCGCTTGGCAGCTCCGGCTCGTCGACTGCAACACGTCGGACCTGACCGAGGACGACGTGCGCGGCGCCGACCTCGTGCTCACCGGCGGCATGCTGCCCCAGTGGCCGAGCACGACGGCGGTGATCGCCCTGTGCAAACGCCTCGGCGTGCCGGTCTGCGTCGGCGGCCCCTCCCCGACCTCGACGCCGGAGATGTACGCGGCGGCCGACTTCCGCGTGCTCGGCGAGGCCGAGGGCATCATCCACGAGTTCGTCGCCGCCTGGGAGCGCGGCGAGCGCGCCGGCGAATTCACCGCGGAGAAGTTCAAGGCCGACGTCACCAAGAGCCCGATCCCGCGCTTCGATCTGCTCGACTTCCGCGACTACATCTACATCGGCGTGCAGTTCTCCCGCGGCTGCCCGTTCACCTGCGAGTTCTGCGACATCATCGAACTCTACGGCCGCAGCCCACGCACCAAGACCGTGACGCAGATGCTCGCCGAACTCGACCGGCTGCACGCGCTCGGCTACCGCGGCCACGTCGATTTCGTCGACGACAACCTGATCGGCAACAAGAAGGCCGTGAAGCTGTTCCTGCCGCACCTGATCCGCTGGCAGAAGGAGCGCGGCTACCCGTTCCGCTTCTCCACCGAAGCCTCGCTCAACCTCGCCGACGACGACGCCCTGCTCGGGCTGATGCGGGACGCCAACTTCTTCGTCGTGTTCATCGGCATCGAGACGCCGGACGAGGCGACGCTGGTCCACACCTCGAAGAAGCAGAACACCCGCCGCTCGATCGCCGACAGCGTGCACAAGCTCTACGAGCACGGCATGTTCGTCACCGCCGGCTTCATCGTCGGCTTCGACACCGAGACCGATGCGATGGCCGACGCGATGATCGCCTGCGTGCGCGACACGGCGGTCCCGGCGGCGATGATCGGCCTGCTGACCGCGCTGCCGAGCACGCAGCTCCACCGCCGGCTCGCCCGCGAGGGCCGCCTGCACTCGAACGCGGACTGGGACCGCGAGCTGCCGGGCGACCAGTGCACCGCGGGCCTCAACTTCACGACCAAGCGCCCGCGGCAGCAGGTGCTGGCCGATTACCGGCGCATCCTGGAGACGGTCTACGAACCCCGGGCGTTCTTCAAGCGCGCCACTGGCGTCGGGCTAGCCCTGAAGCGGCCGCGCCTGCGCGAGGAGGCGGTGCAGTGGAAGCGCATCGCGCACGACCTGCGCACCTTCGTGCGCCTGTGCTGGCGCATGAGCGTCGGGCATCGGGAACTCGCCGGGCCGTTCTGGCGCATGGTCCTCACGCTCGCCGTGCGCAATCCCCGGTCGTTCGAGTTCGCGATGGTCAACGTGGTGATGTTCACCCACCTCTATCCGTTCTCGCGCTTCGTCATCGAGACGTTGGGCCGGCAGATCGCGGCGATCGAGAACGGCGACTACGTCGAGCCGACGATGATGCCGGCAGCCATCGGCTCGGCGGAGGTGGAGCCTGCCGCCGCCAAGGCCGCGATCCCCGTGGCGGCCTGAAGCCTACAGCCACCGTTTCCACCGGAAGAACACGTAGGGCAGCACGGCGGCGAACACCATCATCACCACCGCCATCGGGTAGCCGAAGCTCCACTCGAGCTCCGGCATCGCCTTGAAGTTCATGCCGTAGATCGAGGCGATCAGCGTCGGCGGCATGAACACCACCGCCATGACCGAGAACAGCTTGATGATGTTGTTCTGTTCGAGGTTGACCAGCCCGAGCGTCGCGTCGAGCAGGAACTGGATCTTCGAGGACAGGAAGGTGGCGTGCTCCTCGAGCGATTGCAGGTCGCGCAAGGTCGAGCGCACGTCCTCGCGCAGCTCCCGCGGCGCCTTCGCCGTGCGGTAGGTGGCCGAGAGCGAGAGCAGGATGCGCTCCATCGAGACGAGGCTCTCGCGCTGCTTCGAGATCAGGTCGCCGTGGCGCC
>NZ_CAXTHR010000117.1:0-13142 GCF_964244095.1 uncultured Methylobacterium sp. | reverse complement strand
CGTGGTGCATCTCGCGCCAGCTCTGGTGGGGGCACCAGATCCCGGTCTGGTACGACGCGGATGGCGGCGTCCACGTCGCCGGCAGCGAGGCGGAAGCCCTGGCGCAGGCGGCGGAGAAGCACGGCCGGCCGGTGGCGTTGCGCCGCGACGAAGACGTGCTCGACACGTGGTTCTCCTCCGCCCTGTGGCCGTTCTCGACGCTGGGCTGGCCCGAGGCGACGCCGGACCTCGCGCGCTACTACCCGACGAACACGCTGGTGACCGGCAAGGACATCCTGTTCTTCTGGGTCGCGCGGATGATGATGCTCGGCCTGCACGTCACCGACGAGGTCCCGTTCGACACGGTCTACCTGCATACGCTGGTGCGCGACGCCTCGGGCGCCAAGATGTCGAAGTCGAAGGGCAACGTCGTCGATCCGCTCGGGCTGATCGACCAATACGGCGCCGACGCGCTGCGCTTCACGCTGGCCGCGCTCGCCGCGCAGGGGCGCGACATCAAGCTCAGCCCGGCGCGCGTCGAGGGCTATCGCAACTTCGCGACCAAGCTCTGGAACGCGGCCCGCTTTGCCGAACTCAACGGCTGCGCCCGCGATCCCGCCTTCGACCCGCGCGCCGTGCGGGAACCGCTCAACCGCTGGGCGCTGGGGGAGGGCGCGCGCGCCGTCGCCGAGGTCACGGCGGCGCTGGAGGCCTACCGCTTCAACGACGCGGCGGCGGCCGCCTACCGCTTCGTCTGGAATATCTTTTGTGATTGGACCATCGAACTGGCCAAGCCGGTGTTGCAGGGCGAGGGCGTCGATGCCGGCGTGAGAGCCGAGACGCAGGGCACCATCGCCTTCCTGATCGATCAGATCGCCAAGCTCCTGCACCCGTTCATGCCGTTCCTCACCGAGGACTTGTGGGCGATCAAGGGCGCGGCGATCCCCGAGCGCGGCCTGCTCACCCTCCAGCCCTGGCCCGACCTCTCGGGCCTCGCCGACGCGGAGGCCGAGGCCGAGATCGGCTTCGTCGTCGACCTCATCTCCGAGGTGCGCTCGGCCCGCTCCGAGACCGGCGTCCCGGCAGGCGCCGCGGTGCCGCTGGTGGTCGTGAACGCCGACCCGGCCGTCCGCGCCCGGATTGCGGCGTGGCACGACACCCTGGTCCGCCTCGCCCGCCTCTCCGGGATCGATTTCGCCGAGACCGCGCCGAAGAACGCGGTGCAGTTGCTCGTGCGCGGCAGCGTCGCGGCACTGCCGCTCGACGGCATCGTCGACCTCGCCGCCGAGGTCGCCCGCCTGAACAAGGAGGCCGCCAAGGCCGAGGGCGAGATCAAAAAACTCGACGCAAAGCTCGGCAACGCCGACTTCGTCGCGCGGGCCCCCGAGGAGGTGATCGAGGAGAGCCGCGAGCGCCGCGAGGCCGAGATCGCGCGGCTGGCCAAGCTGCGCGAGGCGCTGGCGCGGCTGAGCGATGGGCAGGCGTGACGGACCACAACTTGCCGCGACCGTGCGCAACGTGATACGTACTCCGTATCGCATCGGGCTCGTGGATGATCGGCTCCTTCCGCTGCAAGCACACGCGGACGCTCTAAGAGGATGGAGTCGCGCGACCCGCGTGGCGCGCCTTTGCGGAAGCGGCCCTGCGCAAGCTCGACATGCTCGCCTCCGCCACCGCGCTGAGCGATCTGCGCAGCCCGCCCGGCAACCGTCTGGAGAATCTGGGCGGGGATCGCCGGGATCAATGGAGCGTCCGTATCAACGACCAGTGGCGGCTCTGCTTCCGCTGGACGGAGGCAGGTCCCGAGGACGTCGAGATCGTCGATGACCATTGATCGGAGGACCGCCATGCCGCGCATCCGTACACATCCGGGCGAGATCCTGAGCCGGGAGTACCTGGCTCCGCTCGGCTTCAGCGCGACGCGCCTTGCCGAGGAGATCGGCGTTCCGGCCAATCGCCTCACCGACATCATCCGCGGGCGCCGGGGCATCACGGCGGACACCGCGATCCGGCTGGGGCGGCGCTTCGCCACCGCGCCGCAGTTCTGGATGAATCTGCAGGCGGCCCACGACCTGTCGAAGGCCGAATCCGCCAACGATTATTCGGATGTCCGCGCCCCGGAACGCGCCTGACGCCGGGGCGCCGCGCAGGAAGCACGCATGCCCCTGCGCCGGCTGACCCAGGCGTTCGCCGGCCTCGCCGTCCTGCTGGTCCTCGCCGTCGTGCTCACGGCCAAGCCCGGCGATCCGAGCCTCTACCCGCCCACCGAGGCGTCCCCGCCGACGATCCATGTGATCAACCACGGCTGGCACAGCGGCGTGATCCTGCCGCTGGCGGCGCTGACGGGGGAGGGCGCCGGGCCGGCGCTCCGCACCATCGCGGAGCGGTTCCGGGCCTATCCGGCGATCGAGTTCGGCTGGGGCGAGGCCCGGTTCTACGCCGCGACGCCGACGCTGGCCGCGTTCGACCTGCGGCTCGCGCTCGAAGCCCTGTTCACCCCCGGCGGCCGCGACGGCGTGGTGCAGGTGGTCGGCCTCGATGCCGATCTCCGCACGCGCTTTCCGCACGCGGAGATCGTCGCGGTGCCGGTGTCGCGCGCCGGCCTGAGCCTGCTCGCCGCACGCCTGGAATCGCACTTTGCGCTGACCGCCGGCCTGCCGGTCGATGTCGGCCCCGGCCTCTACGGGCCGAGCCTGTTCTACCGCGGCGCCGGCCGGTTCTCCTGGACGAACGTCTGCAACCACTGGACCGCGGGGCTCGTCAACGCCGCCGGCCTGCCAGTGGCGCCGGTGCTGGCCACCCTGCCGCGCGGGCTGATCCTCGACCTGGCATGGCGCTCGGGCGCGACGCCGCTGCCGCGGGCCGCGCGGCCGTCCGAGGACGCCAACCTGTCGAAACCGTAATCCGGCCGCCACGGCCGGGTCAGGCGCCGGGCCGTAGAGGGGTCTCCACAGCCCGCCGAGACGGCGGCGCCCCACGTCTTTCGGAGATCCCCGCATGTCCGTTCCCCAGACCCGCACCGTCCGCGTCCGTCGCGCGGCGCTCGCCTCGGTGGCGGCGGCCGCCCTCGTCGCCGGGGGCGCTGCCGGCAGCGGATACTGGCCCGCCACCACCCCCGCCTACGCCCAAGCCCTGCCCAAGACCGCGATCACCACCACCGAGCACCCGCCGGGTTCGTTTGCCGACATCGTCGACACGGTGAAGCCGGGCGTCGTCTCGGTGAAGGTCAAGCTCGACGACGCGGCCTCCGGCGATGACGAGGACGGTCCCGGCCCGCAGGCCCCCAACCTCCAGAACGTGCCGCCGCAACTGCGCGAGTTCTTCAAGCGGTTCGGCCAGAACGGCCCGAACGGCGGCCAGCCGGGCATGCCGCGGCAGGGTCAGGGCCAGCGCGGCGCGGTCGGCTCCGGATTCATCATCTCGGAGGACGGCTACGTCGTCACCAACAACCACGTCGTCGACCATGCCCGGACCGTGCAGGTGACGCTCGACGACGGCCGCACCCTCGACGCCAAGGTGATCGGCAAGGATTCCAAGACCGACATCGCGCTCCTGAAGATCAGGGATGCGGGCCGCTACCCCTACGTTCGCTTCGGCCGCGCCGCGCCGCGGGTCGGCGACTGGGTGGTGGCGATCGGCAACCCGTTCGGATTGGGCGGCACGGTGACGGCCGGCATCGTCTCGGCGCGCGGCCGCGACATCGGCGCCGGCCCCTACGACGACTTCCTGCAGATCGACGCGCCGATCAACAAGGGCAATTCCGGCGGCCCGACCTTCAACGTCGACGGCGAGGTCGTGGGCGTGAACACCGCGATCGCCTCGCCGTCCGGCGGCAGCGTGGGCTTGGCCTTCGCGATCCCCGCCGAGACCGTGCAGGCGGTGGTCGAGCAGCTCCGCACCGACGGCAAGGTCGCCCGCGGCTATCTCGGGGTGCAGGTCCAGCCGGTGACGCAGGACATCGCCGAGGGCCTCGGCATGGCCAAGCCCAAGGGCGCGCTGATCGACCACGCCGAGGACGGCACGCCCGCCGCCAAGGCCGGCCTCAAGTCCGGCGACGTGATCGAGTCGGTGGACGGCAACGCGGTCAACGACGCGCGCGAGCTGTCGCGCAAGATCGCGGGGCTGAAGCCCGGCGCCAAGGTGCAGATCGCCTATCTCCGCGCCGGCAGGGCCGACACG
This sequence comes from uncultured Methylobacterium sp., assembly GCF_964244095.1. Classification (GTDB taxonomy): domain Bacteria; phylum Pseudomonadota; class Alphaproteobacteria; order Rhizobiales; family Beijerinckiaceae; genus Methylobacterium. The sequence continues at coordinate 8,984 of NZ_CAXTHR010000117.1, read as the reverse complement.
GCGACGATCACGCTGGGCGCGCTGCCGGCGACCGAGGGCGTCGCGGCGGCGGGCGGAAGCGACACCTCCGGCGGCCAGCCGCGGCTCGGCCTCAGCCTGGCGCCGGCCGCCGAGGTCGGCCTGTCCGACGCGGGCGTCGCGGTGGTCGCGGTCGATCCGGACGGCCCGGCCGCGGCCAAGGGCATCGAGCAGGGCGACGTCATCCTCGACGTCGCCGGCAAGAGCGTCACCCGCCCCTCCGAGGTCGCAGACCAGATCCGCTCGGCGGAAGCCGGCGGCCGCAAGGCCGTGCTGATGCGGATCAGGAGCGCCAAGGGCGCGACCCGGTTCGTGGCGCTCTCGCTCGCGAAGGACAACGGCTGAGCGGGAACGATGGCCGAGCGCGCCGCCGAGCCGCCCCGCCCACGGGTTCGACCCCGTGGGCGGGGCGCTTGGCTCGCGCGGGACTTCACGCCGCGGCGGTGCCTTCCTTGGCGGCGTCCTTGCTTGTCGAGACCCCGTGGCTCGCCGAGACGGCCCATGCCGGCTCGATCGGGGTTCACGCCACGGGCCGGATGGCCGATGATCGGTGGCGTCGAGACGCGCCGCCCGGATGCCCGGCGGGGTTCGATCCGTGGGAGGGTGAGGAGGCCGATGCGGTCCATCGATCTGAACGCCGATCTCGGCGAGGGCTACGGCACCTATGCCTGCGGCGACGACGCGGCGATGCTCGGGCTCGTCACCTCGGCCAACGTCGCCTGCGGGATGCACGCGGGCGATCCCGAGATCATGGCCGCGACCTTCGCGCTCGCCAAGGGCAACGGCGTCGCCGTCGGCGCGCATCCGGGCTTCCCGGATCTGTGGGGTTTCGGCCGGCGGCGGATGCCGTTCACCGCGGCCGAGATCGAGCGCCTCGTCGCCTATCAGGTCGGCGCGGCGCAGGCGCTCGCGACGTATGCCGGCCACAAGGTCACCTACGTCAAGCCGCATGGGGCCCTGGGCAACATCGCCGCTGCCGAGCGCGACGTCGCCGACGCGATCGCCCGCGCGGTCCGCGCCGTCGATCGCGAACTCGCCCTGCTGGCCACCGCGCTGAGCGCGCAGGTGCCGGCCGGCGAGGCGGCGGGCCTCGCGGTCCACCAGGAGATCTTCGCCGACCGCGGCTACACCGAGGCGGGCCAGTTGATCGCCCGCGGACAGCCCGGCGCGATGATCGAGGCGGCCGACGCGGCCGCCGACCGGGTCCTCGCGATGGTCGAGGCCGGTGCGATCATCACGGCGCAGGGCACCCGCCTGCCGACGCCGATCCGCTCGGTCTGCGTCCACGGCGATTCCGTCCACGCGGTCGCCATGGCCCGCGCCGTGCGCGCCCGGATCGAGGGCGCCGGCATCCGCCTCGCACCGTTCCGGGGTTGAGGCGGCGATGGCGGACGGGGATGCGCCCGCCCTCCGGCTGCGCGATGCCGGCGAGGCGGCCCTGGTCGCCGAGTTCGGCAGCACGGTCGACCCGGCGATCAACGACCGGGTGCTGGCGCTCGACGACGCGCTGCGCGCCGACCCGCCGGACGGCCTCGCGGAGACCGTGCCGACCTACCGCTCGCTGATGATCCACTACGATCCCCTCGTGCTGACCCGCGAGACGCTCGCGGCCCGGGTGGTCGCCCTATCCGCGGGCGCCGCCGCCCGCGCCGCCGCCCCGTCCCTCTGGACGCTGCCGTGCTGCTACGCGGACACCTGCGGCGGCGAGCCCTGCGGCGAGGACATCGCCGCCATCGCTGAATTGACCGGGCTGTCGGTGGAGCGGGTCGCGGCGCTGCATGGGAACGCGACCTACCGGGTCTACATGTACGGCTTCGCCCCAGGCTTCGCCTATCTCGGCGGCCTGGCCCCGGACCTCGCGGTGCCGCGCCGCGCCCGGCCGCGGCCGCCGCACCCGGCCAACGCCCTGCTGATCGGCGGCGGGCTGGCAGCCGTCGGCACCGTCTCGATGCCGACCGGCTGGTACGTGATCGCCCGCACGCCCGCCCGCCTCTACGCGCCCGAGCGCGAGCCGGTCTTCCCGGTCGCGGCGGGCGACCGAATCCGGTTCGAGCCGGTGGATGCGCCCACCTACGCCGCCCTGGAACGCCGCGCGGCGGCCGGCGAGACCGTGGCGCGCCGCGAGGCCCATGCGGAGGCGGCGCCCTCATGAGCGCGCGCCTCGCCATCCTCGCCGCCGGCCCGAGCGTGACCCTCCAGGATGCGGGGCGCCACGGCTACCTGCGCTACGGCATCACCGCGGCCGGGCCGATGGACCCGCTGGCCTTCGCCACCGCGAACCGTGCCGCCGGCAACCCGGCGGGCGCCACCGCGATCGAGGTCTCGGCCGGCGGCCTCTCGGTGGCGGCGGAGGACGGCCCGCTCGGGCTGGTGCTGGCAAGCACCGGCTTCCGCATCGCGCTCGACGGGCAGGCGCTGCCGCAAGCCGTCGCGCTCACCCTGGACCCGGGGCGGACGCTTTCCGTACGCGCCGGGCCGTCGGGCGCGTGGTGCTACCTCGCGGTGTGCGGCCGCATCGCCGTGCCGCCGATGCTCGGCGCGACGGCGACCCACACCCGCTCGAACCTCGGCGGCCTGAACGGCCGGGCGCTCGCGGCCGGCGACAGGCTGGCGGTGGCCGATGCGCGCACCGGCGCCGGCAACCCGCAGGCGCTGGTCGCGCCCTGGCTCGACCGGCCGGCGGACGTGATCCGCGTCGTGCTCGGGCCGCAGGACGACGCCTTCGCCCCCGACCAGGTCGACGCCTTCCTCGCCGGGCCCTGGACGGTCGGCGGGCGCGGCGACCGCATGGCCTGCTTCCTCGACGGGCAGCCTCTCACCCATGCCAGCGGCCACGACATCGTCTCCGACGGCATCGTCATGGGCGCGATCCAGGTGCCGGGGGAGGGGCTGCCGATCGTGCTGATGGCCGACCGGCAATCCACCGGCGGCTATCCGAAGATCGCCACCGTGATCGGGCCGGATCTCGGCCGGCTCGCGCAGGCGCAGGCCGGCACGCGCCTTCGCTTTTCCGCCGTCACGGTCGCCGCGGCGGTCCTCGCCCGCCGCGCGGAAGCCGAGACCTTGGGTCCCGACATCCGGATGGAGCCGGTGATCCGGACGACGTTCCCGCCCGAATTCCTGCTCGGCCTCAACCTCGTGGACGGCGTCGTCGACGCGCGGGTCTGATCCGGTCATGCCGGACAGGCACGGGTTCGCGTCGGAACGCCGGCCTGGATCGCGACGCGATCGGCTCGATCGGCGCGCCGCGGCCATCACCAGGGCCTCGTGCGGGCTCTTGTCGCGGTGACCCCCGCGGGTGAAGGCTTCCGGCTCCGCGCGCGGTCCCGGCTCCGGGGATGCGCCAGGGCCTTGCAGCGCGCGTGCGATGGACGATGCGATGACCGAGACGCCCGCCCCGAGCCCCCGCGCGCTGCGCCGCGCCTATGCCCGCCACGTCCCGGTCGGGACGCGCTGGGGCGACAACGACGTCTACGGCCACGTCAACAACGTGGTCTCCTACGCGTTCTTCGACACCGCCGTGAACCGCCTGCTGATCGAGGCCGGGGTGCTCGACATCGCGGCGTCCGGGGTGATCGGCCTCGTGGTCGAGAGCGGGTGCCGCTACCACGCGCCGATCGCCTTCCCCGACGCGGTGACGGCGGGCGTGCGCGTCGCGCGGATCGGCCGGTCGAGCGTGCGCTACGAGGTCGGCCTGTTCCGCGGCGACGCGGCGGAGGTCTCGGCCGAGGGCTTCTTCGTCCACGTCTACGTCGCGCGCGCCACCCGCCGACCCGTCGCGCTGCCCGAGCGCCTGCGCGCCGTGCTGGAGGGCTGGACGGTCGCCTGAGCGTCGCCCCGTCCGTGACACCCCCGCCCCCCCTTGCTATGGCGCGGGGATGAGGCGCCGGCCGCCGATCGGCACCGGTGCGAGCGGATTTCATCGATCATGAACATCTTCGCCCTGTTCGAGGCACGCGTGCGCGAGGCCGTCGAGGCGCTCACCCGAAGCGGCGCGCTGCCCGGAGGGCTCGACCTCGCCCGCGTCGTGGTCGAGCCGCCGCGCGATCCCGCCCACGGGGATCTGGCGACCAACGTCGCCCTGGTGCTCGCCAGGGAGGCGAAGACCAACCCGAAGGCGCTCGGCGAGGCGCTGGCCGCGGAGCTGCGCACCGACCCGCGGGTGGTCGAGGCCGCGGTCGCAGGGCCGGGTTTCATCAACCTGCGCCTCGCACCGGACGTGTTCCACGACGTGCTGCGCGGCGTGCTCGCCGACCCGGCCGGCTACGGCCGCGGGCACATGCCGGGCGGGCCGGTCAACATCGAGTACGTCTCGGCCAACCCCACCGGGCCGATGCATGTCGGACACGGGCGCGGCGCGGTGTTCGGCGACGCGCTCGCCAACCTCCTGGTCGCCGCCGGGCGGCAGGTGACGCGGGAATACTACATCAACGACGCCGGCGCGCAGGTCGACGTGCTCGCCCGCTCCGCGCACCTGCGCTACCGCGAGGCCCTGGGCGAGGCGGTCGGCGCGATCCCCGAGGGCCTCTATCCGGGCGACTACCTCGTGCCGGTGGGCCGCGCGCTCGCCCAGGCGCACGGCCGCACGCTCCTCGACGCGCCGGAGGCCGAATGGCTCCCCGTGGTGCGCGAGACCGCGGTCGCGATGATGATGGACATGATCCGCGCCGACCTCGCCGCGATCGGCATCCACCACGACGTGTTCTTCTCCGAGCGCACCCTCCAGGCCGGCGGCGGCGGGGCGGTGGCGGCGCTGCTCGCCGAACTGCGCGCGCGCGGGCTCGTCTACGAGGGCCGCCTGCCGCCGCCGAAGGGCCAGGTGCCCGAGGATTGGGAGGACCGCGAGCAGACCCTGTTCCGGACGCGCGACTTCGGCGACGACACCGACCGGCCGCTGCTGAAGTCGGACGGCACCTACACCTACTTCGCCTCCGACATCGCCTATCACCGGGCGAAGTACCTCGCCGGGGCGACCGAACTCATCGACGTGCTGGGGGCCGACCACGGCGGCTACGTCAAGCGCATGCAGGCGGCGGTGAAGGCCGTCACCGACGGGAAGGCCAGCCTCGACGTGAAGCTGTGCCAGCTCGTGCGGCTGCTGCGCGCGGGCGAGCCGGTGAAGATGAGCAAGCGGTCCGGCACGTTCGTGACGCTGCGCGAGGTGATCGACGAGGTCGGCCGCGACGCGATCCGCTTCATGATGCTCTACCGCAAGAACGACGCGACGCTCGATTTCGACCTCGCCAGGGTGGTCGAGCAGTCGAAGGACAACCCGGTGTTCTACGTCCAGTACGCCCATGCCCGCATCCGCTCGGTGCAGCGGCAGGCCCGCGAGGCGTTCCCGGACTTCGACCCGGCCGATGCGGCGGGCCTCGCCGATGCCGACCTCGCGGTGCTGTCCGATCCCGGCGAGGCCGAGATGCTGCGCCTGATCGCGCAGTATCCGCGGGTGCTGGAGGCGGCGGCGGCCGCCCACGAGCCGCACCGGATCGCCTTCCACCTCTACGAGACGGCGAGTGCGCTCCATAGTTTCTGGAACAAGGGCAAAGACTTGCCGCAATTACGGTTTGTTAATGCAACCGACCGAAAGTCGACACGGGCGAGGCTGGCGCTGGTCGAGGCGCTGCGCAGCGTCCTCGCGTCCGGCCTCGCGGTACTCGGCGTGAGCGCACCGGACGCGATGCGGTGAGCGCACCCCGAACGTCGGCGTGTGATGAGGATGCTGCCATGACCAACGCTTCGCGCGCGCCTGTCGATTTCGACGCCTTCGCGCGCGATCTGCAACCGTCCGGCGGCGCCCCGCGGGCGTCCGAGCCGGCCGCCCAGAAGCCCGATCCCCTGGCCGAGCTCGCCCGGATCGTGGGCCAGGACGATCCCTTCCGTGCGCTGCTCGCCGCCCGCGACGACCGGCGCCAGCCCGCGCCGCAGACGCAGGCGCCCGGCCGTGTCGAGCCGCGCTTCGCGGAGGAGGTCGGCCATCCGGGCGCCCAGCGCAACACGCCGGCCGACGCCTTCGACCAGTATCTCGCCTCCGTCGATCACGGCGGCGCGCAACAGGCGGCGTACGGCCAGGCCCGGGACTTCCAGGCGCAGCAGGACTTCCAGGCCCAGGGCTTCCAGACTCAGGGCTTCCAGACTCAGGGCTTCGAGACTCAAGACTTCCAGGCCGGGCCCGGAGAGGCCGAGGTCCACGACCAGCGCGGCCTGAAGCGGGTGAAGCCGCGGCGCCGCCTCGTCACGGTCGGCGCCGGCGTGGCCGTCGTGGTCGTCGCCGTCACCGGCGCGCTCACCTACAAGGGCCTGCACCGCGGCGGGACCGGCGGCGGCGTGCCGGTGATCCAGGCGGACGCCTCGCCCGTGAAGGTCGCGCCGAAGGTCGCCGACGGCGTCGAGATCCCCGACCAGGACCGGCAGATCTACGAGCCGAAGGCCAAGGACAGCCAGATCCGCATCGTCAACCGCGAGGAGCAGCCCCTCGACGTGGCCCAGGCCGCCCGGGCGGCGCAGGGATCTGCGCAGGGGCAGGAGAGGTCCGGCCAGGACCGCGGGACGGAGGCCGCGGTGACGCCGGGTTCGGCCTCGTTCGATGCGTTCGGCCAGCCCCGCAAGGTCCGGACAGTGGTGGTGAAGCCCGATACGCCGCCCCCGGCCGCCCAGCGCGAGGTCCAGGCCGAGGCGCTGCCGCTCTCGCCGATCCCGACGATGACGCTGCCCGGCGAGGACGCGCCCGTCCGCACCCGTCCCGGCCGGATGGCGGCGGCGACGCCGCAGATGCCGGTCCAGACCGCCACCGTGCAGCAGGCCCCGTCCCAGGCGGTCCCCGTCCAGGCGCCGCCCGCCCCGGAGCGCACGCCCGCCGCCGCGGCCCCGGCGCCGGTCAGGGCCAAGTCGCCCCAGCGCATCGCCGCCGTCAGCCCGGAGTCCGCCGCGCCCGCCGAGTCGCCGGCGACCACGGCCACCGTGAGCAACGCCGCCGTGGGCGGGTTCTCGGTGCAGCTCGGCGTCCGCACCAGCGCCCGCGAGGCGCAGGCCGCCCTGCGCGAGATGCAGGGCAAGTACGGCCAGCTCGCCGGCAAGCCGGAGCTGATCCGTCAGGCCGAGGTCAACGGCAAGACGATCTTCCGGGTCCGCGTCGGGCCGCTCGCCAAGGCCGAGGCGACGAGCCTCTGCACCGAGCTGCAAGGCGCCGGCGGCCAGTGCTTCGTCGCCAAGAACTGATTCTCGGACTGATTCCACCCCGGCGCGCGATCCGTCGAGCTTTCGTTGCGCACCCTCAACCCCAAAAGATTCCGGGAAAACCGTCCCCGATGACCTCCCGTGCCCTGATCCTCGGCTGCGCCGGCCAGACCCTCTCGGCCGAGGAGACCGCCTTCTTCCGGGACGTGCGGCCCTGGGGCTTCATCCTGTTCAAGCGCAACGTCGGCACGCCGGACGAGGTCCGGGCGCTGACGGCGTGCTTGCGCGCCACGATCGGGCGCGACGACGCGCCAATCCTGATCGACCAGGAGGGCGGCCGGGTGCAGCGCATGGGGCCGCCACACTGGCCGGCCTATCCGGCGGGCGGCCGCTTCCGCCGCCTCGACGGGTCCGCCGCCGCGATGGCGCAGCTCGGCGCCCGCCTGATGGCGCATGATCTCACCGACGTCGGCATCAACGTCGATTGCGCACCCGTGCTCGACGTGCCGGAACCGGGGGCTCACGACATCATCGGCGACCGCGCCTACGCCACGACGCCCCACAGGGTGGCGGAGATCGGCCGGGCGGTCGCCGAGGGGCTGATGGCCGGCGGCGTGCTGCCGGTGATGAAGCACATCCCCGGCCACGGCCGCGCGGCCTGCGACAGCCACCACGGCCTGCCGGTGGTGGTGGCCGGGCGGGACGCGCTGGGCGCGCAGGACTTCCAGCCCTTCCACGCGCTCGCTGACCTGCCGATGGCGATGAGCGCGCACGTGGTGTTCACGGCCATCGACCCCGACCGGCCGGCGACGCAGTCGCCGGCCGTCGTCGCCGAGGTGATCCGCGGCGCGATCGGCTTCGACGGCCTGCTGATGACCGACGACCTGTCGATGCACGCGCTCACCGGGCCGTTCCGGGCGCGCGCCGAGGCCGCGTTCGCGGCCGGCATCGACGTGGCGCTCCACTGCAACGGCCGCCTCGACGAGATGCGCGCCGTGGCGTCCGGGACGCCGGCGCTGGCGGGCACGGCCCTGCGCCGGGCCGAGGCTGCGCTTGCCCGCCTCGCCGGAGGCCGCGACGGCCTCGACCTGCCGCTGGCGCGGGCGCAATTCGCCGCGGCGTTGGCGCGGGCCGCCTGACGAGGTTCGGTGCGCAAACCGGTTTGCGGGCCCCTGAGCGGGATTGACCGCTTGTGTTCGCGGGGCGCCGTCCCTAGGTTCGGCGCGAAATTCCACCGCGGACACGAGCCGTCGCGGACACGTAGACGCAATGCGTGCATCGTGGCGCAGGAGGTTGCCATGGGCAGCATGAGTATCTGGCACTGGGTCGTCGTCGCCGTCATCGTGATGCTGCTGTTCGGCCGCGGCAAGGTCTCCGACCTGATGGGCGACGTCGCCAAGGGGATCAAGGCGTTCAAGAAGGGCATGGCCGAGGAGGAGACGCCGGCGCAGGCAGCCCATCCGGCCGCCCCCGCCGAGCCCGTCCGCACCATCCCGCACGCGGCCGAGACGAGCCCCGGCACCGCGATCCCCGCGAGCCACCTGCCGCAGGCCGAGCGCAAGCCCGTCTGAGGCCGCGCGGGCCCGCACTCCGGTGCGCGGCCCTTTTCCGGGGCCGCCGGCATCGTGCCGGCAGGCCCGAGGCTGCAGGACCGTCGACGACATGCTGGACATGAGCTGGGGGGAGGTGATGCTGATCGGCGGCGTCGCCCTCATCGTCATCGGGCCGAAGGACCTGCCGAAGGCGTTGCGCACCGTCGGCCAGGTCACGCGCAAGGTCCGCCGCATGGC
>NZ_CAXTHR010000116.1:0-13168 GCF_964244095.1 uncultured Methylobacterium sp. | reverse complement strand
GGCGAGCGCCAGCGCATCGAGATCGTGCGCTGCCTGCTCCAGGACCCGCGCCTCGTGATCCTCGACGAGCCGACCTCGGTGCTCACCCCCGGCGAGGCGGAGCAGCTGTTCACGGTGCTGGAGCGCTTGGCGCAGGAGGGCCGGGCGCTGCTCTACATCTCCCACCGCCTCGACGAGGTCCGCCGCCTGTGCGCGCGCGCCACCATCCTGCGCCACGGCAAGGTGGTCGGCGCCTGCGACCCGCGCCGGGAGAGTGCGCGCTCGCTCGCCGCGATGATGGTCGGCGCGCAGGTGCGCGAACTGAAGCCGCCGCCGCCTTCCGCCCGCGGGCCGGAGCGCCTCGTCCTCGACGGCCTGTCCCTGCCGGCGCCGGGGATGCACGGCACCGCGCTGCATAGCATCGCCCTGCGCGTCGCGGGCGGCGAGATCCTCGGCATCGCGGGCGTGGCCGGCAACGGGCAGGCCGAACTCTTCGCCGCGCTCTCGGGAGAGGTCGAGGCCGAGCCCGGCGCCATCCGCCTCGACGGACGGCCGGTCGGCGGCCGCGGCATCAACGCCCGGCGCCACCTGGGCGGGGCCTTCGTGCCGGAGGAGCGCAACGGCCATGCGGCGGCGCCCGGCATGAGCCTGTCGGAGAACGCGGTGCTGTCGCGCCACGCCACCGCGCCGCTGGCGCCCTTCGGCTGGCTGCGGAAGGGCGCGGCGCGCGCGCTGGCCGCCCGCGTGGTCGAGGCCTTCGACGTGCGCAAGGCCGGCCCGGATCCTGCCGCCTCCACCCTGTCCGGCGGCAACCTCCAGAAATTCGTCGTCGGCCGCGAGATGCTGGCCGAGCCCGGCATCCTCGTGATCAACCAGCCGACCTGGGGCGTCGACGCGGCGGCGGCCGCGCATATCCGGCAGGCGCTGATCGACCGCGCCGCGCGCGGCGCCGCGGTGCTGGTGATCAGCCAGGACCTCGACGAACTGTTCGAGGTCGCCGGCCGCATCGCGGTGCTGCATGCGGGCACGCTCTCGCCGGCCGTGCCGGCTGCGGACACAACCCGCGAGGCGATCGGCCTGCTGATGGGCGGATCGGGCGACCACCACGCCGCCGACGCCCTCCCGCCCCCCGCGGAGGGCGCGGGGCGCGGCGCGCCGTCCGCGGCCCTCCCCCCCGAAGCTGCGGCCCCATGCGCCTCGACCTGAGCCCCCGCGCCAGCCGCTCGCGGCTGCTCTCGGCGGTGACGCCGGTGATCGCGTTCGCGGCGGCGATTTTGGTGGGCGGCGTCGCGGTGGCGACCCTCGGCGTCTCGCCGGCCGCCGCCTTCGTCACCTACTTCGTCGTCCCCTTGAGCGAGGTGTGGTCGCTCCAGGAGATCGCGCTGAAGGCCGCGCCGCTGGCGCTCATCGCGACGGGGCTGGCGTTCTGCTACCGCGCCAACCTCTGGAACATCGGCGCCGAGGGCCAGTTCGTCGTCGGCGGGCTGGCCGGCGGCTGGATCGGCGTCGCCACCCACGGCCAGCACGGCTTCACCCTGTGGATCCTGCCGGCGATGCTGGCCGCGGGCACGCTCGCGGGGCTGGCCTACGCCCTGATCCCCGGCTTCCTCAAGGTCCGCCTCGGCGTCTCCGAGATCCTGACCAGCCTGATGCTGGTCTACGTCGCCGAACTGCTGCTCGACTACATGGCCCGCGGGCCCCTGCGCGATCCGGCGGGCTTCAACTTCCCGCAGAGCGTGACGTTCGACGAGGCCGCCCGCCTGCCCTACCTCATGGCGGGCGACACCCTCCATGCCGGGGTGCTGGTCAGCCTCGCGGCCGTCGTCCTGGCCGCGCTCGTGCTCGCGCGCACCCTGTTCGGGTTCGAGGTGCGCGTCGTCGGCGCGAGCCCGCGGGCGGCGCGCTTTGCCGGCTTCAGCGATGCCCGCCTGACGCTCGCGGTCTTCGCGATCTCGGGGGGCGCGGCGGGTCTGGCGGGCGTGGCCGAGGTGGCGGGCCGGATCGGCCAGCTCCAGCCGACGATCTCGCCGGGCTACGGCTTCACCGCGATCATCGTCGCCTTCCTGGGCCGGCTCTCGCCGCCGGGCATCCTGGCGGCGGCGCTGGTCATCGCGCTGACGACGATCGGCGGCGAGGCGGCGCAGATCGACCTCAAGCTGCCCTTCGACCTCACCCGCGCCTTCCAGGGGCTGCTGCTCGGCCTCGTGCTCGGCGCGGACGTGCTCTCGCGCTACCATGTCCGCCTCGTCTCCGGCGGGCCGGCGTGAGGATTGGCGGCGTGGGAGCGGATTCATGAGAACCGGGACATGAGCCTCGACATCGTCCAGATGGTGCTGGTGACGGTGCTCGCCGCCGCGACGCCGCTGATCCTGGCGGCCCTGGGCGAACTCGTGGCCGAGCGCGCGGGCGTGCTCAACCTCGGCGTCGAGGGCATGATGATCTTCGGCGCCGCATCGGGCTTCGCGGTGGCGATGGAGACGGGCTCGACCCTGCTCGGGGCGCTGGGCGGCACGCTCGCCGGCATCGCGCTCGCCGCCCTGTTCGGCATCCTGACGGTGGGGCTCGCGGCCAACCAGGTGGCCTCGGGCCTGGCGCTGACCATCCTCGGGCTGGGCCTCTCCGGCCTCGTCGGCGCCACCTATGTCGGCACGAAGCGCGACCCGGCCGCCCATCTCCACCTGCCGGGCCTGACCGAGATGCCGGGCGTCGGCCGGCTGCTGTTCGGCCAGGACGCGTTCGTCTACGCCGCCCTCGCCCTGGTGGCCGGCGTGTGGTGGTTCTTGTGGCGCACGCGGACGGGCCTGACGCTGCGCGCCATCGGCGACGACCACGTCGCCACCCATGCGCTCGGCCTGCCGGTGCGCAAGGTGCGCTTCCTCGCCGTGCTGTTCGGCGGCGCCTGCGCGGGGCTCGCCGGCGCCTACCTGTCGCTGGCCTACACGCCGTTCTGGGCGCCGGGCATGACGGCGGGGCGCGGCTGGATCGCGCTGGCGCTCGTGGTGTTCGCCTCCTGGCGCCCGTTGCGCGTCGCGGCCGGCGCGCTGCTGTTCGGCGGCACCACGGTGCTCCAGCTCCACGCGCAGGCGGCGGGCATCGGCCTGCCGGGGCAGGTGCTGTCGGCGCTGCCCTACCTCGCCACCATCCTGGCCCTGGTCTTGCTCTCCCTCGGCCGGCGCCAGGGCGGCTCGCTGGCGCCGGCCGCCCTCGGGCGCGACTTCATTCCCACCCGCTGAACAAGGCGACACGCACCATGCGGACGATGACCTGCGCGCTCCTTTGCGCCCTCCTCCTCGCGACCGGCCCGGCGCGGGCCGAGGACAAGCTGAAGGTCGGCTTCGTCTATGTCGGCCCCGTGGCCGATTACGGGTATTCCTATCAGCACGACCTCAGCCGCAAGGCGCTCGAGGCGGCGCTGCCGGGCAAGGTGGAGACGACGTTCCTCGAGAGCGTGCCGGAGGCCGACAGCGAGCGCTCGATCGAGAAGCTGGCACGCTCCGGCGCCGGCCTCGTCTTCACCACCTCGTTCGGCTTCATGGAGCCGACCCTGAAGGTGGCCAAGAAGTTCCCCAAGGTGAAGTTCGAGCACGCCACCGGCTACAAGCGCGCGGACAACCTCTCGACCTACTCGGCGCGCTTCTACGAGGGCCGCTACGTCTGCGGCAAGATCGCCGGCAAGCTCTCGAAGTCGGGCACGGTGGGCTACATCGCCTCCTTCCCGATCCCCGAGGTGGTGAGCGGCATCAACGCCTTCATGCTCGGCGCGCAGTCGGTCAACCCGGACATCAAGGTCAAGATCGTCTGGGTGAACACGTGGTTCGACCCCGGCAAGGAGGCGGAGGCGGCCAAGGCCCTGCTGGCGCAGGGCGCCGACATCCTCACCCAGCACACCGATTCGGCCGCGCCGCTGCAGGAGGCCGAGAAGGCCGGCAAGCTCGCCTTCGGCCAGTCCTCGGACCAGTACCGCTTCGCCCCCAAAGCCCAGCTCACCTCGATCACCGACGACTGGAACGGCTACGTCGTGAGCGAGGCCAAGGCGGTGATGGCCGGCACCTGGAAGAGCCACGACACCTGGGGCGGCATCAAGGACGGCATGGTCGTGCTCGCGCCCTTCACCAACATGCCCGACGACGTGAAGGCGCTCGCCGAGGCGACCACGGCGGACATCGCGTCCGGCAAGATCCATCCCTTCGACGGACCGGTGACGAAGCAGGACGGGACGCTCGCCGTGAAAGCGGGCGAGAACGCGCCGGACCCGATGATCCTCGGCATGAACTGGTACGTGAAGGGCATCGACGACAAGCTGCCCCAGTAGTCCCTGTCGTCGCCAAGAAAGAAGGCCGCCGGATCGCTCCGGCGGCCTTTTCACGTTCGGCCGGTCACCGGCCGCGGATCAGGGCCGCGGCGGCGGCGGGGCAACCGGCTCCATCGCGGGCGGGGGCGCGTCGACGACGATGCCGCCGCGTCCGGGCGGGACGGCGACCGCGTCGCCGTCCTGGATCGCGTTGATCTCGTTGCGCGGGCCGGCGATGCCCTCGGTGCCGCCGGGAGCGGTCGCCGGCTCGCGGCCGGCGGGAGCGCCCGTCGACGACTGGGCCAGGGCCGCGCCGGACAAGCCCAGGACGCCGCAGAACGCCAGGATGAGGGGTGTTCGAAACAGCATGGTCGGGGTCTCCTCGTGGAACGATGGGCTGCAATCGGCCTAGTAGAGCCGGCGCAGGCGATTCAGGTGGGCGATGAAGCGTTCGCGCCGCGGGCGCGCGGCTGCGCGGCGACGACACAGCGAGAGCAACGGTCGTGCCGTCCGGACGGCGCGGCCTCAGCGATGCATGCGGCGGTAGCGCCTCATCCGGCGCGAGCCGTATGCACCGCCGCTGCGCATCGCCTCCATGCGGTTTCGCGGGCCCGCCTTGCCGGTGGCCCCGCCGGGGGCGGCTGCGGACAGGCGGCCGGCCGGCGCGCCGACGGATTGCGCCGCGGCCGCGCCGGCAAGGCCGAACCCGAGGCAGAGAGCGAGGGCGAGCATGGTCTTCGGGCGGGACATGGTATCTCCTTGATTTCGCACAGCCAACGCGCAGCGGCTCCTTTGGTGCATCGAGCCGGGCGATTATTTTGCGATGCGATCGACCCTGCTCAGCTTCCGCGATAGGTCTGGAAGCTCCAGGGTGTCGCCACCAGGGGCACGTGATAGTGGCCTTCCGGGTCCGACACCCCGAAGCGCAAGGGGACGACGTCGAGGAACGGCGGCTCCGGCAGGTCGAGCCCGAGGCGGCGGTGGTAGTCGCCCAGCGCGAAATGCAGCTCGTAGGCGGCGATCGGCACCGGCCGTCCGCCGATCAGGGCTGCGTCCGTCCGGCCGTCGGCGTTGGTCTCAGCCCGCGCCACGAGCGCCAAGCCGCCGTCCGGGACGACCTCGTACAGCGCCAGCCCCACGCCCGCCGCCGGCGCCCCGCGCATGGTGTCGAGCACGTGCGTCGAGATCCGGCCCGTCGTGCGGAGCGGGCCGTCACCGGCCACGAGCGCGTTCAGGCGGATCGCGGCGATGCGGAACATCTCGGCTTCCGCCACGCGCCGCTCGGTCGCGGGGTCGGAGGCGAGCCGCGCCGCGAAGGCGGAGAGCAGCGAGGCCCGCCCGTGCCGCCTGACGCACAGGATGAACGGGAGGCCGAATTTTTCGCGATAGCCCGCGTTCAGCGCCGCAAAGCGCGCGAATTCGGCCTCCGACAACCGGTCGAGGCCGGCGGCGGTCTGCTCGGCGATGGAATCGGGGGCGATGGCGCCGTCGCGCGCCGCGCGCCCGGCGAGCTCCGGATGGCCGGCGAGCAGCGCGAGGCGGCCCTCGTCGGGGGCGGCCTCCACCGTCCGGCGCATCGCCGCGTAGAGGTCGGCCACGGTGGTAAACGGCCGGAGGGCGGCCGCCCCCGCCGCCACCCAGGGGGCGTGCTCGAACACCGCGCCGAGCGCCGCGACGAAATCGGATTCCGGCATCGCGTTCAGGTCGGCCAGGGTGATGCTCATCGGCCCTCTCGTCGCCATGCTCTGCGGCGCCGTAGCAGGCAACAGGCCAAAACCAGGGCCGGCGACCGCGCGCCCAGTCGTTCCGTGGTCGTCCCTGGCACATGGCTTGCGCGGTCTCCCCGGCACGGCATCCGGGATGCCGCCTGCACGCGGGAGCGATCGTCGATGTCGGGTACGGCTCATCCGGACGTCCATGCCGGTCCGGTCCCCCTCGGTCCGGCAACGGCCCCCATCGCCAGGGTCGGCGCGGTGGCGCTCGGCTTGCTCGGGCTCCAGCACGTCCTGGTGATGTATGCCGGTGCTGTGGCAGTGCCGCTGATCGTCGGGCGGGCCTTGAAGCTCGCGCCCGAGCAGGTGGCGATGCTGGTGAGCGCCGACCTGTTCGCCGGCGGCCTCGCCACCCTCATCCAGAGCTGGGGCCTGCCCGGCATCGGCGTGCGCATGCCGGTGATGATGGGCGTGACCTTCGCCGCGGTGACGCCAATGATCGCGATGGGCTCGTCGCCTGAGATCGGGCTGACGGGCATCTACGGCGCGGTGATCGCCGCCGGCCTGTTCGCGCTGCTCGTCGCGCCGCTGGTCGGGCGGCTGCTGCCGCTGTTCCCGCCGGTCGTCACCGGCACGATCATTCTGGTGATCGGCATCTCGCTGATGCGCGTCGGCGTGAACTGGGCAGCTGGCGGCGTCGGCAACCCGAATTACGGCGCGCCGATCTACCTCGCGATCAGCGCCTTCGTGCTCTGCCTCATCATGGCGATCACCCGCTACGGCACCGGCTTCGTCAACTCGGCTTCGGTGCTGATCGGCATCGTGGTCGGCATGGGCGTAGCCGGGTTCTTCGGGCTGGTGGATCTCTCGCACGTGGCCACCGCCTCGTGGTTCGACGTGGTCCGCCCCTTCGCCTTCGGGCTGCCCACCTTCGACCTCGTCTCGGTGGTGACGCTGTGCATCGTCATGATCGTGGTGATGATCGAATCGACAGGGATGTTCCTGGCGCTCGCCGAGATCTGCGCCGATCCGGTCGGCGAGGCGCGCCTCACCCGGGGGCTTCGTGCCGACGGCCTCGGCACGATCGTCGGCGGCGTGTTCAACACCTTCCCCTACACCTCGTTCTCGCAGAACATCGGCCTCGTCGGCGTCACCGGCGTGCGCACGCGCTACGTTGCCGTGGTCGGCGGGTTCATCATGCTCGGGCTCGGCCTGATCCCGAAGCTCGCCGCTATGGTCGAGGCGGTGCCGCAATGCGTGCTCGGGGGCGCCGGCCTCGTGATGTTCGGCATGGTCGGGGCGACGGGTGCGCGCATCCTCGGTGCGGTCGACTTCGCGAAGAACCGCAACAACCTGTTCGTGGTCGCGGTCTCGGTCGGCTTCGGCATGATCCCGCTGGTGGCGCCCAACTTCTTCAAGCAGATGCCGCACGCGCTCCACCCTCTGCTCGAATCCGGCATCCTGCTCTGCGCCATCTCGGCGGTGCTGCTGAACCTGTTCTTCAACGGGCTCGGCAGCACGGCGGAGGCGCGCGACGCCGCGATGCGCCAAGCCGCCGCGTCTGAGCATTGAGTCGCTGACGAGACCCGCTTCTTCGGAGACGCCGATGCCGCTGACCGCCTCGAAATACGGCAAGGGCCGCGTGCGGGTGATGCGCCTGACCCGCGACGGCGACCACCACACCCCGCGGGAACTCGCGCTCACCGTGCTGATGAAGGGCGCCTTCGACGCCGCGTGGACGGCGGGTGATAACCGGGCGTGCGTGGCCACCGACAGCGTCAAGAACATCGTCAACGTCACCGCGGCCAGGAACCTGTCGCTGGACAAGGAGGCCTTCGCCGAGGCGGTCGCTACGGTGTTCCTCGACACCTACCCGCAGATCGAGGAGGTATCCGTCGAGGGCCTGGAGACCCGCTGGCTGCGCCAGTCCTTCGGGGGTGAGCCGCACGGCCACACCTTCACCCTGGACGGCAACGGCACCGGCTTCGTCCGCCTCGTGGCGAGCCGCGGCAGCCGCATGCTGCAATCGGGCCTGCGCGGCTTCACCTTCATGAAGACCACGCAGTCCGGCTGGGTCGATTTCGTCGACGACGCGTACCGCACGCTCCCCGACACCGCGGACCGCATCGCCGCCACCAGTATGGACGCGACCTGGACGTGGTCGTCGGCGCCCGCCGACTACACGGCCGCCAACGCACGGGTGCTCGGCCTCCTGATCACTGTGTTCGGCACCACCTACAGCCACGGCGTGCAGGACAGCATGTACCGCATGGGCGAGACCGTGCTGGCGGCGATCCCGGAGATCGCCGAGATCGGCTTCGCGATGCCCAACAAGCACTACATCCCGATCAACCTCGCACCGTTCGGCCTGGACAATCCCGGCACGGTGTTCCTGCCGACCGACGAGCCGCACGGGCAAATCGAGGCGACGATCGGGCGGACGGCCTGACACCCTCGCCCGCGTCCCGGACGCTTTCGCGCCCTTAGGGCCGCGGGGCGTGGCGGCCTTGCCCGAACCTCGGAGCCGATGCGTGCGCCAGCGCACGTCGGGAGAAAGATCCGTGCCATCCTGCCTCTTTTGAGGCAGACCGAGCTGTGTTTTCTCTAAGCATCTGTCCTGAAAGGATTAAATGCAGTGCCCTTGTATCTTTGAGGCAACGGATTCAGCGGCATAGGTGCCAAGCCAGTAGATAAGGGCGTTGTTTTAGGCAATCTATGGCGTCTCGCGCGCCAGACATGCACAAAAAGCAGGAACTCTGTCGTTCGGAACGGCTTTGATGGGTCATTCCAACGCGAACAGACGAGACCTTCGCATGACCACGCGCATCACCATCACCGCCGCCCTCGGCCTTGCCCTGTCCGTGCCGCTCGCCGCCACGGCCTTCGCCCAGAGCTATAACGCACCCGCCGGCATCGCCGCCGTAACCGCCCCGGGCGGCGTCGAGGGCCGTGCAGCCCTGCCGAACCTCATCGATGCGCAGGGCGGCTCGCGCGCGCTCTCGCCGCGTGGTGCCTACGACGAAGCCTTCGTCACGGGTTCCCTGCGTGCTCGGCGCGACGAGGCCGACCGCGGCCGTCGCTGACACGCGCTCCGACCAGAGCCTCGGCCCGCCCGCGGGCCGACGGTGGCTGCTCGAATCGCCGTCCGATCCGAGCATCGGCCAGCCGCGGCAGCGTGGCGCTGCAACGTGCAGGTATGATTTAATTTTAAGCGGTTCTGCCGATCCGACCTAGGTCGGCAGAGCACAGCCTTGCATACGAAATTGCCGAAAATCTCGGCTTCGAATCGAGGTTGGCGAAGCTTAGGCTCTGCATCACGCATCGGACCGATGCGGCGACGGAGCAGGTGATCGTGGCTGACCTTTCGATTTCGCGCCGGCGCCTGCTAGCCGGGACCGCCGCCCTCTCGCTCGGCGGCCTTCATCCGGGTCGCGCGGCGGCGGCCGGCGCGCTCACGGTCGGCTTCATCTACGTCGGCCCGAAGGACGATTACGGCTACAACCAAGCCCATGCCCAGGCCGCGAAGGCTCTCAAGGGCATGCCCGGCCTGACGGTCACGGAGGAGGAGCGCGTCGCCGAGACCAATGCCGTCGAGAAGACCATGGAGAGCATGATCAACCTCGACGGGGCGAGCCTGCTCTTTCCCACCTCGTTCGGCTACTACAGCCCCTACGTGCTCGCCGAGGCGAAGAAGAACCCCAAAGTCCAGTTCCGCCATTGCGGCGGCCTGTGGTCCGACAAGGACCCAAAGAACGCCGGCTCCTACTTCGGCTACATCGCCCAGGGGCAGTACCTGAACGGCATCGTGGCCGCCCACGCGTCCAAGTCGAAGAAGATCGGCTTCGTCGCGGCCAAGCCGATCCCGCAAGTTCTCAACAACGTCAACGCCTTCCTGCTCGGCGCCCAGAGCGTCGATCCGTCGATCACCTGCCAGGTGATCTTCACCGGCGAGTGGTCGCTGGCGGTCAAGGAGGCGGAAGCCGCTAACGCGCTGATCGACGGCGGCGCCGACGTCATCACCTGCCACGTCGACAGCCCGAAGGTCGTGGTCGAGACTGCCGCACGCCGCGGTGCCTTCGTCTGCGGCTACCACGTCGATCAGTCGCCGCTGGCTCCGCAGAAGTACCTCACCGGCGCGGAGTGGAACTGGCTGCCGATCTACAAGGGCTTCGTTGAGGCGATGCAGGCCGGCAAGGTGCCCGAGAACTTCGTGCGCGGCGGGCTCGCCGACGGCTACGTCAAGATGAGCCCCTACGGCCCCGGCGTCGGCGACGCCGCCCGCAAGAACGCGGACGCGGTGAAGGCCGAGATGATGAAGGGCGGCTACGAGATCATCAAGGGACCGCTCAAGGACAACGCCGGCAAGGAGATCCTCGCGTCCGGCAAGGGCTACCCGGAGAAGGCGGCCGAACTGGAGAGCACGAACTACCTCGTCGCAGGCGTGAAGGGCTCGGTCTGACCCGCCAGGCGTCGATCGACCCGTCGCCGGCGCTGGCACGCTTCCTGCCGCGCGAAGGGCTCTTGCTGGAAGCGGAGGGGGGCTCAGCATGGTCGCGGATGCGGCACCGGTCGGGCTGACCGCATCGAACGGCCGGTCATCCCGGAGCCTCCAGATCCGCGCGTGGCTGGCCCGCCGCTCGGAGGCGTTCCTGATCCCGGTCGCCGCGGCCGTGACCGGCTTCCTGGTGTTCGGCCTGTTCCTGCTGGCGCTCGGCCAGTCGCCCCTCCAACTCGTCGAGATCGTGTATCGCGGCGGCTTCGGCTCGGGCTTCGCCCTCGGCAACAGCCTGCAGCGGGCGGCCCCCCTGCTGTTTGCGGCGCTCTGCGTCGCGCTCCCCGCCCGGCTCGGGCTCGTGGTGATCGGTGGCGAGGGCGCGATCGTGCTCGGCGGCCTCGCGGCCGCCGCCGCCGCGCAGCCGCTGGCTGCCCTGCCGCCGGCCCTGGCGATCCCGCTGATGGCGCTCGCCGCAGCCTTCGCCGGCGCCGTCTGGATCGGCGCGGTGGGTTTCCTCCAGGCCTATCGCGGCGTCAACGCCACCATCTCGAGCCTGCTGCTGTCCTACATCGCGATCGCGCTGGCCAACCACATGATCGAGGGGCCGCTGCGCGATCCGGCGAGCCTCAACAAGCCCTCGACCCTGCCGGTCGGCGACGCCTTCATGCTCGGGCCGATGCCGGGGATCGGCGTGCATTGGGGGCTGGGCTGCGGCATCCTCGCCTGTCTCCTCGCCTACCTTCTGATGGATCGCACCACGCTGGGCTTCGCCGCGCGGATCGCCGGCGGCAACGTGCGCGCGGCGCAGATCCAGGGATTGCCGGTGGGCCGGCTCATCGTCGGGTTCACGGCGCTGGGGGGCGCCTTCGCGGCTTTGGCCGGCTTCTTCGAGGTGGTCGCCGTCCAGGGCACAGCCAACGGCACCCTGGTGGCCGGCTACGGCTACACCGGCATCCTGGTCGCCTTCCTCGCCCGGCAGAACCCGGTCGCGATCATCCCCGTCGCGTTCCTCCTCGGCGGCATCGAGGCGTCGAGCGGGCTGATCCAGCGGCGGATGCACCTGCCCGACGCCACGGTGCTGGTGCTCGAAGGCCTGCTGTTCCTCATCGTGCTGATGAGCGAGACGCTCTACGGCCGTCTGCACGTCTTCAGCCCGCATCTCTGGGCGCGCAAGCGCGAGACCGCGCTGCTCCCCGCCGGAGCCTCGTCATGACCGGAGACCTCGGGCTCTGGAGCGTGCTGATCGCCGTGATCGGCGGGGCGATCCGCGTCTCGACGCCGTTCCTGTTCGTCAGCCTCGGCGAGACCATCACCGAACGCTCCGGGCGGATCAACCTCGGGCTGGAGGGCACCCTCGTCTTCGGGGCGATGTCGGCCTACGGCACCGCCGTCCTCACCGGCTCGTCGTGGGCGGGCGTCGCGGTCGCAGGGGCAGCCGGCGGTGTGCTCGGCCTCGTCCACGGCGCGATCTGCCGCCTGACCCGCGTCAACGACGTCGCGGTGGGCATCGCGCTGATGCTGTTCGGATCGGGACTCGCCTTCTTCCTGGGCAAGCCGTTCATCCAGCCCTCGGCGCCGCCGTTGCCGGCGATCCCCTTCGGCCTCTGGTCCGACGTGCCCCAGATCCAGGCGGCGTTGCGCGTCAACGTGTTGTTCCTGATCGGCGCGGGGCTTGCCGCCTTCCTGTGGTGGGCGTTCCGCAACACCAAGGCCGGTCTGATCGTGCGCGTCGTCGGCGACAGCGCGGATGCCGCCCGCGCCATGGGCTACGACGTCGACCGGATCCGGCTCTACGCGACCGCCGCGGGCGGGGTGCTCGCCGGGATCGGCGGGGCCTACCTGTCGCTGTACTATCCCGGCTCGTGGAACGAGGGCGTCTCGTCGGGTCAGGGCCTGATGGCGGTGGCGCTCGTGATCTTCGCCCGCTGGAACCCGCTCGCCTGCTTCGGCGCGGCGCTGCTGTTCGGCGGCGCCGGCGCGCTCGGGCCGGCGCTGCAATCGGTCGGCGTCACGCAGGGGTATTACCTGTTCTACGCAGCCCCCTACGTCCTCACCCTCGCCCTGTTGATCGCCACCTCCTCGTCCGACCGGGCGCTGGCCGGGGCACCGGGCGAGCTTTCGCTCTCGAAGTAACGCGCCCTCGTGCACGGACACATCTCATGAATGGATTCGGCGGCCTCAACAAATCCCCGAACGGCGTGGTGATCGGCCTCGTGCAACTGCAATTGCCGAAGGTCGCGACCAAGGCGGAGCTTGCCGCGCAGACCGAGCGCGTGGTGGCGATGGTCGCCAAGGCGCGGGGCAACCTCGCCGGCATGGACCTCGTGGTCTTCCCGGAATACGCGCTCCACGGCCTGTCGATGGACGTGAACCCGGAGATCATGTGCCGGATGGACGGCCCCGAAGTCGCGGCGTTCAAGCGGGCCTGCCTCGACAACCGGATCTGGGGCTGCTTCTCCATCATGGAGTTCAACCCGCACGGCAACCCGTACAACACCGGCCTCGTCATCGACGACGAAGGCACGGTGAAGCTGTACTATCGCAAGATGCACCCATGGGTGCCGGTCGAGCCATGGGAGCCGGGCGATGTCGGCATCCCGGTGATCGACGGGCCGCGCGGCGCCAAGCTCGCGCTCATCATCTGCCACGACGGCATGTTCCCGGAGATGGCGCGCGAATGCGCCTACAAGG
>NZ_CAXTHR010000115.1:0-13224 GCF_964244095.1 uncultured Methylobacterium sp. | reverse complement strand
GTCACTTCTTCTTTCCGAACGGGAAACCGCCGAGCCCCGGCAGGCCCGGCCCCTTCGGTCCGCCCAAGC
Organism: uncultured Methylobacterium sp.; assembly: GCF_964244095.1. Taxonomy (GTDB): domain Bacteria; phylum Pseudomonadota; class Alphaproteobacteria; order Rhizobiales; family Beijerinckiaceae; genus Methylobacterium. Next base: position 13,155 of record NZ_CAXTHR010000115.1, on the reverse strand, counting down.
CCGGAAGGCTCGGCATCTTTCCGCCGCCGCCGAAGCCCGGCGACATCGGCGGCAGCTTGCCGCCCATCTGCTTCTCGATCTGCGCGATCTGTTCCGGCGTCGGCTCGGGCATCCCCGGCGGCAGGCCGGGCATCCCGGCGCCCATCCCGCCCGGCATGCCGCCGCTGAGCCCGAACATCGAGCCGAGCGCCTGCCCGATGCCGCGTTTCCCTGAGCCCATCGCCTTCATCATGTCGGCCATGGTCCGGTGCATCTTCAAAAGCTTGTTCAGCTCCTCGACCTTGGTCCCGGAGCCCGCCGCGATGCGCTTCTTGCGGCTGTTCTTGAGGATATCGGGGTTCTTGCGCTCGGAAGCCGTCATCGAGGAGATGATCGCGCGCTGGCGCTTGAACATGGTTTCGTCGAGCTTGGCGCCCTCGACCTGCTTCTTCATCGCGCCCATGCCGGGCAGCAGGCCCATCACGCCACCGATCCCGCCCATCTTCTCCATCTGGGCAAGCTGCACGGCCAAGTCGTCGAGGTCGAACTTGCCCTTGCGCATCTTCTCCGCGGTGCGGAGCGCCTGCTCGTGGTCGATGGTCTCGGCGGCTTTCTCCACGAGCGAGACGATGTCGCCCATGCCGAGGATGCGGTTGGCCACGCGCGCGGGGTGGAACTCCTCCAGCGCATCGACCTTCTCGCCGGTGCCGACGAGCTTGATCGGCTTGCCCGTCACCGCGCGCATCGACAAGGCCGCACCGCCGCGGGAATCGCCGTCCATGCGGGTCAGCACGATGCCGGTGACGCCGAGCCGCTGGTCGAAGGCGCGCGCGGTGTTGACCGCGTCCTGGCCGGTGAGCGCATCGGCCACCAGCAGCACCTCGTGGGGCTTCGTGACCGCCTTCACCTCGGCGGCCTCGGCCATCAGCGCCTCGTCCACCGTGGTGCGGCCGGCGGTGTCGAGCATCACCACGTCGAAGCCGCCGAGCCTTGCGGCATCCATGGCGCGCCGCGCGATCTGCACCGCCGACTGGCCGGCGACGATCGGCAGGCATTCGACGCCGACTTGACCCGCCAGGATCGCCAACTGCTCCATCGCCGCCGGCCGCCGGGTGTCGAGCGAGGCGAGCAGCACCTTGCGCTTGTCGCGATCGGAGAGGCGGCGGGCGATCTTGGCGGTCGTCGTGGTCTTGCCCGAGCCCTGCAGGCCGACCATCAGGATCGGCACGGGGGCCGGGGCGTTGAGGTCGATCACCCCCGCCTCGGTGCCGAGCATCGCCACGAGCTCGTCGTTGACGATCTTCACGACCATCTGGCCGGGGGTGACCGACTTCAGGACGACCGCGCCGACGGCCTTGTCGCGCACCGCATCGGTGAAGCCGCGCACCACCTCGAGCGCCACGTCGGCCTCGAGCAGCGCGCGGCGCACCTCGCGCATCGCGGCGGTGACGTCGGCCTCGGTCAGGGCGCCGCGGCGAGTGAGGCCCGAGAGGATGCCGGACAGGCGGTCGGAGAGGCCCTCGAACATCGCGGCTACTGGTTCAGGCCGGCGGACGCCGCGCGCCGTGCCTGGAGCGCGTCCTCGAAGGCGCTGAGCGCGCGCGCGAACCTGTCCCGGCAGTCGGGCTCGCAGAAGCCGACCACGGCGCCGTTGTAGAGGGTGAGCGAATCCGCAGCGATCGGCCGGCCCGACCACGGGCAGGTCTCGTTCACGGCATCCTCGATGCGCAGGGGGACGGGGGCTGGGCTCATGGTGTGAATCGATGGTCTTCGGAGGACGCGCCATCGCCAACGCCGAGCACGCCCGAGGGCGCGGACGCGCTGTCGGGCGTTGACCTCCGGCCTCGGGGACCGGTCGGCTTTCGGAATCGACGGGATGCGTCGGATGTGGAGCGGGCGATACGGGGCCCGGCCCGAAAAGTCAATTTCGCGGCCCGCCTCGCCCCAGGGCGATCGCTTGAAGCCGCTGTTGCGGCTTCGAGGCGCTCCTCGCGCCCGGAAGGATGACAATCGGGTTTCACCCGATTGCCCTGCCGCCTCGCCTTTTCGTCCTCGCCTCCCCACTTCGCGGGGGCGGGCATCACAGGAGCGCGGACACATGGCATTCGTCTCGGCCACGATCATGGAAGCGGGCAAGGCCGCCAAGACGCAGGGCGCGCCGCTCTCGGCCGACCCCTATCCGGCCGGCTCCCAGGAGAGCGCGGACTGGCTCGAAGGCTACACCTTCGACGAGGCCGAGCAGAACGTCGATCGCGAGGAGGCTGAGCGCCGGCGCGGCGCGGGGGCCCGGCGGGCTCCCCCGCCGTAGGGTCGGCGAAAACATTCCCGCGATCGGACGCCGGGACGGCGTTAACCTTTACCGATCGTTAAGCCTATTCCGGCTCACTCGGCCTCGATCGCTGAGGACACGCCGATGTCGGACCCCGCCCGCAACCTTTCGCCCTACGAAGCCGGCGGACGCCCGGCCCCGGGCCCCCTGCGCGACTGGCTCGCCGCGATGAAGGCGCATGCGCCGGCCGCCCCGGCGGAGACCCGGCCGCAGCGCGCCGCGGAACCCGGCTGGGCGCCGCGCCTCGTGCAGCAGCCGGCGGAGACGGCGCGCCTCGACCCGGAGGCCGACGACGTGTCCGAGCTGATGGCCGAGAACCTTATGCTGAAGGCCAAGCTCCGGATCGAGTCCGAGCGCCACGGCGAGTTGCAGACCCTGCTCGCCCAGGAGATCCGGGAGCTCCGCAGCCACGTCCAGGTCGAGATGGACGCGCTCCAGGAGATCCGGGCCGAGCGCGAACACTTCCGCGCCGAGCGCGATCAGATCCGCGAGGAGCGCGACGCGATGCGCGAGGAGCGCGACCTTTGGCGCGCCCGCACCGAGGCGCTCGCCCAGCCGCTCTTCCAGAAGCGATAAGGCGTCGCTTCGCACCTGCGGGCGCTCCGCGGCCGGCGCGCCAGCCTGCGACGGGTCCCGAAACGCCGAAGGGCCGCCCGGTGAGGGCGGCCCTTCCATTGCCGAACCGCGGTCCGGCCGGAACTGTCCCGCGTGGGACGCTCAGGTGCCCCTAGAGGGCGGCACCGGAGGCGACGGTCCAGGTCCGGTAAGCCGAAGACAGCGGCTGATGACAATGAGACACTGGATCACCTCCTTTCGTTCGTTGCTGGGACACCAGGATTAGGCGGCGGGACCGGCTCTGTGAAGCCCCTTGCCTGCGTTGTCTCGCCGCTGCCGCAGCGTCGTCCCTCTCCCCCTCTGCGGGGCAGGGCGGCCCTCGGCTCACGCGAGGGTCGGGAGAGGAGGGGCGCCGTCCGCGGCTTCCCCCACCCGGCGACGCGGCGTATGACGGCGCCCCCGAAGCTTGCGCGAACGCCCATGTCCGCCTCTCCGCTCGCCGCCGCTCCGATCGCGGATTCTCGGATCGCGGCGCTGCACGACCCGGCCGCCGACGAGGCCCTCGATCCCGACGCGATGCGCCGGCCGCTGCCGGATGCGTGGTACTGCGTCGGGCAGGCAAGCGCCTTCGCCGGGAACGTCCTGCGGGCGGTGGAACTGAACGGCGAGCAGATCGTCCTCGGCCGGGACGCCGCCGGCGCCCTGTTCGCGCTGCGCGACCGCTGCCCGCACCGCGGCATGGCCCTGTCGCGCGGCGGCTTCGACGGCGCCGCGCTGACCTGCCCGTTCCACGGCTGGCGCTTCTCCACCGACGGGCGCTGCCGCGACATTCCGACCCTGTCCGAGCACGACGCGGCCGACTTCTCGAAGATCGCCGTCCAGCGGTTTCCGGTCGCCGAGAGCGCCGGCTTCGTCTGGGTCAACCCGCATCTCGGCCCCCCGGGCGAGCCGGCGGCCCTGCCGGACCTCGACTTCACCCCCGTCGGGTCGCTGGTGGTGGAACTCGTGGTCGAGGCCTCGTTCGACCTGACGACGCTGAGCCTCGTCGATCCCGGCCACGTCGCCTTCGTCCACGATTCCTGGTGGTTCCGGCCGTCGAAGGCGTTGCGCGAGAAGCGCAAGACCTTCCGGCCGGTGGCGCACGGCTTCGTCATGTCGAGCCACGCCACGGCGACCGCGTCGCCGGTCTACCGCGTGCTCGGCGGGACGCCCGAGGTCGAGATCGAGTTCCGCCTGCCCGGCGTCCGCCTGGAGCGGATCGCGGCGGGCGAAAAACGCGTCGCGAACTACACTTTCGCGACGCCGCTGACCGCCGACCGCACGATGCTCACCAACGCGCTCTACTGGAACATCGCCGGCCTCAACCTGCTCAAGCCCGTGGCCCGTCCGCTGATGCGCCAGTTCCTGACCCAGGACCAGCAGGTGCTCCAGCACGCGCAAGCCGGCCTCGACCGCAAACCTACCATGGTGCTGTTCGGCCAGGGCGACCTGCCCTCGCAATGGTACTTCCGCCTGAAGCGCGAGGCGCTGGAGGCGGCGCGCGCCGGCCGGCCGTTCGAAAACCCCCTGGAGACGCGGGAGCTGCGCTGGCGCTCGTGAGGGCGGCGGAGCACCCGTGACGGCGGCCCTATCGCGGCGCGGCGCGGGTCGCCTCGTCCCTGCACGGCCTGATCGTCGCCGGTTCGGGCCGCGCGCCGGGTGCCGGCGCCGCGAAGATCGCGAGGTAGCCGACCCCGCCGTCGAGCACCGAGAAGCCCGTCTCGCGGTAGCCCGCAGCCGACAGTTCGCAGCGCAGCAGCTTGGGCGGCGTGCCGTGGCGCGAGGGGATGTCGTCGGCATCGACGATGCCGACCCGGCCGCCGGGCTTCATCGCGGCGGCGAGGTTGTGCAGCAGGCCGTAGGGCTGGGTGATCTCGTGGTACATGTGCACGAGGATCGCGGCATCGACGGACGCCGGCGCGAGGCGCGGGTCGTGCGGCTCGCCGCGGACCACCGTGACGTTTCCGAGCCCCGCCTTGCGCACGCGACCTTCGAGGTCGGCGAGGTAGCGCGGCGTCACGTCCTCGCCGAGCACCCGGCCCTGCGGCCCAAGGAGCGGACTCAGCCGGGTCACGTAGTAGCCGCTGCCGGCGCCGATGTCGGCCACGGTCTCGCCGGCCTTGAAGCCCATCAGCCGCGCCACCTGCCCGAACTCGTCGGCCTTCTCGCGCTCCCGCTCCAGCGCCCATTGCGCCGCCACGATCTCCGCCACCGGCCGGTCAGGCTTCGGGAAGCTCTTTGCGGGCTCGCCCGGGGGCCCGAGCGGCTCGGCGGCCCGCGCGAGGCCCGTGAGGGCGAGGAGGGCGAGGGCGAGGGGAGCGAGGCGTGGTCCGGTCATCGCAACCGCAACGCACGAGCCGGCCCGGCGGTGCCGCGGCGTTGACCGCGCAGGCGCCCGGGCGCCATCAAGCGGCATGACGCGCGCGACGACGAACGCGGCCCCGTGGCGGGCCACGATCCTGACGCTCCATCCCGGGATGTTCCCCGGGCCGCTCGGGCACGCGCTCTCGGGCAGCGCGCTCGCCCGCGGCGACTGGGTGTGCGAGGCCCGCGACATCCGCGAGCACGGCCTCGGCCGCCACCGCAGCGTCGACGACAACCCGGCCGGGGGCGGCGCCGGGATGGTGCTGCGCTGCGACGTGCTCGCCGCCGCGATCGACGCCGCGGCGGCCGCCGACGACCCGCGCCCCCGCCTGCTGATGTCGCCCCGCGGACGACCGCTGACGCAGGCGCGGGTGCGCGCCTTGAGCGCCGGCCCGGGCGCGGTGATCGTCTGCGGCCGGTTCGAGGGCGTCGACGAGCGGGTGATCGCGGGCCGGGCCCTGGAGGAGGTCTCGGTCGGCGACTACGTGCTCTCGGGCGGCGAGGTCGCGGCGCTCGTCCTGATCGACGCCTGCGTGCGGCTCCTGCCCGGCGTGATGGGCCGGGCGGAATCCGGGGACGCGGAGAGCTTCGAGGGCGCGCGCCTCGAATACCCGCACTACACCCGGCCGCGCGACTGGGAGGGCCGGGCGATCCCGGACGTGCTCACCGGCGGCGACCACGGCGCCATCGCGCGCTGGCGCCGGGCGGAGTCCGAGCGGATCACCCGCGAGCGCCGGCCGGACCTGATCGGGCCGGAGAGCCCGGAGGGCACGGCGCCGATCCGGGAGATCGAGCGGCGTTGACGCAGCGCCATCCGGGACGCGCGACGCCGGCGCGCGCTTGCTGAGCAGGCTTTCGTGACTTCGCCCACCAAAGCCTGCTTCGATCTCCTCGTTGCCGAGTCGTTTTCAACCGCGAACCGCGGGACACTTCGCGGAGCGATGCTCAGGCTCGGTACGAGGGGTGTCGGCCGCGCCTGAGTCCTGGTCCGCGATGCAACGGGGCGGGCCGGCGCGGGCGACGCCGTCCGGCCTCGCCCGCGCCTCATGCTACGCTCAGTGATAACGGCTGGTGTCGATGCCCGGCGACCTGTTGCCCTTCCACGAGGAGGAGAAGATGGCCATCGAGCGGTCCGATTCGCTGACCGTCATGTAGCCGGTGGTGACGTCGCCGATGTTCTTGTGGTTGCCGCAGCTCGTGTCCGACTCCTTCACCTCGGCCCGCACGTAGACCCCGCCGCCCTGGTTGCCGTATTTCCAGCGGTAATCCTCCCTGGTATCGCCCGGCAGGACGCAGTAGTACCCTTCCTTTCCATTGTGGCCGTTGTAGAGGTAGACGGTGATCCAGAGGGCGTTCTTGGTGTCGTTCTTGACCCAGATCTTCATGGCCTGGGCCTGGCTGGCGACGCCGGTGAGCAGGGCGGCCGCGACGGTGACGGCAGCGAGCTTCTTGAGCACGTTCATGGTCTTGATCCTTTTTCCTGTTGCCGGGCGCTCCGTGCGGCGCCGTTCGGTGAGGACAATCTGCCGGAGGCGGCACGGAAACGGAATGCGATTGCGGCTATCGCAGCCATAGACCGGGCCTCTGGCTGTTCGATCCGTGAGCGACGCCGACTTGCGCGACGCCGACGTTCGGCGCATCCCCGGCGGCGGGACACGCCTCCCCGACGCGGCGCGCCCATCTGCAAGGATGGATCACATGACGACCCGCCCCGCCACGCGCCCCCGCAGCCCGCATTTCTCGTCCGGCCCCTGCGCCAAGCGCCCCGGCTGGACCCTGGATGCCCTCTCCGGTGCGGCCCTCGGGCGCTCGCACCGCTCGGCCGCCGGCAAGGCCAAGCTCCGCCAGGCGATCGACCTGACGCGCGAGACCTTGCGCGTGCCGGCCGAGTACCGCATCGGCATCGTCCCGGCCTCCGACACCGGCGCCGTCGAGATGGCGATGTGGACGATGCTGGGCCCCAGGACCGTCGAGGTCGCGGCCTGGGAGGCGTTCGGCCTCGAATGGGTCACGGACACCCTGAGGCAGCTCAGGATCGATCCGCGCATCCACCACGCGCCCTACGGTACGCTGCCGGACCTGTCGGCGATCGACACGCGGCGCAACGACGTGGTCTTCACCTGGAACGGCACCGCCGCCGGCGTGCGGGTGCCGGACGGCGACTGGATCGCGGCCGACCGCGAGGGGCTGACGATCTGCGACGCGACGTCTGCCGCCTTCGCGCAACCGCTCGACTGGCCAAAGCTCGATGTCGTGACCTTCTCCTGGCAGAAGGTGATGGGCGGCGAGGCCGCGCACGGCATGCTGGTGCTCAGCCCCCGCGCGGTCGCCCGCCTGGAGAGCCACGTGCCCCCGTGGCCGCTGCCGAAGGTGTTCCGGCTGACCAAGGGGGGCAGGCTCATCGAGGGGATATTCTCCGGCGAGACCATCAACACCCCCTCCATGCTCGCGGTCGAGGACTACCTCGACACGCTGCGGTGGGCGCAATCGCAGGGCGGCCTCGACGCGCTGCACGCGCGCGCCGACGCCAACGCGCGCGTGATCCACGACTGGGTCGCGCGCACCCCGTGGATCGCCAACCTCGCCGTCGACCCGGCGACCTATTCCAATACCGGCGTCTGCCTCGTGATCGCCGACGCGGACGTGCTCGCCGCAGGCGACGCGATGGTGGCACGCGTCGCCACGGGCATCGTCGAGACGCTGGCGCGCGAGGGCGTGGCGCTCGACATCGGCGCCTACCGCGACGCGCCGCCGGGCCTGCGCATCTGGTGCGGCGGCACGGTGGAGCGGGCCGACCTCGAAGCCCTGACGCCCTGGCTCGACTGGGCGTTCGCGCAGGAGAAGGCCACGCTCGCGCGGGCCGCGTAGGGCGCCACTTTCCCTCCCCCCTGCAGGAAGGGGTGATCGGCAGTTTTTCGGCCCCCTGCTGGGGCGGATCGGCGAGGACGCGGACCGGCGAGGATCGGCCGACGAAAAAAGGCGGCGGCGCCCGTTGCGCCGCCGCCTCTCGAAGGTCCCCGGTCCGCCCCGGTGTCCCGGGGCGGAAGGCTCAGAAGGTGATGCCGGTCTCGACCATGTAGCGGTCCTGCGAGGTCCGGTTCCCGGTGCGGCCGAAGCCGGTGCCGAGGGTGCCGAAGGCGACGTTGCCGCGGGTGATGTTGTAGGCCTCGACGCGCGAGTACTCGCCGCGCACGAAGTACTGACCGAAGGTGAAGGTCGGCGTGACCGTGAACGAGACCGCCTCGCTGCCCTGGCCGTAGAGCAGAGAGACGTTGGAGGTCGGGTTGAAGCGATTGCCGCTCTGGGCGATGTACTCGAAGCGGCCGGCGAGCGCGAAGTTGTCGGTGAAGGCGTAGCTCGCCAGGAGCGCGCCGCCGTAGGTCTGTGCGCCGCCGATGAAGCCGAGCACCGCGTCGGGATCGACGTTGGTGAACTGGACGTAGGGCGTCACGATCCACGGGCCGGCCGCGTAGGTGTAGTTCAGGCTGACGATGCTGCTGTTCTGCAGCGCGGCGGGCGTGGCGTACTGGAAGCGCAGGCTGCGGTTGAACGAGTTGAAGCGCGAGACGCTGGTGCCGCCGTTGACCCCGACCGTGTTGGCGTCGTCGATCTTGTAGGTGATGGCGCCGGTGATCCAGTTGAGCTCGCCGGAAAAGAACCCGTCGGTCCCGGCCAGCGACACCGACCACGGCCCGCTGGCGTAGTTGATCTGCACGCCGTGGTTGATGAAGTTCTCCTGGTTGAACACCAAGCCGCGGGAGATGTTCAGATTCTGGAAGGTGAAGATCGCCTCCGAGCCGATCAGCGTCGGCATGCGGCCGCCCTGGATCGAGAACTCCTCGTTGATCACGTACTTGCCGAACACCACCGGCACGGCGCCGAAGAGCAGGTCGGTCTGGTCGAAGGCGCTGTAGATGGGCAGGCCCAGGGACGGGATCGAGTAGCCACCGACCTGCATGTAGAACTGGAACGGGCCGTCGGCCTTCTGGATGAAGCCCTGGATGTTCGAGAAATCGACCCGCGCGCTCCGGTCCGGGGGCACGCCGGGGGGGGCGAAGGCGGCGGGGAACGGGTTGGTCTGGGTGTAGGCGTAGCCGGTGACCGCGCCGCCGACGTAGATCTCACCGATGCCGGCGATGGTGAAGCAGGAGGGGTTGGGGTTCTGCTTGATGACGCCGCCATAGGCCGGGAAGGTGATCGCGACCTTGCAGGATTCCGGAACCGGCGCCGGCGCCGGCTTGGCCGCGAGGTCGGCGGCGGACACCTGCCCGGCACAGAGCAGAACGGCGAGAGACGCCGTGGCGCCCTGCAGGAACAGCTTCAAGGTCATGGATTTCGAGCCCTTTGTTTCTTGTGCGACCACGGTGGCGAAAGTTCCTGTCCCTCGCAAAAAGAACTTTCAGGCATCTGCCTATTCTCTAGGCAATCACGGTTCCGTGCGCCGTATGGCGAAGGCTTGTTGCCGTCGCACCACAGTTTCGCAGCCGCCCCGGGCGCTTGCCCGACGCATCGTGAATCGATCTTAACGATTCGGCGACCGGCGGTCGCCGCCGCGGCGAATCGGGTTCATTTCGGGCCGGGTGGGCGCGGAGCGGTCTGCCCAAGGAAAAGCCCCGGCGCGGCGCGCCGGGGCTGTCCTTCGCTCCACAGGACCTGCTGGCGATCAGTAGTTGTAGGCGCGCTCGCCGTGGTCGGCGATGTCGAGGCCCTCGCGCTCCTCGTCCTGGGTCACCCGCAGGCCGATGGTCACGTCGACCAGCTTGTACAGGATCGCCGAGCCGAGGCCCGACCACAGCAGCGTGAGGCCGACGGCCTCGGCCTGGACGATGAGCTGGCTCATCATGTCGTAGGCGCCGAGCACCATCTCGCCGGGCTTGGTCGAGTAGTCGGGGATGCCGACGCCGCCGAGCTTGGGATCGACCAGGATGCCGGTGGCGAGCGCCCCGATGATGCCGCCGATGCAGTGCACGCCGAACACGTCGAGCGAGTCGTCGTAGCCGATCGCGTTCTTCACCGTGGAGCACATGATGAAGCAGGCCCCGCCCGCGACGAGGCCGAGCACGATCGAGCCCATCGGGCCGGCAAAGCCCGAGGCGGGCGTGACGGCCACGAGGCCGGCGATGGCGCCCGAGACCATGCCGAGCAGCGACGGCTTGCCCTTGACCGCCCATTCGACGAACAGCCAGGACACGGCCGCCGCCGCGGTGGCGACGAAGGTGTTGATCATCACCAGCGCGGTGGTGCCGTTCGACTCGAGGTTGGAGCCGGCGTTGAAGCCGAACCAGCCGACCCAGAGCAGCGAGGCGCCGATCATCGTCATGGTCAGCGAGTGCGGGGCGAGCAGGTCGCGGCCGTAGCCGATGCGCTTGCCGAGCATCAGGCAGCCGACGAAGCCGGCGATCCCTGCGTTGATGTGCACCACCGTGCCGCCGGCAAAGTCCAGCGCGCCCTTCTTGAACAGGAAGCCCGCGTCGGCGTTGACGGCGTCGAGCGCGTCCTGCGCGGTCTTCTTGGCCGCGTCGTCGGTGGCCGCGGCGAGCGCCTTGGCGGCGTTGCCGACCGCATCCGGGCCGCCCCAGTACCAGACCATGTGCGCCATCGGGAAGTAAATCAGCGTCACCCAGAGGATCGTGAACACCACGAGCGCCGAGAACTTCATCCGCTCGGCGAACGCGCCGACGATGAGGGCGGGCGTGATCATCGCGAACGTCATCTGGAAGCAGATGTAGGCGTATTCGGGGATGACGACGCCGTTGGAGAAGGTCGCGGCCACCGAGGTCGGGTCGACGCCCTTGAGGAACGCCTTCGAGAAGCCGCCGACGAAGTCGTTGAGGCCGCCGCCGTTGGTGAAGGCGAGGCTGTAGCCGTAGAACACCCACAGCAGGCAGACGATCGCGGCGATGCCGAAGACCTGCGTCAGCACCGAGAGCATGTTCTTCGTGCGCACCAGGCCGCCGTAGAACAGCGCCAGGCCCGGCACGGTCATCATCAGCACGAGGATCGAGGAGACCAGCATCCAGGCGGTGTCGCCCTTGTTGGGCAGGAGGGCGGCGGGCGCGGGCGCGGAGGCCGCCTCCGGCGTGGGCGACTGCGCGAGGGACGGCTCGACGAGGACGAGGGCCAGGGCCGCTCCTCCCAATCCGAGCGCCAGGGCGTTGCGAAGTTTCATGGACACGAGACTCCCGGTCACGATGCGAGGGTGTGGGGGTTGGGGGTGGTTGACGGGTCGTGCCGGCGCTGGCGACAGCCTAGAGCGCGTCGGCGTCGGTCTCGCCGGTGCGGATGCGGACGGCCTTCTCAAGCGGCATCACGAAGATCTTGCCGTCGCCGATCTGGCCGGTGCGGGCCGCGCCGGCGATGGCGTCGATGACGGTGCTGGTGAGGTCGGCGGCGACCGCGACCTCGATCTTCAGCTTGGGCAGGAAGCTCACGGCGTACTCGGCGCCGCGGTAGATCTCGGTATGGCCCTTCTGCCGGCCGTAGCCCTTGACTTCGGTCACCGTCAGGCCGTGCACGCCGATGCCGGTCAGGGCGTCGCGCACCTCCTCCAGCTTGAACGGCTTGATGATGGCCATCACGATTTTCATGGGCGGCGCCCCCTGTTGTCCGTTGGAAACCGTCTGCCGGCACCGATGCTCGGCGCGGCGCCCCGGTCCGGGATGGTCGCGGGGGTCGGAACGATCCCACGTTGGCCCGCCCGCCATACAAGGACTATGCCAGCGTCACGCTTTTCGGGAACCTTTCGGCCGGAGCGCGCCCTGCTCAGGTTTTGACCGGGAGCCAGCACGAGAATATGCAGAATTCATATGATTCTTGCCTATATCGCACGCTGAATGCCTTCTTATTGTGCGAAATATCGTTGAGCGAGCGCGCTTGCGGTATGTGCGGCGCGAAACTAGGCGGTCCGCGGCCGGATCAGGCCCTCCTGCGCCACCGACGCCACCAGGGTGCCGTCGCGCGCGAAGATCTGGCCGCGGGCGAAGCCCCGGGCGCCGGCGGAACTCGGGCTGTCCTGGGCGTAGAGCAGCCAGCCGTCGGCCCGGAACGGGCGGTGGAACCACAGGGCGTGGTCGAGGCTCGCCGACTGGATGTCGGGGTCGAACACCGAGCGCCCGTGGGCGATCAGCGCGGCGTCGAGCAGCGTCATGTCGGAGGCGTAGGCGAGCACCGCGTGATGGATCGCGGGGTCGTCGGGCAGCGCCGAGGCCGCCCGCAGCCAGATGTTGCAGAGCGGCGCCTGCGGCCCGCCTTCGCGGTAGCGCCGCAGGTCGACCGGCTTCAGCTCGATCGGCCGCGGCCGGCCGAAATAGCCGGCGATCGCGTCGGGGATGCCCGGCACACCCCCGGCGAGCAGGTCCTTCATGTCGGGCAGCGTCTCGGGGGCGGGCGCGTCGGGCATCGCCACGTGGTGCGCGTGGCCGGCCTCGTTCTCCTGGTAGGAGGCGGTCATCGCGAAGATGGCGCGGCCGTGCTGGATCGCCTTGACCCGGCGCGTGGTGAAGCTGCGCCCGTCGCGGATGCGCTCGACCTCGTAGACGATCGGCACGCCCGGGTCGCCGCCGAGCAGGAAGTAGGCGTGGAGCGAGTGGGGCGGGCGGGTGCCCGGCACCGTGCGGGTCGCGGCGACCAGCGCCTGCCCGACCACCTGCCCGCCGAACACCCGCTTCCAGCCGTCGCGCGGGCTCACCCCGCGGAACAGGTCGGTCTCCAGCCGTTCGAGGTCGAGGATCGCGAGGAGTTCGGCGACGATGCCGGGCGAGGCGGTGTCGGGCATGGCGGTGTCGGGCATGGCGGTGTCGGGCATGGCGGCGCGTAGGTCTCTCGCGGTGTCGGCCCGTCGCGGGGCCGGACGGCACGATCGCCATAGCATCCGCGCCGCGGCATTTCAT
>NZ_CAXTHR010000114.1:0-13394 GCF_964244095.1 uncultured Methylobacterium sp. | reverse complement strand
CGCGGCGGCAAGTACGAGACCATCACCGACCGGGCCGACGCGCCGATGGAGGACGCGGTCGCCCTGATGGTGCGCGAGCGCCTCACCGGCCAGGCGCCGCCCGCGGCGGCGCGGCGCATCGTCGAGCTGTGGCGCCCGCATATCGAGGACAAGGCGGGCCGGAACCTCGACGGGTTGATCGGCTCGATCGAGGACCAGCGCGGCTTCGCCCGCTCGGTGCGTGACCTGCTCTCGTCGCTCGACCTGGCCGACGAGTCGCCGTTCGACCCGGAGGACGACGAGAACGACGACGAGAACGACGCCCAGGACGACGAGCAGACCCCGAGCGAGGGCGAGGCCGAGGAGCAGAGCCAGGGCGACCGGGCCGAGACCGAGAGCTCGGAGGACGCCTCCGACGACATCGAGGAGGGCGCGCAGGAAGCCGCCGACGCGCCGTCCGGCGAACTTCCGGACGAGGCCGAGAACGCCGAATCGGAGGACGCCTCGGAATCGTGGCGCCCGCCGCAGCGGCCGGCCAACGAGCCGCGCGGGCCTGATTACCGAGTCTTCAACGGGAAGTTCGACGAGGTCGTCCACGCCGAGGACCTGTGCGATGCCGACGAACTCGCGCGCCTGCGCAGCTACCTCGACAAGCAGCTCTCGCATCTCCAGGGCGTCGTCGGGCAGCTGGCCAACCGCCTCCAGCGCCGGCTGCTCGCGCAGCAGAACCGCGCCTGGGACTTCGACCTGGAAGAGGGCCAGATCGACCCGGCACGCCTCGTGCGCGTGGTCACAGACCCGTTCCAGCCGCTCTCGTTCAAGCAGGAGAAGGACACCAACTTCCGCGACACCGTCGTGACGCTGCTTCTCGACAACTCGGGCTCGATGCGCGGGCGGCCGATCACGGTGGCGGCGACCTGCGCCGACATCCTCGCGCGCACGCTGGAGCGCTGCGGCGTGAAGGTCGAGATCCTCGGCTTCACCACCCGCGCCTGGAAGGGCGGCCAGTCGCGCGAGGCGTGGCTCGCCGCCGGCAAGCCGAACGCGCCGGGGCGCTTGAACGACCTGCGCCACATCGTCTACAAGAGCGCCGACGCGCCCTGGCGCCGGGCGCGGAAGAACCTCGGGCTGATGATGCGCGAGGGCCTGCTCAAGGAGAACATCGACGGCGAGGCCCTCGACTGGGCGCACAAGCGCCTGCTCGGCCGGCCCGAGCAGCGCAAGATCATGATGGTGATCTCGGACGGCGCGCCGGTCGACGATTCGACCCTGTCGGTCAACGCCGGCAACTACCTGGAGCGGCACCTGCGCTGGATGATCGAGGAGATCGAACTGCGCTCGCCGGTGGAGTTGCTCGCCATCGGCATCGGCCACGACGTGACGCGCTACTACCGCCGGGCCGTGACGATCATCGACGCCGAGGAGCTGGGCGGCGCGATGACGGAAAAGCTCGCCGAGCTGTTCGAGGAGGACGGCGCCGGAGGGTCCCGTGCTTCGATGCGCGCCGCGGGCGGCCGACGGCGCTGAGCGGACGCATCGCCCGCTCAGCCCAGCGCCCGCAGGGCGACCAGCACGGCGAGATGCCCCGGGTAGAACGCCTGGAGCGCGTAGGGCGGGAGGAAGCGCCGCCTTCCCCGCAGGCCGCTTGCCGCCAGCGCCGCGAGCGGCACGCACACGAGGATCGTGCCCGCATCTGTCAGCGCCGACACCCACGCCGTCTCGCCACGGGGGTGCCAGCCGTGCCAGTTCAGGCCGACGACCACCGCCGCGAGCCAGGGGACGTAGACGGGGGGATCTCGCAGGGTCAGCAGCAGCGCCGGGGGGAGCAGGATGCCGGCGAGGCCGAAATCCACCGCGGTCCTGGCGAGGTTCGGAGCCGCGACCACCACGGTCAGCCCGGCGGCGAAGGTCAGGTGCCGGAGCATCGCCCCTGCACGGTCGAGGAAGGCCGCGAGCGCCGCACCCGTCGCCAGGGTGAACAGGATGCTGCCCTCGGTGGTGCCGTAGGGGAAGGCGGCGGCGTAGACGGCCTGCGTCGGCACCGCGAGCACGAGCAGCGCCAGCCCGTAGCGGCCGGGATCGGCGCCGCGGGCGAGGTGCAGCGCCAGCACGAGGCAGAACAGCGGGAAGGCGATGCGTCCGAGCCGCCACAGCACGACCGCGTGGCCGTCGAGCAGGATGGTGTCGACGTGGTCGCCGACCATCAGCAACGCGGCGGCGCACTTGATCGCGTCCAGCGGCGCGCCGGCGAAGACCGCCGGATCGCGAGCCGTGAGAAAACCGCCCGCACGAGGGTCCATGCAGCGGTTCACGGTCCGGGGTCGCCCGAGGGCGACCGGCAGGTCAGGCGGCGACGGCTTCCGGGGCCACCGTCTCGCCGAGCTTCTTGTGGATCTCGCGCTTGAGCAGCTTGGCCGTCTGCGACAGCTCGATCTCGCGGGCCTTCACGAGGAAGGCGTCGAGGCCGCCGCGGTGCTCGACCGAGCGCAGGGCGTGGGCGGTGACGCGCAGGCGCACGCGACGGTTGAGCGCGTCGGAGATCAGCGTGACGTTGCAGAGGTTCGGCAGGAACCGGCACTTCGTCTTGTGGTTCGAGTGGCTCACGAGGTGGCCGACCTGAACGGCCTTGCCGGTGAGTTCGCAGCGGCGTGCCATGATCTGAATCCCGTGTCGTGCGATTGTCGGTCCGGTGCCTGGAGCGCGGCGGCCGTCACGGCGCACGCCACGGTCGGCGCCTGAGCGCGGTTCCAGGTCCGAAAGAGTCCTGTTGAAGGCCGGGGTTCTAGGCGAGAGCCGCCCGATCCGTCAAGGTGGAGACGCAGCCTGTGTGCCCGATCCGCGACGGACGGGGGCCCAACGGTCTGTTAACCCTGTTCCCGGGATAACGGCTGACAGTGCCGCCGGCGTCCGACCGGTGCCCGCGGGCGCGTTTCGAGGATCAAGATCCGGACCATGGGCGCCACCTCGGACACTCGCACGATGCCGCGTCTGCGCGCCGGCCTGATCGCGGCGGCGATCCTCGCCGCCGCCCCGGCCGACGCCCGGCCGCGCGCGGCCGGGCAGGCGGCGCCTGCCGCGATCACCGTCGATTACGGCATCGCGCTGGCCGGCCTGCCGATCGGCACGGCGCATCTTTCCGGGACGTTCGAGGGGACGAAGTACCGCGTCGACGTCTCCGCGACGCTGACCGGCCTCGTAGGCGCGATCACCGGCGGCCAGGGCTCGGCCCGCTCCTCGGGCACGATCGCCGCGGGACCGCAGCCCGGCGCCTTCTCGATCGCGACGCGGACGGCGCAGTCCGGCATCGCGGTGCGGATGGCGCTCGCCCACGGCAACGTCACCCAGGCCGAGGTGACGCCGCCGCTCGTCGACATGGACGACCGCGTGCCGATCACGCCCGCGAACAAGCGCGGCATCATGGACCCGGCGAGCGCGCTGCTGATGCCGGCCCACGCCGCGGGCGAACTCACCGACCCGGCCAACTGCAACCGCACGCTGCCGGTCTTCGACGGCGCGACCCGCTTCGACGTGGTGCTGAGCTACGGCGAGACCCGGGCCGTGGAGAAGCCGGGCTATGCCGGCCCGGTGCTGGTCTGCAATGCCCGCTATCAGGCGATCGCCGGCCACCGGCCGGACCGGCCGGGGGTGCGCTTCATGGAGGAGAACCGCGACATGTCGGTCTGGCTCGCGCCGGTCGAGGGGACGCGGATGCTCGTGCCGATCCGGATTTCGGTGCGTACCACCATCGGCACCAACATCATCGAGGCGACGCGCTGGGTGCGCAGCGCCGCCGCCGCCGCGACGCCGGCCATGCAAGGCGGCGTCGCGAGCCTCGGCCGCTGACGATGCGCCGGCCGGCGTCCCTGGCGGTCCTGCTCGCCGTCGCCGCGCTCCCGGCCGCGGCCGGGCCGCTGGAATCGGGCGGCGGCTGCGGCGGGAACGCCTATTCCTCGGCCACGGTGACCGAGGGGCGCGGCCCCCGGCGCGGGCCGCTCACCGCGGTGCCGGACACCCTCTGCGCCGACATCGAGACCGCGCCGCCGCAGGTGCGGATCGACCTCTACGGCACGCCCGCCCGCGACGGATCGGCGTCCGGCCTTGGCGGCGGGGCGCGCCGAGCACCATATGGGCTGCCGGCCCGGCGCGGAGGCGCATCGTCGTCCGACTGACGGCGCGCCTGCACGGCGGCCTCGCGACGCGCGGCTCTCTGCCGAAGGGCACGGCTTCCTCGCCGAAGGGCACGGCTTCCTATTGAAGGGATTGTCCCGATCCTCCACCAGCGCCGCTCCCTTCCTCCGTCCGCCCGCGCGCGCGGCGTCACGGCGGTGCTCGGGCCGACCAACACCGGCAAGACGCACCTGGCCATCGAGCGGATGCTGGCGCACCCCACGGGGATGATCGGCCTGCCGCTGCGGCTGCTCGCCCGCGAGGTCTACCTGCGCGTCGTCGCCCGCGTCGGCATCGACAAGGTCGCGCTGGTCACCGGCGAGGAGAAGATCAAGCCGGACCGGCCGCGCTACTGGATCGCCACGATCGAGGCGATGCCGCGCGACCTCGACGTGGCGTTCGTGGCCATCGACGAGATCCAGCTCGCCGCCGACATGGACCGCGGCCACGTCTTCACCGACCGGCTGCTGAACCAGCGCGGCCGCGAGGAGACCCTGCTGATCGGCTCCTCCACCATCCTGCCGCTGGTGCAGGCGCTGATCCCCAACGTCCACACCACGACGCGCCCGCGCCTGTCGAAGCTGACGTTTGCCGGCGAGAAGAAGCTCGGGCGGATGCCGCGGCGCACCGCGATCGTCGCGTTCTCGGCCGAAGAGGTCTACGCCATCGCCGAGCTGATACGGCGCCAGCGCGGCGGCGCGGCGGTGGTGCTCGGCGCGCTCTCGCCGCGCACCCGCAACGCCCAGGTCGAACTGTACCAGTCGGGCGACGTCGACTACCTCGTGGCTACCGACGCCGTCGGGATGGGCCTCAACCTCGACGTCGATCACGTCGCCTTCGCCGCGACCTGGAAGTACGACGGCACCCGCTTCCGCAAGCTGACGCCGGCCGAACTCGGCCAGATCGCGGGCCGCGCCGGCCGCCACCTCGCGGACGGCACCTTCGGCTCGACGGGGCGCTGCCGCCCGTTCGAGCCCGAGATGGTCGAGCGCCTGGAGAGCCACGACTTCGACCCGTTGCGCATCCTGCAATGGCGCAATTCCGACCTCGCCTTCGGCTCCCTGGAGGATCTCCAGCAGAGCCTCGACGAGCACCCGCGCGAACAGGGCCTCACCCGCGCGCCGATGGGCGAGGACCAGCAGGCGCTCGAGATCCTGATGAAGGAGGACGACATCCGGGACCTGTCGCGGAGCCAAGCCGCGGTCAGGCGCCTCTGGGACGTCTGCGGCGTGCCGGATTACCGCAAGGTCCACCCGCAGGTTCACGCCGACCTCGTGGCCGAGCTGTACCGCTTCCTGATGCGGGGCATGGCCGGGCGCATCCCCGACACGTGGTTTGCCGAGCAGGTGGCGATGATCGACCGCACCGACGGCGACATCGAGACCCTGTCCCGGCGGATTGCGCACGGGCGCACCTGGACCTTCGTCGCCAACCGGCCGGACTGGCTGCGCGACCCGGCACATTGGCAGGGCGAGACGCGTCGGGTAGAGGACAGGCTGTCCGACGCCCTGCACGAACGCCTCGCGAGCCGCTTCGTCGATCGGCGCACCAGCGTCCTGATGCGGCGCCTGAGAGAGAACACGATGCTGGAAGCCCAGATCACCCCCGACGGGGACGTCACCGTCGAGGGTCAACATGTCGGTCATCTGCACGGCTTCCTGTTCGTGCCCGACGCCAGCGCCGAAGGCCACGAGGCCAAGACGCTGCGCAGCGCCGCCGAGAAGGGCCTGGCCGGCGAGATCGACGCCCGCGCCGAACGCTTCGCCTCGGCCGCCGACGCCGCGCTGGTGCTCAGCCACGAGGGCGTGATCCGCTGGACCGGCGCGCCGGTGGCCAAGCTCGCCCCCGGCGACAAGGTCTTTTCGCCCCAGATCCGCCTGCTCGCCGACGACGCCCTGGCGGGCCCGCATCGCGAAAAGGTTGCGGCGCGGCTCGACGCGTGGCTGAAGGCGCATGTCGCGCGCCTGCTCGGGCCGCTGGCGGAGATCGAGACCGCTGCCGACCTCACGGGACTCGCCAAGGGCATCGGCTTCCAGGTCGCGGAGGCGCTGGGCGTGCTGGAGCGCGCCCGCGTCGCGCAGGAGATGCGCACCCTCGATCAGGACGGCCGCGGGGCACTGCGCCGCCACGGCGTGCGCTTCGGCGCCTACCACCTGTTCCTGCCGGCCCTGCTGAAGCCGGCGCCGCGCACGCTGGCCGCCCAGCTCTGGGCGCTCCAGAACGGCGGTCTGGAGCAGCGCGGGCTCGACGAGATCGCGCACCTGGCCGGCTCCGGCCGCACCTCGATCAAGGTTGATCCCGAGATCGCCAAGGGGCTCTATCGCGCAGCCGGATTCCGCGTCTGCGGCGGCCGGGCGGTGCGCGTCGACATCCTGGAGCGGCTGGCCGACCTGATCCGGCCGGCGGTCGCCTACCGGCCGGGCACCACCCCCGGCGCGCCGCCGCCGGGCGCCGCCGACCGCGACGGCTTCGTGGCCACCGTCGGCATGACCTCGCTGGTCGGCTGCTCGGGCGAGGACTTCGCCTCGATCCTGACCTCGCTCGGCTACGCCGTCGAGACCCGGCCCGGCCCCGCCATCACCGTGCCGCTGCTGCCGGCGGCGGCGACCGTGCCGGTGCAGCCGGTGGCGCCCGCGACGGACGCCGCGACAGAGCCCGCGGAGGAGGCTTCGGACGCGGAGGCGGTCCCCGCCGAGGAGGACACCCCGGAGGCCGGCGCCGCCGACGCCCCAGTCGAGGCCGCGCACGATCCGGCTTCGGACCCGGCCGTCGAGCCCGCCATCGCGCAGGCGGCCATGGTCGAGGAGGAGCCGGCCGCCGCGTCCGTCTCGACCGAGGCCGCCGCCGAACCCGCGGAAGCTGCCCCGGAGCCGGCGGACAACGTGCCTGCCGCGGTGTCCGCGGCCGAGCCGGAGCCGGTCGCCGGGCAATCTGCTGCGGGCGATGCGGTGCCCGCCGAGGCCGCGGCCGAACTGCTGGCCGACGCCGTCTCCGATGCGGCGCCGGCCGAGCCCGCGACCGTCGAGGTCTGGACCCTCCAGCGCCACCAGCGCCAAGCCAGCCCGCGCCAGAACCGCCCGCGCGGCGCCGGCCGCGGCCGCGACGGCGCGCCCGGTGCGCCGCAGGGCGAGGCACGGCGCGAAGGCGAGCCGCGCCGCGACGGAGGCCGGGACCGGCCGCCGCGTCCGCAGGCCGCCGAGGGCCGCGACCGGCCGCCGCGCCAGGATCGGCCGGAAGGTGGTCGGCCCGAAGATAGCCGGCCAGAAGGCGCTCGCCGCCACGAGGGCGGGCCGCGCCGCGAGCGTTTCGAGCCGGGTGCCCGCCCGGACCGCCGCGACGAGTCGCGGCAGGGCGCGCCGCGCCCGGACGCCCGGCCCCCGCGGCGCGAGCGCGCGCCCGATCCGGATTCGCCCTTCGCCAAGCTCGCCGCCCTGAAGGCGCAGCTCGAATCGGGCGAGAGCGGCAAGCGGTGAGCACCCGCCGTTCGGGATGAGGGACTTGCGGCAGCGGCTGGACAAGTGGCTGTGGTTCGCGCGGCTGGCCAAGACCCGGTCGCTCGCCGCCCGCCTCGTCGAGGACGGGTATGTGCGCGTCAACGGGCTGCGGGTCACCGTGCCCGCCAAGGGCCTCGCGGTCGGCGACGTGGTGACGGTCGCGGCCGCCCACGTCACCGCGATCCTGCGCGTCGCGGAACTGGGCGAGCGCCGCGGGCCGGCGCCCGAGGCGCGCCGGCTCTACGTCGACCTCGCCGCCGGGAGCGGCGCGGCGGAGGACGGGCCGTCCCCGCAATCCTCGTAGGCAGGCCACAGTCCCGCAGTGCACGCCCGCTGCGGCGTGGGCGCGCTTGTCAGCCTTCGTGGCAGCGGCTAGAGCCGTTGCCATCCAGGGGCCGTCGAACGGCCCCGTCGACACGCAAGCCGAGCGCGATCCGCCAGCCCGCGGAACCGTTCGAGCCCCCGGCGGCCGCGGATGCGGCCTGCGCGGATCGAGGACGAAAATCGCGCCATGACCTACGTCGTCACCGACAACTGCATCAAGTGCAAGTACATGGACTGCGTGGAAGTCTGCCCGGTGGACTGCTTCTACGAGGGCGAGAACATGCTCGTCATCCATCCCGACGAGTGCATCGATTGCGGCGTGTGCGAGCCGGAATGCCCGGCCGAGGCGATCAAGCCCGACACCGAGCCGAACCTCGAAACCTGGCTCAAGGTCAACGCCGACTACGCCAGGGACTGGCCGAACATCACCCAGAAGAAGGACGCGCCCTCCGACGCCAAGACGTGGGACGGCGTGGCCGGGAAGTTCGAGGCGCATTTCTCCGCCCAGCCCGGCACCGGCGATTGACCGTCGGCAAAGGCCGGTCGGGCCTCCGCGTGCGGGCCCGGTCTTACCGGTTCCGTGCGCGCAGGGCGATCGCTTGAAAGCGATCGCCCTGGTTTATCGTTGCCTCAAGCGCCGGCGGCCGCCTCCGCGGCCTTGGCTTGCGCTCCGCTCGACGCCCGAGAGGACATCCGTCCTCTCGGGCCCGCTCCGCGGGGCGCTCTTCGCGCCCGGAAAGCGACACGATCGCTCTTCGAGCGATCGCCCTGCCGGGCGCGGTCGATCGGGTTGCGCCGGACCGGGCAAGACGCTAGAGCCGTGTGGCCATCGCGGGCCGTCGGGGTGTAGCGCAGTCTGGTAGCGCACCTGGTTTGGGACCAGGGGGTCGTAGGTTCGAATCCTATCGCCCCGACCATCGCGTTCCGGAGCCGTATCCCGAGCATGTCGAGCGCACGCATTTTCCAGCCGTCCAAGGACGCCTCGCAGTCCGGTCTCGCCCGGACCAAGGTGTGGCACCTCGAATTCGACCAGACCGCCCCGCGGGAGACCGACCCGTTGATGGGCTGGGTCGGCTCCTCCGACATGCTCCAGCAGGTGCGCCTGAAGTTCGAGACGCTGGAGGAGGCGGTGGCCTACGCCAGGAAGGCCGGCATCGCCTACCGCATCGAGGAGCCGCAGAAGCCGGTGCTGCGCAAGGGGCTGTCCTATTCCGACAACTTCAAGTTCAACCGCACCGGCCCCTGGACGCACTGAGCCGGGGCCCGTTGCACAGTGCTCGTCCTTGGCTCACCGCGGTCCTTGGCTCACTGCGCGTCCTTGCGCGCCTTCCAGGCGGCGTAGGGTCCGGCCGCGTCTGGAACGTCGAGGTGGGAAAGCCGCATCGGCTGCTGGTCGAGCGGCCGGCACAATTCGGCATAGATCCCGGCATCCAGCAGCCCGAAGCCGGCCGCCGTCTCGGCGGCGTTGGCGAAGTACCCCTCGCGGATGCCGGAGAGCCGCATCGCGGCGTGGCACATCGGGCAGGGCCGGCCGCTGGCGTACATCACCGCTCCGGACAGGTCGCGGCTGCCGAGGCGGGCGCTCGCCGCGCGGAGCGCCGCCATCTCGGCATGGTCCGTGGGGTCGTTGGTGAGGTGGACGTTGTTGGCGCAGCGCGCGAGCACCTCGTCCCCGCGCACCAGCACCGCGCCGTAGGGCGTACCGCCGTCGCGGACGTTGGCGGCGGCGAGCGCCACCGCCTCGCTCAGGTATCTCCGGTGCCCGTTCATTCGCATCCCTCGCCGCCGCCTGCGTTTCGGGCGAACGCACGGACGGGCGGACCGGTTCAGAACGCGTAGCGCACGGTGCAGTACGGCATGGTCTCGGCGAGCAGCGCCGTGAAACGGGCAAGCCAGCGGCCCTTCCAGCCGGCGCGGTAGCGGACGTTCGTGCCGCCGCCCTGCGAGACCTTCGCCTCCTGGATGTCGGGCCGCCACAGCAGGTCCTCGGCGCGCGGGTGCCAGCCGAGGTTGACCGCGTGCAGGCCCGCGTTGTGCGTCAGCAGGATGATCTCGCACTTGAGCTGCGCCTTGGCCGCCGCCGAGAGCGTCCCATCGATCTCGGCAAACAGCGCGCGCCAGTCCGCCTCCCAGCCCTCGTAGAGGATCACGGGGGAGAAGTTGAGGTGGACCTCGTAGCCGGCGGCGACGAAATCGTCGATCGCCGCGATCCGCTCGGGGATCGGCGCGGTGCGCACGTCGACGATCTTCGCGATCCGCGCCGGCATCAGCGAGAAGCGCAGGCGGGTCTTTCCCTGCGGGTCGTAGGCGAGCAGGTCGCGGTTGACCGCCTTCGTCGCGAACGAGCCCTTGGCGTTCGGCAGGCTCCGGAACAGGGCCACGAGGTCGCGGACGTTGCCGCAGATCGCGGCATCGACCGAGAGGTCGCCGTTCTCGCCGATGTCGTAGACCCAGTGCTCGGGATCGATCGTGTCGGGCTCCGGCAGCGGGCCCTGCCCGCCTGCGTGCCGTGCGATCGCGGCGCAGACCGCCTCCACGTTCACGAACAGCGAGATCGGGTTGGAAAACCCCTTGCGCCGCGGCACGTAGCAGTAGGCGCAGGCCATCGCACAGCCGTTCGAGGTCGAGGGCGCGATGAAGTGGGCGCTGCGCCCGTTCGGCCGCAGGGCGAGCCCCTTCTTCACGCCGAGCACCAGTGTCGAGCGTTTGATCCGGACCCAGTCCTCGACCGAGCCCGCGTTGCCGTGGAGGTCCGGGATGTTCCAGTGCGAGGCCACCGGGATGCGCCGCGCCTCGGGAAACCGGGACAGGATCTCGCGACCGCGCAGAAAATCGGCCGCCGCCGGCTCGTGGTAGATCGTCGTGACGTCGAGGAGGTCGCGGGTCAGGGCCATGCGGGGTCCGGCGGCGCGCCCGGCCGCTGCCAGGATATGGCGCGGGTCGGTCAGATCCGCGAGAGCAACTCGGCCTTCTTGTCGGCGAACTCGCGCTCGGTGAGCACGCCGCGGCGGTGAAGCTCGGCCAGCCGCTCGATCGTCGCGATGACGTCGCCCCGCGCCGCGGCCGGGTCGGTCTCGGAGGCGGGCGTCGCCGTCCCGCCCGCCGGCGCGTCCGCGTCGAGGCGCTTCAGCGTGTCGAGGGCGACGCTACCCTGCGGCCCGGTGAAGCGCAGGTCGCCGTTGGCCTGCGACACGCCGGAGATGTGGTGCCCACCGGTGTCGTAGAGCGCGACGCCGGTGCCGGACTCGATCGCCAGCCGGCGGGTCTCGGGGAAGTAGGCGTAGCGCAGGCCGTTCTGCGCGCCGGCGCTCGACGGGCTGCCGAGGCCCGCCGGCCACCACGCGCCGCCGCCGCGCACACCCGCGGTCCCGCCGGCCCCGCTCCAGCCGGCGGCGGGCAGCGAGCCGGCGAGATCCGCGCAGAGGCCGGCGACGCGCGCCTTCAGCTCGGCGTCGAACATCCGCCCGACCATGACCATGCCGCCGGAGAACCACTGGCCCATGCCGCCGAGTTCGGGATGGTCGAACTGCGCCATAGTGCCGTGGCCGGCCTCCAGCGCCCGCATCAGGTGGCGCACCGCGTCGAGGCTGACGCCGTGGCGCTCGGCCACGATCTGAAGGCCGGAGGCGTGGTCGGGGGCCTCGTCGTTCGTTCCCTTCTCGGTCATCAGGCTCCTCCGGGGACGCGCCGCGCGGATCGGCCTCGGCCCGGCGGCGGCGCACTATGGCGCGTCGCGGGGGATCGCGGAAGAACCCCGACCGCGCAAAAACGCAACCGGCGGAACGCTTTCCTCGCCCCGTCCCGCATCCGCGCAATCGTCGTCGCTGCAGCGCAAAAATTTTCCGCACGGCGGAGCTTCGTCCGGGCCGGCACGTTCACAATCCGGCCCCGGTGCCCCGCTGCCGGGCGTCCGGCGGCGGTTCTTGGATGCGGCCCCGGCCGACGGAGTGATCATGGCCGACCATAACCGATACGCAGCCTCCACCCGCCCCGTCCGCTCGCGCATCCAGGAGGGGCAGCCCTATCCCCGCGGCGCCACCTGGGACGGGCTCGGCGTCAACTTCGCGCTCTTCTCCGCCCGCGCCACCAAGGTCGAGGTCTGCCTGTTCGACGACGCCGGGGAGAAGGAGATCGAGCGGATCGCGCTGCCCGAATACACCGACGAGGTCTGGCACGGCTACCTGCCGGACGCGCGCCCCGGCACCATCTACGGCTACCGCGTGCACGGGCCCTACGAGCCGGAGGCGGGCCACCGCTTCAACCCGAACAAGCTCCTGATCGACCCCTATGCCAAGGGCCTCGTCGGCTCCATCACCTGGAACCCGGCCCTGTTCGGCTACAAGATGGAGACCGGCGACGACCTCACCTTCGACGAGCGCGACAGCGCCCCCTACACCCGCCGCTGCCAAGTGATCGACCCGGCCTTCACCTGGGGCCGCGACGTCAAGCCGAAGGTGCCGTGGGACAAGACGATCATCTACGAGGCCCACGTGAAGGGCCTGACCAAGCTGCATCCGCGGGTGACCGAGAAGCTCAGGGGCACCTATGCCGGCCTCGGCACGCCGGACGTGCTCGACTACATCAAGAGCCTCGGCGTCACCGCGGTCGAGCTGCTGCCGGTCCACGCCTTCGTGCAGGACGACTACCTGCAGGAGAAGAATCTCGTCAATTACTGGGGCTACAACACGATCTCGTTCTTCACGCCGGCCCGGCGCTACGCGGCGGTGCCGGACTTCGCCTTCTCCGAGTTCAAGGAGATGGTCGCCCGCCTGCACGGAGCCGGCCTCGAGGTGATCCTCGACGTGGTCTACAACCACACGGCGGAAGGCAACGAGAAGGGGCCGACGCTCTCGTTCAAGGGGATCGACAACGCCTCCTACTACCGGCTGCTGCCGGGACAGGAGCGGTACTACATCAACGACACCGGCACCGGGAACACCCTCAACCTGTCGCATCCGCGCGTGCTGCAACTCGTCATGGACTCGTTGCGCTACTGGGCGACCGAGATGCGCGTCGACGGCTTCCGCTTCGACCTCGCCACCATCCTCGGCCGCGAGCCGCACGGCTTCGACGAGGGCGGCGGCTTCCTCGACGCCTGCCGGCAGGACCCGGTGCTCAACGACGTCAAGCTCATCGCCGAGCCGTGGGATTGCGGCCCGGGCGGCTATCAGGTCGGCGGCTTCCCGCCCGGCTGGGCCGAGTGGAACGACCGCTTCCGCGACGACGTGCGCGGGTTCTGGAAGGGCGACGAGGGCCTGCTGCCGGATCTGGCCAACCGCATCACGGGCTCGGCCGACAAGTTCGACAAGCGCGGGCGCAAGCCCTGGGCGTCGGTGAACTTCCTCACCGCGCATGACGGCTTCACCCTGCACGATACGGTCGCCTACAACGACAAGCACAACGAGGCCAACGGCGAGGGCAACCGCGACG
>NZ_CAXTHR010000113.1:0-13628 GCF_964244095.1 uncultured Methylobacterium sp. | reverse complement strand
GGGTTCTCGATGCCGCCGGCCATGTAGCGCGGCAGGTCGGGGCGGCGGGCGATCATCGCGGCCGGCGGCGTCCACGACGGCCACTCCTTCTTGGCGGTCACGGTCTTGGTGCCGGACCATGTGAAGCCGGGGCGACCGACGCCGACGCCGTAGCGGATCGCCTCGCCGTTCGGCATCACGAAGTAGAGCCGGCGCTCGGCGGTGGAGACGACGACGGTGCCGGGGGCGTAGTTGGCGTTGAAGCCGACGATCTCGCGGGGGATCGGCTGAACCTGGGCCTGCGGCGCGGCCTGCACGCCCTGGCCGTAGCCCGGAGCGTAGACCGGCTGCTGCCCGTAATAGTCACGGCTCGGCGTGCCCTGGTAGCCGTAGGACTGATCCTGGTCGTAGCCGTCGAAGGCGTCGGTCCCGAAGGGATCGTAGTTCGAGGCGGCCATGGCCGGCGCGCTGGCGGCAATCGACAATCCGAGGAGAGCGGCGAGGGCGGCGGAGGTCTTCATGATGGGGCCTACCTGTGCAGTAACCTTTGCCATGACAAGCGTGAGCGTAGGGCGCCGGTTCCACAGGTCTGCGAAGATTCTGGGACACGCGAAGATTTCGTCCCGCGCGGGAATACGCAGACGTCCCCTGCGTCGGCAGACGCTCTGCCTGACCATCAAGGTTCGGCTTCGACCTTACCGCTCGCGGCTTCGCGCCCTTCAAGCCCAGCCGATCGACCGCCTCGCCGGACGAGCTCAGAAAACCGCGTCGGTGTGCACGTCGAAGCGGGCGAGGTGCACATAGCCGAAGTTCGTGGTGATCGCGACGTCGGTGGCGTCGCGCCCGCGCGCCATCAGGATGCGGCCGATGCGCGGCGCGTTGTGGCGGGCATCGAACGTGTACCAGCGTCCCCCCTGGGCACCTTCGAGATAGACCTCGAACCACGCGGAGAAATCCATCGGCGCCGGGTCCTTCGGCACGCCGACGTCGCCGAGATAACCGGTGCAATAGCGCGCCGGGATGTTCATGCAGCGGCAGAACGTGACGGCCAGATGCGCGAAGTCGCGGCAGACGCCCTCGCGCTGCATGAAGCCGTCATGGGCGGTGCGGGTCGCGTCGGCGCGCTGGTAGTCGAAGCGGATGCGCTCGTGGACGTAATCGACGATCGCCTGCACCCGCGACCAGCCCTCCGGCGTGCCGGCAAACAGCGACCACGCGGTCTGTGAGAGCTTGTCGGTGTCGCAGTAGCGCGAGCCGAGGAGGTAGACGAGGACGTCGTCGGGCAGGTCCTGCACCGCGACTTGGCGGGCGTCGGGCGCGACGTCGTCGTGCAGCCCGGAATCCAGCACCGTGAAGTCGGCGGAGATGGTCAGCAGGCCGACCGGCGTGACGAGGCGGTGGCAGATGTTGCCGAAGGCGTCGCCGTACTGGCGGCAGGGGATCGGCGGATCGAAGCGGATCGCCTGCGGCGTCAGCAGGTCGGGCAGCCGGGACGGGTGGATGCTGAGCATCAGGATCATCGGGGTCGGCTGCGCCGCGTCGAAGGCGATCTCGAAACCGGTCCTGATCTTCATCGCACCCAACTGACCGTCCTCGTCAAACGAATCGCGCACCGAGCGTCTCCGCGCCGGAGCTCGGGGGTTTCACCGGGCCGAGACGACGCCCGGCGTCGACGCCTGCGCCGCTTCCTCGGTCACGGCGACGTCGACGCGCATGCCGAGGTCGTCGCTCGCGAGGCCGAAATACGAGCCGTGCAGCGGCACCGCCTGCCGCGGATCGCGCGCGAAGGCGACGCGGATCAGGTCGCGGTTGCCGACGATGCCGTTGGTCGGGTCGAACTCGATCCAGCCGGCCCCGGGGAGATAGACGCCGACCCAGGCATGGGTCGAGCCGCCGCCGACATGGCGGTCGCGGTCGTTGCGCGGGTTGTAGAGGTAGCCGGAGACGAAGCGGGCGGCCATGCCGAGCGCGCGCACGCCCTCCATCATCAGGACCGCGAAGTCCCGGCACGAGCCGCGCTTGAGCCGCAGCGTCGTCACCGGGTTCTGCACGCCCTTCTCGCTGCGGGCGAGGTAGGTGAAGTTGCGCCGCACGCTGCGCGTCATCTCGGCGAGCAGGTCCTGCGTCGGGATGCGCCCGTCGGCGGGGACGAAGCCCCGTGCCCAGGCATCGACCACGTGGTGGGCGTCCGGCCATTGCCGCTCGATCGAACGCGAGAGATCCGGCATGTCCTCGGCGCCGTATCCGAACGGGTAATGCGTCGCGTGCGGCGCCAGCGGGAAGACCGGGGCGTGCTCGGGGGTGTGGTCGAGGGTGATGCCGCAGGTGAAGCTCAGGGTGTCGCTGCGGCGATCGAAGTTCGCCACCGCAACGCAGTTGCCGAACACGTCGAACATCCAGCGCAGCGAGGAGGGCTGCGGCGCGATGTCGAGGGTCGCCTCGATCAGGCGCTGGTCGTAGCTGTCCCGCGGCCGGAACATGATTCGGTGCTCGCCGAAGGCGACCGGCCGGCGGTAGCGGTACACGGTGACGTGCCGGACGGACAGGATCGGCAAGGACGTCGGACTCCGCGGACACGTCGCTCTGCAAGTTCCGCGCCCGAGAACGGAGGCGCGGCGCGCGCCGATTTCGTGCCGTGGCCGTGCGGCGTCCCGGGCCGATGGGCGTCACGGCAGAGACCGGGAAGGCTTTCCGCTGCGATGGCTTTTGCCGCAAGACCGGTATGCGCCGCCGGAGCCGGCAGGGAGCCGGACCCGTCCGCGGTCAGGCGACCGGCGGTGCCGGTTGGAGCGTCGCGCGCTCGGCCTCCACCAGCACCTGGAAGGGCCGCCACGGCTTCTGGATGAAGACCGCTTCGGGGGGGATCTCCGGCCGGCCGACGCAGTGGCCGGAGGTGACGACGAGCCGTGCGCGCGGCCACAGGGTCGCCACGGCGTGGGCGAGTTGCAGGCCGTCCATCGCGCCGGCGAGGCGGATGTCGGCGAAGACCAGGGCGACCTCGCCGCCCCGCGCCTGCAGCACCGCAAGCGCCGCCTCGGCGCTGTCGCAGCCGACGACGGAGAGTTCGCTCTCCTCGAGCAACGCCTCGGCCAGCGCACGGACCCCGGGATCGTCCTCGACGACGAGGGCGACGCGCGCGCGGCGCGGCGCGGCCGCGGGCGGTTCGGCGGCGGCCGCGGCATCGGCCTCCGATTGCCGGACCTTGCGCACGAGCACGGCCAGGTGCTCGGGAACGCCCTCGGAGACGAGGCTGTCGTAGAACGACGCCAACGTCTCCCCGATCCGGTCGAGCGGGATGTCGGGGCTCAGGGTGTCGATGGGCCGGTGGCGGATCGGTTTCGTCAAGAACGGCCCCCGCAATCGTTCGCCGCGCGTGCCGCGGATGCGGGATCGCTCGAGGAAGGAAGTCGGGAAAGCGCCGTCAGTTGCGCGCGGCCGACGATTCAGCCCGCCGCATCCGCCTACGGGGCGGCGTCCGCGTCGGCGTAGGCCAGCACGCCGGACACCGCGCGGACGTCGCGGTAGCGCGCGCCGCGGGCGCTCATCATCGCCTCGAACTTCTCGTGGACCTGGGCGACGGACAGGCTCGCGGCCTTCTTGCGGCGGCCGCGCTCGGCCGAGAAGAAGATCGTGCGGTTGGCCCGCGCCGGCCCCGGCAGGAGCTGGGCCGCGGCGGCGCCCGGCTTGTCCACGACCTTGGCGAGGAACGACTCCGCGTCGTCCGGTCCGAGGAAGTGGGCGAGGTAGACCTCGCCGAGCGACAGCTCGCGCCCGATCCGCAGGGCGATCCGCGCGGCGTCGCGCTTCAGCATCTCGCCGGCCATCAGCGCCGACAGGTAGGGGTCGCGGCGCAGTTCGAGGATGCGGGTGCGCTCGGCGGGCTCGGCCACCGACGGGCGGTCGTTGGCGTCGGCCACGATCAGCGCGGCGTCCTTCTCCAGGCCGTATCGCGGCCCGAAGTCGCGCACGCAGCCGAGCCAGGTCCGCTCGATGAACTGGTACAGGCCGGTCGCCGACGAGGTCTTGGCCTGCACGGCGGTGATGAAGCTCGATTCCTTGTCGGCGACCGCCATCAGCAGGACGGGATCGGTCTGCACGGCTTGGGCCGCGCGCACGATGGTCTGGACGAGGTGGCGCCGGATCTTCATCGGCCCGAATTGAAGGACGTCGTTCGGGTCGCCGCCGGCGCTCGCGGAGAGCAGGACGTCGTAGGAGACCCGGTCGACGGCGTTCGAGCCGAGTTCCGTGTCGAGGTCGTGGACCGCGGCGAAGGCGGAGGAGGCGCGCAGCACCATCGACGTCTCGGCGGCCGGCGCCGGCATCGCGCTCGCCTGGATGCGCGGACGCGGCATCGGGATCTCGGTGGCCGCCTGCGCCGAGGACACCGCCTGCTCCAGGCCGATCTTGCCGAGCTCGACGCCCGACCCGATCAGCAGGGCGCTCAGGGCCCCGGCGAACAGCGACATCGACAGGACCGAGCGGGCGAGCGCCGGGCGGCTGCCATGACCGCGCCCGACCGGGTTGGACAGGGTGATGCAGTCGCACGCACCGGCCCCGAAGCGGCCTTTCGCGACAGGGTTGGCGATGTTCGTAGCCTTGCGAGACGATCCGGCGGTGCGGCCCTGCATGTGCGACTCGAAGATCCCGTTTCCGCGCCGACGACGGCGCCACCGCCCGATCTGGCTTGACAGATGTGGCGACAACACGGCCGAGGTTGGGCCGACCCGGCGACGGACCGGCCGTTCCGCCGCGGCACGCCGGAACCGTCGCCGTGAAGCACCCGTGACTTGCGCCGCGTCCCTCCTTAAGAGGGCGCTCTTGACGACGGACGGCCCGCGCAGCCGTTCGTCGTCGCATGAAAAAGCCCGGCCCAGCACAGAGTTATCCGATGAGCGGCGTCAACGAGATCCGGTCGGCCTTCCTCGACTACTTCGCGGGCGCGGGGCACGCGGTCGTGCCCTCGTCGTCGCTGGTGCCGAAAAACGACCCGACGCTGATGTTCACCAACGCCGGGATGGTACAGTTCAAGAACGTGTTCACCGGCGTCGAGAAGCGCCCCTACGCGAAGGCGACCACTGCGCAGAAATGCGTCCGGGCCGGCGGCAAGCACAACGACCTCGACAACGTCGGCTACACCGCGCGCCACCACACCTTCTTCGAGATGCTCGGCAACTTCTCCTTCGGCGACTACTTCAAGCCGCAGGCGATCGAGCTGGCCTGGACCCTCATCACGAAGGAGTTCGGCCTGAAGCCGGACCGCCTGCTCGTCACGGTCTATGCCGACGACGACGAGGCGGCCACGCTGTGGCGGAAGATCGCCGGGTTCTCCGACGACCGGATCATCCGCATCGGCACGTCGGACAACTTCTGGCAGATGGGCGATACCGGCCCGTGCGGGCCGTGCTCGGAGATCTTCATCGACCAGGGGCCGGGGCTCGCCGGCGGCCCGCCCGGCTCGCCGGACGAGGACGGCGACCGCTTCCTCGAATTCTGGAACCTCGTGTTCATGCAGTACGAGCAGGTCGAGCCGGGCAACCGGCTGGTCCTGCCGCGTCCTTCGATCGACACCGGCCTGGGCCTGGAGCGCATGGCCGCGATCCTCCAGGGCGTCACCTCGAACTACGAGACCGACCTGTTCCGTGCGCTGATCGATGCGGTGTCCCACGCCGTCGGGCGGCCGCCGCAGGCATCGAACGTCGCTTCCTACCGGGTGATCGCCGACCACCTGCGCGCCGGCAGCTTCCTGATCGCCGACGGCGTGCTGCCGGGCAACGAGGGCCGCGGCTACGTGCTGCGCCGCATCCTGCGCCGCGCCATGCGCCACCTCGAACTCCTGGGCTCGCGCGAGCCGGCGATGTTCCGCCTCGTGCCTACGCTGGTGCGCGAGATGGGGCGGGCCTATCCCGAACTGGTGCGCGCGGAGAGCCTCATTTCCGAGACGCTGCGCCTGGAGGAGACCCGCTTCCGCCGCACCCTGGAACGCGGGCTGGCGATCCTCGACGCCGAGACCCGCGACCTCGCGGCCGGACAGAAGCTCGACGGCGAGACGGCCTTCACCCTCTACGACACCTACGGCTTCCCCCTCGACCTGACGCAGGACGCGCTCAAGGTCCGCGGCATCGGCGTCGACACCGACGCGTTCGGGCTCGCGATGGAGCGCCAGCGGCAGGCGGCGCGCGCAGCGTGGCAGGGCTCCGGCGAGGCCGCGACCGAGACGGTGTGGTTTTCGGTGAAGGACCGCGCCGGCCCCACCGAGTTCCTCGGCTACGCGAGCGAAGCCGCCGAGGGCGTCGTCACGGCTTTGCTGCGCGAGGGCGCCGAGGTCGAGGCCGTGACGGCCGGCGAGAGCGGGCTGCTGCTCGTCAACCAGACGCCGTTCTACGCCGAGTCCGGCGGTCAGGTCGGCGACACCGGCGTGGTCGCCGCGCCCGGCCTCAGGGCCCGCGTCACCGGCACCGAGAAGAAGCTCGGCGACCTGTTCGTCCACCACGTCACCGTGGAGGCGGGGACCCTGAGCCTGGCCCAGGCGGTTGAGCTGAAGGTCGATCACGCCCGCCGAGCCGCGATCCGCGCCAACCACTCCGCCACCCACCTCCTGCACGAGGCGCTGCGGCAGGTGCTCGGCGACCACGTCGCGCAGAAGGGCTCGCTGGTCGCCCCCGAGCGCCTGCGCTTCGACATCAGCCACCCGAAGCCGATCGAGCCGGCGGAACTCGCCCGCGTCGAGGACATCGCCAACGCGGTGCTGCTCCAGAACGGCGCGATCGTCACCAAGCTGATGGCGGTGGACGAGGCGATCGAATCCGGCGCGCGCGCCCTGTTCGGCGAGAAGTACGGTGAGGAGGTCCGCGTCGTCTCGATGGGCCGGCCGGTGGACGAGGCCGGCACCGAGACCGGGACCGGGCGCCTGCCGCATTTCTCCATCGAGCTCTGCGGCGGCACGCACGCCGCCCGGACAGGGGACATCGGCATCATCACGATCCTGGGGGAGAGCGCGGTCGGCGCAGGCGTGCGCCGCATCGAGGCGATGACCGCCGACGCCGCGCGCCGCCACCGGGCCGAGGAGAGCCGCACGCTCGGCGCGCTGGCCTCCCAGCTCAGGGCGCCGGTGGCGGAGGTGTCGGACCGGCTCGCCGGCCTGATCGAGGATCGCCGCCGGATGGAGCGCGAGGTCTCGGACCTGCGCCGGAAGCTCGCGATGGGGGGCGGCGCGGCGGGTGGCGACGAGGCCTGCGAGGTCGCGGGCATCAAGCTGATGGCACGGGCGATCGCAGGGGTCGAGATGCGCGACCTCAAGAGCCTGGCGGATGCCGGCAAACAGAAGCTCGGCTCCGGCATCGTCGCGATCGTCGGGATCGGCGCCGACGGCAAGGCCGGCCTCGTGGTCGGCGTCACCCCCGACCTCACCGGGCGCTACGACGCCGTAGCCCTGGTCAGGGCCGGCGCCGGCCCCCTCGGCGGCAAGGGCGGCGGCGGGCGCCGCGACATGGCTCAGGCCGGCGGGCCCGACGGCGCGGGCGCGCAGGCGGCGCTCGATGCGATCACCGAGGCGGTGGCGGCGGGGTGAAGCCTCAGCCCGCCCGCTTCCAGGTCTGGCGCTTGCAGAACACGCTCATCACGCAGCCCGAGACCTCGATTGCGTCCGGCCCGGTCATCCTGAGCGAGCCGGAATAGGTCTTGCCGTCCTTCGGGTTGTAGAGCGTGCCGGAATAGCCGTCCGCGGTGGCGCTCGTCGCGCTGACGATCTGTACGCCGACGACGCTGCGCGTGCGCAGCGCCGGATCGGGGTTGTTGGCATCCAACCCCCGGCCGGCGGTGCTGACGAGGGTGCCGCAATAGCCGGCGCCGCAGCGCGACAGCCGCACCTTCGAGTCCCCCGTCTCGGTGAGCCAGAGTCCCGCCGGGTCGCCGGCCTGCGCCTGCACGGCGCTGCCTGCGAGGCAGAGGGCGAGGAGGGCGGGGCAGGAAACGGTTCTCAGGCTCACGGGCGGTCCCTCGGGCGTTCGGGCGGGAGATAGCCGCCGCGGGGCCGCCGCCGCAACCCGCCACCGAGCGGGCTCAGCGGCGCCAGGGCCCGCGCCCGAGCACCGCCCCGAGATAGGTCTCGGCGACCTCGCAGAACGGCAGCCCGGCGCCGGTGGCGAGCACGGCGTCGACCGCGAACAGCGGGTCGGCCGGGCCGGGCTGCCCGGCGCCGGGCTCGCGGAGCGGACGGAGCGCAACGTTGCGCCGGGTCGGTTCGAGGGGACGCACGACCCGGCCGAACGGCGCCTCGGTCTCGTCGAGCGCCGCGTTCATGGCGGGGGTGAGACGGCCGGGCACGTACCAGTTGTCGGCCTCCGACAGGACGTGGTCACCGCAGGCGAGCCGGACCCGTCGATAGCGGACGACCTCGTCGGGAGCCAGCGCGAGCCGCAGGCGCCGGACCGCGCCGAGGGGTTTGTCGGGGCTCGCGACGCGGCGGGCGACGAGGCGTGCCTCGGCGGCGAGGCCGCGCTCGGCGCACCACGCTTCGAGCACGGCGGTGGCGCTGTGGCCGGATAGGATGCGGGCCTGAAGGGTCTCGATCAGCTCGGGCGCCGGGTCGGCAGGGAGCGCGGCGTCGGCCGAGACGGGACGCACCGAACCGATCATCGCCATCGCAAGCGGGAGGAGGACCCATACTGGACGCAGCGGGGCCCGGACCCGCGATAGGCGCCGCCGGCCGGCCGGTGCATGCGGATGTCGCGGCAGGAAAAGGAGAACGAAGGGGAGGATGGTGGAGCCTAACGGGATCGAACCGATGACCTCTTCCATGCCATGGAAGCGCTCTCCCAGCTGAGCTAAGGCCCCACGCTCATCCGCCGCGGCCCTGGTGTGCCGCGGTGGTCCGGCGCCGGTCGGCGATGGCGGCCGGCGAGGGCGGTTCTATAGGCGGGCCGCGGCCGCGACTCAACCCCCTTTCTCGCGATCGCCGGAACTCTTCGCGCCGGCTCGGCTTCGGTAGCGGCGCGGATCGGATGACGGGCGGGACCGCGCGTGATAACCGATCCCCCGCATGAGCCCGCGCGGCGCGGTTGCGGCGCGAAGGCCCCCGGTGCTCCGGCCCCCTCGACGTCGCCGCGCGACGTTCCCTTGCGAAGCTTCCTGCCCGTGCCGCACGATTCCGAGCCGACCCCGCTCTCCGCCGCGTCCGGCGCGCCCTTGCGCGGGCGCCTGCGCCCGCCCGGCGACAAGTCGATCTCGCACCGGGCGATGATCCTCGGCCTGCTCGCGATCGGCGAGACGCGGGTGGAGGGCCTGCTGGAGGGCGACGACGTGCTGCGCACCGCCGCCGCCGCCCGGGCGCTCGGGGCGGGCATGGAGCGGCTGGGGGAGGGGCGCTGGGTGGTGCGCGGCGTCGGCATCGGCGGCCTCGGCGACCCGTCCGAAACCCTCGATTTCGGCAATGCCGGCACCGGCTCGCGGCTGATGATGGGCGTCGTCGGCGGCCAGCCCGTCACCGCGACCTTCGACGGCGACGCGTCCCTGCGCTCGCGGCCGATGCGCCGCATCCTCGACCCGCTGCGCCTGATGGGCACGCAGGTGCTCGCCGAGGCCGAGGGCGGCCGCGTGCCGCTGACGCTGCGGGGCCCGCGCGAGGCGATCCCGATCACCTACGCGACGCCGGCCGCCTCGGCGCAGATCAAGTCGGCGGTGCTGCTCGCCGGCCTCAACGCGCCGGGCACCACGACGGTGATCGAGGCCGCCGCCACCCGCGACCACACCGAGCGGATGCTGCGCCTGTTCGGCGCCGAGGTCTCGGTGACCCCGCACGGGCCGGACGGGCACGGCCGCGCGGTCGCGCTCACCGGCCAGCCGACGCTGCGCGGCACCGGCGTGGCGGTGCCGGCCGATCCCTCCTCGGCCGCGTTCCCGCTGGTCGCGGCGCTGATCGTGCCGGGCTCGGAGATCACGATCGAGGCCGTGATGATGAACCCCCTGCGCACCGGGCTGATCGCCACCCTGATCGAGATGGGCGCCGACATCGAGCGCCTGCGCGAGCGCGAGGAGGGCGGCGAGACCGTCGCGGACCTGCGCGTCCGCGCGAGCCGGCTCAAGGGCGTCGTCGTGCCGGCCGAGCGGGCGCCGGCGATGATCGACGAGTACCCGGTGCTCGCGGTCGCGGCCGCCTTCGCCGAGGGCACCACGCGGATGAAGGGCCTGCACGAATTGCGGGTGAAGGAATCGGATCGCCTCGCCGCGGTCGCCGCCGGCCTGCGGGTCAACGGCGTCGCGCACCTGATCGAAGGCGACGACCTGATCGTCCACGGCGAAGGCAGCCCGCCGCGGGGCGGCGGCACGGTGGCGACGCACCTCGACCATCGCATCGCGATGGCGTTCCTGGTGATGGGTCTCGCGACGCGCGATGCCGTCACCGTCGACGACGGCGCGATGATCGCCACGAGCTTCCCGAGCTTCCTGCCGACGATGCGGGCGCTCGGCGCTCGCATCGGAGGCTAGCCCGATGCCGATGGTCATCGCCATCGACGGGCCGGCGGCGTCGGGCAAGGGCACGCTCGCCCGGCGCCTCGCCGGGCATTATGGCCTGCCGCATCTCGACACCGGCCTGCTCTACCGCGGCGTGGCGCTGACGCTCATCGATGCGGGCGCGTCGCTGGACGACGCGGCGGCCGCCGCCCGCGCGGCCGCCGGCCTGATCGCCGACCGCCTCGCCGACCCGCGCCTGCGCGAGCGGGCGATGGGGGAGGCGGCCTCGCGCATCTCGGCGGTGCCGGCGGTCCGCGCGGCGTTGCTGGCGTGGCAGCAACGCTTCGCCGGGACGAGCGCCGGCGCGGTGCTGGACGGGCGCGACATCGGCACCGTGGTCTGTCCCGACGCGCGGGTAAAACTGTTCATCACCGCCGCCGCCGCCGAGCGCGCACGCCGCCGCCACCGCGAACTCGCGGACCGCGGCGAGGACACGACGCTGGCGGCGATCCTGGCCGACATCGAGGCGCGCGATGCGCGCGATGCGGCCCGCACAACCGCGCCGCTCAGGGCCGCCGCCGACGCGGTGCTGCTCGACACCACCCATCTCGACGCCAACGAGGCCTTTTCCGCCGCCCGCGCGGTGGTGGACCGGGCAAGGACGCAATAACCCGCGTCCGAAGGCGGTGCCGTTCGCTGCGACCTTAACCGCCCGTCATCGGGGGGAAGAACGCGATCTCGCGTGCGCCCGCGATCGGCGCATCGGGCTTGGCGTGGACCTTGTCGATCGCCGCACGGACGATGCCGGCATCCTCGAAGGCGTAGGCGTATTCCTCGCCCCGCCCCTTGAGCCAGCCGATCAGGTCGGCGACCGTCGCCACCTCAGAGGGCGGCGTGAGGACCTCCTCGGGCCGGCCGATGCGCTCGCGCACCCAGGCGAAGTAGACGAGCTTCATCTCTGCGGCGTCCTCGGTCTGTCCGCGACCGCTACCGCGGGTCGTCGATGACGTGCTTGATGCCGGCGCGCATGTAGTCCCAGCCGGTCCACAGGGTGAGCGCCGCCGCGAGCCAGAGCAGCACGAGGCCGATCCGCTCCGTGCCCGGCAGGATCGTCTCGCCGGCGGGGCCCGCGACGAGGAAGCCGAGCGCCACGAGCTGCACCGCCGTCTTCCACTTGGCGACCCGGCTCACCGGCAGGCCGACCTTCAGCTCGGCGAGGTACTCGCGAAGCCCCGAGACCAGCACCTCGCGGCACAGGATGACGATCGCCGCCCAGACCGAGGCGCCGACGATGGTGCGGTCGGCCACCAGCATCAGCAGGCAGGCGGCGACCAGCAGCTTGTCGGCGATCGGGTCGAGCATGCGCCCGAGCGCCGAGCTCTGCGCGTAGGTGCGCGCGACGTAGCCGTCGAGGTAGTCGGTGATCCCGGCGACCACGAAGACCGCGAGCGCCGTGAAGCGGGTCGTCACCGCGTCGGGCCAGAACAGCAGCGCCACCATCACCGGCACGGCCACGAGCCGGCCGTAGGTCAGGCAGTTCGCGAGCGTCCAGGCCTGCGACCGGCGTCGGGGGAGGACGGCATTCATCGGCGCGGTGAAATCACGCGTCTTGCCGAGCGTCAACCGCTCCGGCCCGTCGGTCACGCCTCAGCCCCCTGCATGAAAGAAATCGTAGACCGCCCGCGCGGTGGCGGCGTTGACGCCCGGCGTCCTGGCCAGGTCCTCGAACGCCGCGCGCTCGATCGCCTTGACGGTGCCGAATTGGTGCAGGAGCGCGCGCTTGCGGCTCGGGCCGATGCCGGCGATCTCGTCGAGGGGGTTCCGCACCAGCTCGCGCTTGCGCTTGGCCCGGTGGCTGCCGATCGCGAAGCGGTGCGCCTCGTCGCGCAGGCGCTGCACGAAGTACAGGGTCGGGTCGCGCGGCGGCAGCTTGAAGGCCGGGCGGCCGGGGATGAAGAAGGTCTCGCGGCCGGCGTCGCGGTCGCGGCCCTTGGCGATGCCCACGAGCGCCACGTCGGCGACGCCGATCTCGTCCAGGGCCTTGCGCGCGGCGTCGAGCTGGCCCTTGCCGCCGTCGATCAGCACGAGGTCGGGCCAGGCCGGAAAGCCCTCGGCATCCTCGACCGCCTCGGGCACCGGCTCCGGTGCGGCGCCGTCCGCCGCGGCGGCGGCCGCCTCGGCGACGGTGCGCGGCGCCTCCTTGACGAGGCGCTTGAAGCGGCGCTGCAGCACCTCGCGCATCATCCCGTAATCGTCGCCCGGAATCAGCTCCTCGGACTTGATGTTGAAGGTGCGGTAATGCGTCTTCATGAAGCCGGCAGGCCCCGCGACCACCATCCCGCCCACCGCGTTCGTGCCCGAGATGTGCGAGTTGTCGTAGACCTCGATCCGGCGCGGCGTCCGCTCCAGGGCGAAGGCCTGGCCGAGCGCGACCAGCAGCTTGCCCTGCGAGGCGGTGTCGGCGAGCCGCCGGCCGAGCGCCTCCCTGGCGTTGCGCTGCGCGTAGGCGACCAGCGCCTTGCGCTCGCCGCGCTGCGGCTGGTGCAGCTCGACCCGGTACGCGACCCGGCTGGAGAGCGCGGCGGCCACGAGTTCGGCATCCTCCACCGCGTGGCTCGTCAGCACCACGCGGGGCGCCGGCATCGCGTCGTAGAACTGGCCGATGAACGAGCCCAGCACCTCGTCCGGGCTCATGGAGCGGTCGGCCTTGGGGAAGTAGGCGCGGTTGCCCCAGTTCTGGAAGTTGCGGAAGAAGAACACCTCGATGCAGAACTGCCCGGCCTGCTCGTCCAGCGCGAACACGTCGGCCTCCTCGACCCCTTGAGTGTTGACCCCTTGCGCGCCCTGGATCGCCGAGAGCGCGCTGATCCGGTCGCGGAAGCGCGCGGCGCGCTCGAACGCCATCGCGTCGGAGGCTTCCTGCATCTCGGCGCGCATCCGGTCCTTGACCGCGTTCGACTTGCCGGCGAGGAAGGTCTTGGCCGATTCGGCCATGCCGGCATAGTCGGGAAGCGAGATCTCGCCGGTGCAGGGGCCGGAGCAACGCTTGATCTGGTAGAGCAGGCAGGGCCGGGTGCGGTTCTCGTAGTAGCTGTCGGTGCAGGTGCGCAGCAGGAAGGCGCGCTGCAGGGCGTTCACCGTCCGGTTGACCGCCCAGACGCTGGCGAACGGCCCGTAATAGCTGCCCTTCCGGCGCCGTG
>NZ_CAXTHR010000112.1:0-13662 GCF_964244095.1 uncultured Methylobacterium sp. | reverse complement strand
CCGAGGCGAGGTCCGGGCTCTTGTAGACGGTGACGATGGTGTCCATCACCTCGGTAAGCGTGGTGCGCTTGTCCTCGGGCGCCGCGATCAGGAGTTGCAGGCCCCAGGCGGCGTAGAGGTCGACCAGCGCCTGGCTGTTGCGCACGTCGAGCTTCGAGAACGCCTCGTCGAGCAGGCACAGGCCGAAGCCCGGGTTCTCGTCGCCCGGCCGGTCGCCGGGATAATACGCGCTGGCGAGCGAGGCGGCGATCGCCACGTAGAACGGCGCCTGCGCCTCGCCGCCCGATCCGCGCAGCGCCCGGCTCGACATGGTGGTGCGGTTGCCGGCCGCGTCCCGCATCCCGATCTCGTAGACGAAGTAGTTGCGGTAGTCGGCGAGCCGCGCGGCGTCCTCGGCGCCGGCGATCAGCGCCGTGACCTCGGCGAGCGCCGCCGCCATCGGCCCCTCGCCGTCGGTGGGCAGCAGCGCCTGGCCTGCGTCCGGCGAGCGCGCGACGGCGGTGGCGAGCGCGTGGACCGCGGCGTAGCGGCGGTCGACCACCGCCTCGAAGGCGTAGGTCTGGCCGGTGAACCGCTGGGTCGAGAGCCGCTCGTTGAGGGCGTCGAGCCGCGCGCGCGCGCGCTCGAACTTGTCGGCGAGCCGCGTCAGCAGGTCCTCGGTCATCAGGCGGCGCATCTCGTCGGTCGCCCGCTCGGCCTGGACGCGGTAGCGGCGCAATTCGTGCCCCGCGACCGCGTCGTGCTCGCGCCGGACCCAGGCGTAGCCCAGCGTCGCGGACTGGTCGGCCCGGCCGCCGTCGCCGCGCCCGAGCGGGTTGTCGATCCGCCACTGGGCGCAGTACTCGGCGAGATCGCGCTCGGCGGCGCGCCCGTGGGAGCGCGCGCGCTCCGCGGCCTCCTGCGCGAGGCTTCTTTCCGCCGATGCCGCGGCCGAGATCGCCTTCGCGTCCAGACCGATCAGCTCGGCCCGGATCGCGACCGCGGGCGCGGCCGTCTCCCCGCGCAGCAGGCGGATGCGCAAGCCGTCTCCGCCGGCCAAGCGGTGCAGCGCGCCGCGCCGCGCCGCGAAGGCCGCCCGCGCCGCCTCGCGGCCGGCAGCGAGGCGCGCCCTCAGCCCGGCTTCCTCGGCGAGCAGGCCGTCGAGCTTCGGCTCCAGCACCTCCGAGAGTTCGCGTAAGTACGCGATGCGCTCGGTGGCGAGCGCCCGGATCGCCTCGGCGAGCCCCGCGGTGTCGCGCCCCTCGATCGCCGCGCGCTCGGTGCCGAGCGTCCGGCGCCGGCCCTCCAGGCCGTCGACCTCGTCGCGCAACGCATCGCAATCCTCGATACCGCGGGCGATCCGCGCCCGGATCGCGGCCGCAATGCGCGCGGCTTCCCGCAGGACCACGGCCTCGTCGCGCAGGCGCTTGGCTTGCGTCACCGCCGCCTCGTGGTTGCGGCGGCCCTCGGCGGTGGGCCCGCGCAGCCCGCGGGTCATCAGCAGGTCGACCGAGCGGGTCACCGAATAGGCCATCCCGGCGGTGGTGCGCCCGCTCGGCGCCACGGCGCGGCTCATCCGCCTCAGCTCGGCGTCGTCGCGGGCGAGGTCGTAGCCGCCGAGGCGCACCCCGAGGAAGGCGGCGGCGTGGGGATCGTCGGTCTCGATCACCGAGAGCGGCCCGTCGTCGAAGCGCGGCGCCCGCTGCTGCGCGGTGTCGGTGGTCTTCACCAGGATGCAGCGGCTGAACCGGTCGCGGTTGCCCTGAAGCACGCCGAGCGCCTCTTCCAGGCGGTCGGGCGGCACCACCAGCGCCTCGCGCGCCCGGCCGAGCAGGCCCTCGAGCGCCGGGCCCCAGTGCGGATCGACGATCTCGGCAAGCTCGCAGACCGGCACCGCGTCGATGTTGCGCCGCGCCAGTTCGGTCCGGAAGGCCAGGGTGTCGGACGAGAGCCGCGCCCCATGGCCCGCGGCCGGGGCGGGGGCCGAACGCTCGGCCTGCGCCTCCTGCGCGCGGGCCTTCAACGCCGTGTCCTCGGCGGCGCGGTCCAGCGCCTCGTCGAAGTCCGGCAGCCGTAGGAGGCCCTCGATCAGGGCGGGGAGGGGGCCGTCGGCGCACAGGGTCTCCTCGGGCGGCGCCTCGCGGCGCAGGCCGGAGCGGGCGCAGGCCTCGGCCAGCCGCGCCGCCTGGGGCGCCACCTGCCGCAGCACCGGGGCGACGGCGTCGAGCTTGCCCATCTGCCCGACCAGGCCGACGAGGTCGGCCACGCGCCCGGCGAGGTCGCGCCGGTCGCGCTCCAGCATCGACAGGCCGAGGGTCGCGGCGGCGAGCCGGCCGTCGCCGGCTGCGCCGACGACCAGCGCCTTCTTCTCCGCGATCTCGCCGTCGATCTCGCGGACGAAGCCGCGGCTCGTGGCCACGCTCGCGCGGGCGATGCGCAGCGCGTCGGCGCCCGCCCGCAGGCGGCCGCGGAGGACGACGAGGTCGTGGCAGCGCCGCCGCAGCTCGGCGCTCGCGGCGCGGGCCTCGTGGAGGCCGGCGGCGAGCACCCCGTCGGCCCAGGCTTCGTAGCGCGCCGCGAGGCGTCCGAGCCGGACGAGCTTGGCCTCCAGCTCCGCGATCGTCTCCAGCAGCCGGCGCCAGTTCTCGACCGACTGGCGCACGCGGGCCACGTCGAGGGGCTCGGGATCGAGGACGAAGCCGCGCACGAAGGCGCTCGAATCGAAGATCGGCTTGAACGCGACGGCGTTCGAGAAGGTGCGCAGGAAGTGGCGCGGATCGGGCGCCGGCGCGCCCTCGCGCAGCGTGGCCAGCACCTCCGCCGTGAAACGCTCGCCCGACGCGCGGAACTCCTCGAACCGCTCGGCCCGCGCGCGGAGGTGCCCGGCGATCTCGGCCCAGGGCGCGGTGAAGCTGCCCTCCGGGGTGGTGCGGCGGTAGTCGCCGACCTCGAAGCGGTGGCCGGTGGCGATGAAGCGGGAGAGCACCTCCTCCTTCGGGTCGGTGGCGCGCGCCGCCAGCGCCAGCCCGAAGGAGACGATGCGGCCGCTCATCGCGTTCTCGAAGACGAGGGCGATGACGGTCTCGCACGCCTCCCGCGTCGGGCGTCCGCCCTCGGCCGGGTCGCTGATCCAGCCGAGGCAGTAATCGCGCACGGTGCGGGCGCTGCGGCCCGAGGCGGAGGCGTTCAGCGCAAGACGGCTGGCGTTGTTGCCGGCGAGCACGGTGCCGACGGCGTCGAAGATCGTCGACTTGCCCGCCCCCGTCGGGCCGACGAGCGCCGTCGCGCCGCGGATGCGGATCTGCTCGCGCCGGACGAGGTACCAGTTCGAGAGGGCGATGTCGGTGAGGCGGTACACCGGGCTCGGGTCCGTCCGAAGGGATGCGAGGGCGCCCAGTTGGCCGCAGGCGCCGGGAGACGCAAGGGCGCCCACGCCACGCCCGCCGCCGCGGGGCGTCCGGCCGGCGCGATCGGGACAAAGGCGGGCACCGGGCCGGGCGTCAGCCCTCGGCGGCGTCCGACCAGGCCCGCAGGCGTTCGAGCCACGCATCGGAGGCGAGCACGAGGATGCCGGGCAGCACGCCGAGCGGGGTGACGCGCTCGGTCCGGTCGCGCTCGCCCAGCCGCAGGGCGCCGCGGCGCGCGAACAGCCGCAGGATCTCGATCAGCCGCGCCTCCTCGGGCGGATCGCTGCGGGCGGCGGTGCGGATGCGCTCGGCGAGGTCGTCGGTGGTGCAATCGAGCACGCCGTTGGTGGAGACGCGGTGGTCGCGCAGGCCCTCCTCGTAGGCGAGCCGCAG
This sequence comes from uncultured Methylobacterium sp., assembly GCF_964244095.1. Taxonomy (GTDB): domain Bacteria; phylum Pseudomonadota; class Alphaproteobacteria; order Rhizobiales; family Beijerinckiaceae; genus Methylobacterium. The sequence goes on along the minus strand of NZ_CAXTHR010000112.1, from coordinate 9,883 downwards.
CGCCAGCAGCACCAAGGTCTCGTCCTTGCGCAGGCGCTCGGCGGCGATGTCGTGGCGCGGCCCATCCGCTTGAAGCGTCAGCGAGACCATCTGGTCGCGGTGCGAGACGGCGAGCGCGTAGCCGAGGCAGGCGAAGTAGTCGGAAAAGAACGGGGCGTAGTGCCGGGCAAGCTCGTAGCTGCGGCCGATGCCGGGGGTGTTTACGTAGATCACCTGGGCCTTGAGCAATACGGCGAGCGCCCGGGTCAGTTCCTCCGCGTCGGGCGCCCGCGCCCCGGGCGGCGGCGGCTCGTCGCCGTCGACGATGCCGCGGAACGGCTCAAGCATGCCGGCCGCGGGGTGCGTCCCCGGCCGTCCGGCGGATCGTGAAGTCCGGGCAGTCGAGCCAGCCGTTCGACACGCGGCCTCCCGCGCACCCTTCCGCGCACCCTTCCGCGCGCGCGACGGCGTAGCGGCCGGCTAGTCCGCCCTCGAACAGCACGTCGATCTCGCGCAGGCGCTGGAAAACCACGAACGCGTCGACATCCGTCACCACGACCTCGGAACCGCGCAGGGTGCCGTCGGGCCCGAGATGCCGGTCGAGGAAGGCGGCCATCGTCTCCGGCGTCACGGTGGTGCGGCGGCGGAAGGCGGCCTTGGCCGCGACGAGGGCCTCGATCGCCGGGTCGGCGCGCAGCTCCGGCAGGGCCTCGGCCTCGATCGGGACCTTGCGCCCGCGCGGCGCCGCGAGGTGGGCCGGGCCGATCGGCGGGCGCAGCAGCGAGATCGCGGGTGCCACGTCCGGCGGCTCCGCGGCCGCGCCGACCGCGCGGAGCGCCGCGGCGGTGCGCGCGATGCCGTCCGAATCCGGCCGGTCCATGGATCGCAGGGCCGCCGCGATCCGCCGCTCCATCCGCGCGACCACGTCGTCGACCGCGTCGAGGTGGCGGTCGAGGCCCTCGAAGATCGACAGGATCTGCGCGAGGTCGCCGCGCGCCGCGCGCTCGGCGGCCGTCGCGTCGGCGGCGCGGCCCTCGCGGAGGATGCCCGCGGCCAGCGCCCGGATCAGCAGCGGGTCGCGCAGCGCCCGGCCCGCCTCGCGCACGATCGCCGAGCGGAAGCGGAACGGGTTGAAGCGGGTGTGCAGCGTGCGGTAGTCGCTGATCAGGTGGCGCGCGACGAAGTCCTCGAAGTACAGGCGGAAGGCCGCGCGCATGTCCGCCTCGCGGAGGATGCGCGCCTCGATCTTGCGCATCGCGCCGGCCAGCCCCCGCACGTGGCCGAGGAAGGCCCGCGCCGCGCGCGCCGCGTTGCCCAGCGCCTCGGAGCGGTCGCCGGGGTTGGCGATCGCGCTCTCCAGGCTGCCGAGCACGTCGAGGATCGCGCCGCCGTAGGAGCGGGTCTCGCCCCGCTCGATCCGCGACAGCTCGTCGAGCAGCAGCCGCGCCTCGGGGTCGAAATCGACCACCGACACGTAACGCTCGCGCCGCTCGATCAGCCAGCCGGCGTCGAGGAAGCGCCGGTAGAGGGCCGAGCGGCGCTCGACCAGATCGGTCGGCACCGGCTCGTCGTCCGATTGTTCGGCGAGCGCCCAGTCGGCGGAGAAGTCGCCGATCGCGGCCAGCAGGTCCCCCTTGCGCACCGGGTCCGGGCTCGCGCCCATGACCCGGCGGTGCAGGTGCAGCAGCAGGGCCGCGTTGAAGGCCCGGCTCGGCGCGGCCAGCGGCCGGAACAGGTCGTCGGGGAGCTGCGCGAACAGCATTCTTTCGGGACTTTCGCGTTCGCGCAGCCGGGACGTTACTTCGCGCCCAGAAGCTCGACGTCGAAGATCAGCGTCGCGCCGGGCGGGATGAGGCCGCCGGCGCCGCGGGCGCCGTAGCCGAGCTCGGCCGGGATCACCAGGGTGCGCTTGCCCCCGGTCTTCATGGTGGCGACGCCGAGGTCCCAGCCCTGGATCACCTGGCCGGCGCCGAGCGTGAAGGTGAAGGGCTGGTTGCGGTCGCGCGAGGAATCGAACTTCTTGCCTTTCTTGCCGGCCTCGTCCAGCCAGCCGGTATATTGCACGGTCACCTTCTGGCCGGCCTTCGGCTCGGGACCGGTGCCGACGACCTCGTCCTGATACTTCAGGCCGGACGGCAGGGTGGTGTAGTCGGCGTTGGCGGCAATGGTCATGGCGATCAGCACGGCTCCGGCGATGGGGAGAAGGTAGCGAGGCATCGGTCCTCCGTCGGGCCGAGCCTCTGTCGGGCCGCCCGTCGGGGAGCCTCTTAACAGGCCGGCCGGGGGCGAGGCCAGCCGGAGCGTTTTCCGCCCGTGGCGCGTTCCCGTCGCATGCAACCGACCGCCAAGGACTGGGACGCGCGGGTCACGCGCCTCTCACAGAAACTGCCCGACCGCTTGAGGCGCGCCGTCGACTGGCTGCGCGAGCCCTCGCGGATCTGGCTGCGGCTCGCCGCCGCGTTCCTGTTCATCCTCGGCGGGATCTTCTCGATCCTGCCGGTGCTCGGCCTGTGGATGCTGCCGCTCGGGCTGGCGCTCCTGGCGCAGGACGTGCCCTGGCTGAAGGTGCCGCTCGAAAAGGCCGCCCGCTGGATCGAGGCGACGTGGAACGACGTCGTCGCATGGTGGCGGCGGCGTCAGAACCGGTAGGTGAGGTTGCCCCGCGCGCCGTGGTCCTGGACGCGAGCCCCGACCTGGCCGGCATAGGACAGGCCGAGCGTGGTCGCGGGCAGCACGATCCAGCTCAGGCCGGCCTCCAGCACGAGGGCGCCGCGGTCGATCGGTGCGCCGCGGGTGAGGGCCTGGACGCCGCCGGCGTCGAAGGCCAGCAGGGCTGCCGGCGTCATGTCGCCGAAGGCGGCCCGGTACCCGAGAAGGCCGCGGAGGAGCAGCGGCAGGCCGCCGACAAGCCCGTCGATCCGCGCCTCCATCCGCACGCCCACCGTCGCGGTGGCGAGCGTGGTGTCGCGGGCGGCACCGCGCAAAGCCGCCGCGCCGCCGGATTCCGCGAACGCATCCTGCGCAACCGTGATCACCGCGCCGCCGGCGAACGGCTCCAGCGTCAGGCCGTCGAGGTCCATCCGGTAGCCGACCTCGCCGAACCCCTGCGCCACGCTGCCGCCATAGGCGGCGCGCGCCGTGTCACGGAAGCCCGCGAAGGCGACGCCGCGCCGGGTCTCGGTGTCGCCGACGCCGTAGAGGCCGCCGACCCGGAGATCGAGGGCGCCGAGCCCGATCCCGGCATAGACCGAGCCGAAGCCGGTCTCGACCGTGCCGGAGGAACCGCGCAGCGGGATGTCGAGGGCGGTGTCGGTGTAGCCGGCGGCGGCGCCGACGCGGATCGCCTCGGTCGCGGCGACGTCGCCGCCGATGACGAGCCCGGCGGGTGTCGCGCCGGAGCGCGGCGGCGTTGCCGTCCGAGGCCGTGCGCCCGAAGCCGCCGAAGCCCTGGCCCCAGATCCCGACGACGCGCTGGTCGAGGCCGCCGGGGCCGAGGCCGCTGCCGCATTCCGGCACCGCGTCGAGCGGCACGGTCGTGACCTGGCCGCGCGGCGGCGCGAGGCCGACGCTGCCGGGGGTGCAGGTCAGCCCGGCGCCGTCCGACCAGCGCATCCGGTCGAGGATCGCCTCGCGGACGGTCGCGCCGGTCTCGACCAGCGCGGTCACCGCGCTCGCGTGGACCTCGCCCGAGAGCGCATCGAAGGCTTAGCGTGCCTGCCCCGTCGAGAGCGGACCGACAGCGTCGTAGACCGCGTTGCCGGCGCCGAGCGACTGGGCGCGGCGCCCGGCAGCGACGCCGTTGACGGTCGCGCCGGCGGTGTCGAAGCCGAGGTCGTTGCGGGTCAGGCGCAGTTGCACCGCGTCGGCGGCGTAGACGAGCGTCGGCGTGAGAAAAGCGAAGTTCGACGTGACGTTCGCGAAGCGCCCGTCCACGCCGCCGGCCGCGCTCAGGATCGTGTAGGTGGTGTTCGCGCGGTAGGCGCCGGCCTGCGCCTGCACGTCGACGAGGCCGCCGCGCAGCGTCGCGGTGCCCCCGGCGCCGATGCGGTCGCTGTTGCCGGCGGCATCCGCCCTGACCTGGAAGGTGGAGCCGGCCTCGAACAAGACGTTGCCGTCGGCGCTCAGCGTGCCGATGCCGTCGAGGCCCGGCGCGGCGCGGCCGCCGCTGCGCAGACTGAGGCCGCCGAGCGTGCCCGTGCCCTCGATCGCCGCCCCGGAGGCCACGCCGACATCGGCCTGCCCGAGATGGCCGCTCACCCGCAGGCGTCCCGCCGCGACGGTGACGGAGCCCGAGAACGGGCTGTCGCCGGTCAGGTCGAGGCGGCCGGCGCCGGCCTTCACGAGGCTGCCGTGCCGTCGAGGACGCCGGAGAACACGGAATCAACGCCGCTGCCGCCGGTGGTCAGCGTCGCGCCGCCGAGCGAGACCCGGCCGTTGCCGTCGAGCGCGCCGACGGTCTGGCCGTAGCCGGCGAGGTCGAGGATGCCCGTTCCGGTGACGAGGAGCGCGTTGCCCGAGGGGAGTGCGTTCGCGATGCCGGCACGCAGGGTGCCGCCGGTCACCGACGTGGCGCCGGCATAGGTGTTGGCCTGGTTCAGCACCGCGGTGTCGGTGCCGCCCTTCACAAGGCTGCCCGATCCCGTGAGCACCGCATCGACGGTGCCGCCCTGCAGGCCGAAGATCGTCCCGCTGAGCGTGCCGTTGCGGATCGTGCCCGCGGTCAGCACCACCGGGCCGGCGCCCTGGGCGGTGCCGCCGAGATCGAGGGTGCCGCCCTGGACGACAAGGGCCGCGTTCGACGCCCCGAGCCGCCCGCCCGGCACGAGCAGGAGCGTGCCGGCATCGACGCGGGTGCCGCCCGAGACGTCGTTGGCGCCCGACAGCGTCACGGTGCCGGCGCCGGACTTGACGAGCGGCGCGCCGCCGGTCTGGACGGCGTCGATCGCGCCGGACTGCACGTCGTAGACCGAGCCGCGCAGCGTGCCGTTGGCGATCACGCCGCCGGTCAGCCGGACGAGGCCGACGGTCTGCGTCGTGCCGCCGAGGTCGAGCCGTCCGCCGGAGACGACGAGGGCGCCGTCGCCCGCGCCCAGCGTGCCGGGGGAGGCCGTCGCGAGGCCGCCGGCACCATCGATCGGGCTCGCGAGGGCGACGTCGTCCGGCCCGTCGCAGCCGGTCCCGCCCGCGGTCGCGGCACAGGCCGCGTGCGCCGGCGCCGGGCTCGCCACGGTCGCGAGCACGGCCCCGTGGATCAGCGGAAGCAGGGCCGTCGCGGCGAGGAAACGCTGACGTTTGGCGTGAGGCATGCGACCCATCCGAAGGCGCGTGACGGCGGCCCGGCGGCCGCGCGGCTGCGCGCCCGCCGGTCGCGGTGCCGGGGAGGCGGCACGGGGACGCGGTGAAGACAGGAGGCTTTTGCCCGGGGAACGCTTAACGGCGCCTCAACCATGCCAAAGAAAATCAATCCCCGGTTGTATTTTTCGTCCGGCGCGGCGGCCGGCCCCGCGCGGCCCCAAGGCGCGGACCGTCTTAGACTTCCCGGCATCCGCGGGTTAGGAGGATCGGGTCCCCACCTGAGGCGCCATGAGCAAGCCGAAGCCCCTGACCAGCGCGCTCCTCGACCCGGAAAAGCGCGCCGACGACGTCGATCAGACCATCCGCCCGTTGAGCCTCGCCGAGTTCATCGGCCAGCGGGCGGCGCGCGCCAACATGGAGATCTTCATCCAGGCGGCGAGGATGACCGGCCAGGCACTCGACCACGTCCTGTTCGTCGGGCCACCGGGCTTGGGCAAGACGACGCTCGCGCAGATCGTGGCGCGCGAGCTCGGCGTGAACTTCCGCTCGACCTCCGGCCCGGTGATCGCCAAGGCCGGCGACTTGGCGGCCCAACTCACCAACCTGGAGGAGCGCGACGTTCTCTTCATCGACGAGATCCACCGCCTCAACCCGGCAGTCGAAGAGATCCTCTACCCGGCGATGGAGGATTACCAGCTCGACCTGATCATCGGCGAGGGGCCTGCCGCCCGCTCGGTGAAGATCGAGCTGCCGAAGTTCACGCTGGTCGGCGCCACCACCCGCGCCGGGCTGCTGACGACGCCCTTGCGCGACCGCTTCGGCATCCCGATCCGGCTGGAGTTCTACGACATCGACGAGCTGCAGCTCATCGTCGCCCGCGGGGCGCGGGTGCTCGGGCTCGGCATGTCCGACGACGGCGCCAACGAGATCGCCAAGCGGGCGCGCGGCACGCCGCGCATCGCCGGGCGCCTGCTGCGGCGGGTGCGCGACTTCGCGGTGGTGGCCGAGGCGCCGACCGTGACGCGGGCCATCGCCGACCGGGCCCTGAAGCTGCTTGACGTCGATCCGGTCGGCCTCGACGTGATGGACCGCAAGTACCTGACGATGATCGCCAAATCCTTCGGCGGCGGCCCGGTCGGCATCGAGACGATCGCCGCCGCGCTGTCGGAACCCCGCGACGCGATCGAGGACATCATCGAGCCCTACCTGATCCAGCAGGGCTTCGTGCAGCGCACGCCCCGCGGCCGGGTGCTGACGCCGCACGCCTTCAAGCACATGGGCTTCGCGATCCCGAAACGCGATCCGGCCGTGCAGTTCGGGCTGTTCGCGGGCGGTGAGCCAGAGGCGTGATGCCTGCGCGAAGGTCGCCGGTGCGTATCACGCGGCGGTCGATCCTGACCGGCCTCGGCGCCACGGCGCTCGCCGGCCTCTCGGGCGCCGCCTACGGCATCGGCATCGAGCCGATGCGCCTCACCGTCACCAGCTACGTGATCCGGCCGCTCGGCTCCTGGCCCGCGGCGCTCCGCCTGCGCCTCGTCGCCGTGTCGGACGTTCATGCCTGCGAGCCGTGGATGAGCGCGGCCCGCATCGCGGGCATCGTCGAGACCGTCAACGGGCTCGGGGGAGACGTCGTCGTGCTGCTCGGCGATTACGTGGCCGGCACTCGCCTCGTCACCCGCTTCGTCGATGCCGCGGAATGGGCGCCCGTGCTCGGAGCCTTGCGCGCGCCGCTCGGGACCCACGCGATCCTGGGCAACCACGACTGGTGGGAGGACCGCGGCGCGCAGAAGCGCGGCGGCGGGCCGACCATCGCGGGCGACGCCCTCGGGCGCGTAGGCATCCGCGTGCTGGAGAACGAGGCGGTTCCCCTCGATCTTCGCGGCGAACGGATCTGGCTCGCCGGCCTCGGCAACCAGATCGCCCTGCTGCCGGGGCGGCGCAGGTTCGGTCATCCGCGCATCGGCGTCGATGACCTCGCCGGCACGCTGGCGCAGATCCCCGACGGGGCGCCGGCGATCCTGCTGGCGCACGAGCCCGACATCTTCCCCAAGGTCCCGGCCCGCATCGCCCTCACGCTCTCCGGGCACACCCACGGCGGGCAAGTGCGGCTCTTCGGATATGCCCCTGTCGTACCCTCGCGCTTCGGCAGCCGCTACGCCTACGGCCATGTCCGCGAACAGGCCGACCTCGTGGTCTCCGGCGGCCTCGGAATGAGCGGCGTTCCGGTCCGGATCGGGGCGACGCCCGAGATCGTCGTGGTCGACCTCGTCGGAGCCGCAGCAGTATAGCGACTCCGGTCCATACCGTGCCGGACGCTCACCCATGCGATCAGTGCATGCTTGACGACCGTCTCTGGAAGCGCGTCGGGCCTCGCTTTCCAACCGAAACGTCCGCAACGCCATGTCTTGTCGATGAAAAACCCTATCGGCGTCCCGTCCTGACATCGGTGCGAGGACGGACGTGACCGCGGCGATATGCAGACAAAGCAGGTCTGCGTAGGGGTGGGGCGCCGGAACAGGCCGGGACGGCAAGGGTTGAGACGGCAACCGCACGCGGCCTCGACGCTGCGGCGCACCATCAAGGAACTGGTTCAACATGAAGCGTACCGCCACCTTCGCCCTCGTCGGCCTCTCGCTCGCCGCGCTGACCGCCCCCGTTCTCGCCCAGGACGCCCTCCCGATCCGGGTTTCGCCGTTCGAGCGCGGCATCGGCACCGCAGGCACCGACACCCCCGAATTCCGCGCCGAGGCCCTGCGCTCCGATGCCGTGAGCATCGAGGCGAGCCGCATCGCCCTGGAGCGTTCGCGCAACCGCCAGGTCCGCAGCTACGCCAGCCGCGTGCTGGTCGAGCGCGAGGCCACCACCAAGGCACTGCTGCCCGAGGGTGCCTCGCTCAGCCGCGGCGGCACCGTCGTCTCCGACCGTCAGGGCATCGAGACCCGCCTCGACAACCCCGTCGGCCTCGTGCTGGCGCCGGTGACGATCGCTGCGAACATCGGTACCGGCATCGTCGGCGGCGTGCTCGGCGGCGTCGGCCTCATCGACAACAGCCCGACCGAGCCCGGCCGCCGCGTCGCGATCGGCGCGAACGGCCAGGACCGCATCGAGCGCCTGAAGTCGGCCCGCGCCGGCCGCGACTTCGACCGCACCTACGTCGCGCAGCAGGCCCGCTCCGACGCCCGCACGCTGGCCCTGTACGAGACCTATGCGCGCAACGGCGACGACGCGACCGGCCGCCGGTTCGCCAACGAGGCGCTGCCCTACATCGCCGACGAGCACGGCCGCTCGGCAACACTTGCCGACCGCATCGGCGGCTGATCCGTAAGCGGTCCGCGCGGGCCGTTCGCGACGAACGAGAAGGGCCGTCCCCTGCCGGGCGGCCCTTCTTCGTGCCGGCGCCGGACCGGCCCCGTCGCACGTGGCGGACGCGGCCCGTCCGGGGCATCATCGCGTTCGCGGGTGCCGGCGGCGCGGCATCCGAACGGAGGACGGTCCGGACGTGAGCGAACCGATCCCGGGTGCGGCCCACGCACTGCCCGTGCGGGTGTATTACGAGGACACCGACTTCTCGGGCTTCGTCTACCACGCGAGCTACCTGCGCTTCATGGAGCGCGGGCGGACCGAACTGCTGCGCGGGCTGGCGGGCGACCAGTCCGACCTGCACCGCGTGGCCGGCGGCCTGGTCTTCGTCGTGCGGCGCATGGAGATCGACTATCTCCGGCCGGCCCGGATGGACGATGCCCTGACGATCCTCACCGCGACCCGCGACCTGCGCGGCGCGTCGATGCACCTGCATCAGGAGGTGCGCCGCGGCGAGGCGGTCCTCGTCCGAGCCGCGGTGGTGGTCGCCTGCGTCCGCGAGGGCCGCGCGATCCGGCTTCCCGACGCCCTGCGTCGGGCGTTGACGCCCGCAACCAATCCTTAACCTTGCCGGCGGCTTGTGCGGAGTGCGAAGCCCGGCCGCGCGTGCACCGCACCCGGCCCTTACTTTCGACAGATTCGAGCGCGATTCCCCTTGAATTCGCTCGATGATTTCGGATCGGGCGCGTGGTCCCCCGGGCCGTCGCGCCGCTGCCGTCGAGACGTTCGAGGACGAGGCTCATGAACCCAGCCGATGCGATGCAGGCGGTCCAGGCCGCGCCCGCCGCCGACATGACGCTGCTCGGGCTGTTCCTCCAGGCCCACCTCGTCGTGAAGGTGGTGATGCTGGGGCTGCTCGGCTCCTCGATCTGGTGCTGGGCGATCATCGTCGACAAGACGCTGCTGTTCCGCCGCACCCGGGAGGAGATGGACGCGTTCGAGGACGCGTTCTGGTCGGGCCGCTCGCTGGAGGAGCTCTACCGCTCCTTCAACGACCGCCCGGCCACCGGCCTCGCCGCGCTGTTCGTGGCCGCCATGCGCGAGTGGAAGCGTTCGTTCGAGGGCACCGGCCGGCAGATCCAGTCGCTGTCGCAGCGCATCGACAAAGTGCTCGACGTGACGATCCAGCGCGAGGTCGAGCGGCTCGAAGGCCGCCTGCTGTTCCTGGCCTCGATCGGCTCGGCCGGCCCGTATATCGGCCTGTTCGGCACGGTCTGGGGCATCATGACCGCCTTCACCTCGATCGCGG
>NZ_CAXTHR010000111.1:0-13885 GCF_964244095.1 uncultured Methylobacterium sp. | reverse complement strand
AGCGCTTGATCTGGTAGAGCAGGCAGGGCCGGGTGCGGTTCTCGTAGTAGCTGTCCGTGCAGGTCCGCAGCAGGAAGGCGCGCTGCAGGGCGTTGACCGTGCGGTTCACCGCCCAGACGCTGGCGAACGGCCCGTAATAGCTGCCCTTGCGCCGGCGCGCGCCGCGGTGCTTGACGATCTGCGGCGCCGGCCCGTCGTCGGTGACGAGGATGTAGGGGAACGACTTGTCGTCGCGCATCAGCACGTTGAAGCGCGGCTTCAACTGCTTGATCAGGTTGGCTTCGAGCAGCAGCGCCTCGGTCTCGGTGGCGGTGGTGACGAACTCCATCGCCGCCGTCTGCGAGATCATCCGCGCGATGCGGTTGGAATGCGCCTGCCCGCGGGCGTAGGAGCCGACGCGGGCCTTCAGGTTCTTGGCCTTGCCGACGTAGAGGACGTCGCCCTTGGCGTCGAACATCCGGTAGACGCCGGGCCCGCTGGGCAACGTGCTCCAGAACCGGCGGATCACCTCGGTGCCGGCCTCGACCGCGCCGGGGTCGAAATCGAAATCGATCTCGGGCGCCTCGTCGGCCTGCGCCGGCTCCGCCTCGTCGCGCTCGTCGTCGAAGGCCTCGGGGGGCAGATCCTCGGTGGCGCGACCTGACGGGACTCTCCGGCTCATCGCCGTGATTTAAGCCCACGGGATTCCCGGGGGAAGGGGCGAACGACCCCGCGACGGATCAATCGAACCGGATCAATCGAACAGGGCGTCGATGTCCGACTGGTCGACATGGCCCGGGTCCTCGTCGAGCTTCGGCCCGTTGAGGAGCGAACGCTCGTCGTCCGGGTCCGGCGCCGCGGGTCCGACCGCCACGAGGTCGCGGAACCCGTCGAGCCCGCTCCAGGCCGTGATCATCCGGTCGAGGTGCTCCTCGACGAAGCTCATCACGCCGACGATCTTGCTGATGCGCTGCCCGGTCAGGTCCTGGAAGTTGCAGGCCTCGTAGGCGACGATCACCCGGTCCAGGATCACGTCGACCTGATCCTGGCCGCCCTTGCTCAGCCGTCCGGCGCGCAGGAGGTTGGCGCGCGCCTCGATGTCCTCCAGCGCCGTCAGAAGCGTCGAGGTGGCGCGCTCGGTCGAGCCGACCACCGCGTCGAGCTCGTCGGCGGCGCGGCGCATGCCCTGGCCGGTGTTCTCGGACCGGTACAGAGCGGCGATCTCGTCGCGGGTGTTGGTGATCGCCGCCTTCATCACGTCGAGTTCGGAGCGCATCGCGAAGGCTTCGGCGAGTTCGCGGCGGCAGGCCTCGATGGTCTCGCCCGCGCTCGCCTGCGTGATGCGGCGCAGGTCCTGGATCGCGGCGAGGATCTCGTCGAGGCGGGCACTGCCCGCGGCCGGTGCCGACGCGGACGGCGACGCGACGGTCGCGGCGGAGAGACCGAGGCTGTCCTCGATGCGGTAGCGCTTCTGAGTCATCGGTCCGGATCAGCCACCTGCACGTCTCGTCCCATCCATGTCCGATAGTGGTTTCCGTTTGCTGAAGATGACCGCGGCGGCGTGCGGATTCATCGACGATTCACGCTGCCGCCGGACGGACGCGCCGCGACGGCGGCGGATCGGACGATTCACCACGTTCCTTCACCGAAAATCGCGCGGCGCGCACGGAACATCCGCGCTCCGACGGCCGGCATCGAGCCCGGCCGCGACGTGGGAGTGCGGCGATGCGAGCGGGTTGGTGCGTGGGAGCGGCCCTGGCCGCGTCGGCCTGGAGCGGCGCGGCCCCGGCACAGACGCGGTACGCCGATGCCGGCGGCTACGGCGGCGGGCTGATCGAGTATCTCGTCACCGGAGGAACCGCGCCCCGCGGCATCGTCGGTGCGCGTTCCGGTCGCGATGTCGCCCTCAGTGGCTCCGGCAGGCCGGCACCGGCATCGGGCGACCCGATCGAAGCCTATGGCGCCGGCGAGCCCCTGCGATACGCCGCACTGCCGCAGGCGCCGCAGGTCGAGACGGACCGGATCGCGCGCGCGCCGGACCCGGTCTACGCCCGGCAGGAAGTCGCGTTCGCCGGCCGGCAGCGGCCGGGCACGATCGTGATCGACACCCCTTCGCGGTTCCTCTACCTGGTCCAGCCGGGTGGACGGGCGCTGCGCTACGGCATCGGCGTTGGGCGCCCGGGCTTCTCCTGGGCCGGCCTCAAGACGATCAGCCGCAAGGCCGAATGGCCGGGCTGGACCCCGCCGCCGGAGATGCTGGCGCGCCGCCCCGACCTACCGCGCCACATGGAGGGCGGGCCGGCCAACCCGCTCGGCGCCCGCGCGCTCTATCTCGGCTCGTCGCTCTATCGCATCCACGGCACCAACGAGCCGCACACGATCGGCCAGTCGGTCTCCTCGGGCTGCATCCGCATGATGAACGACGACGTGGTCGACCTCTACGACCGCGTCCCCGTCGGCACGCAGGTCGAGGTGCTGTGACGCCCCGAAGACGGAGGCCGTGAGAGGACCCGGCGCCGCGTGGCGCGGCCCCGGGTTCGCGTCGTGCTGCGGCGCCTGAGCCGCGGGGGTCAGGCCCAGTCGCTGTCGTCGCCGCCGCCGAGGTCGCCGGCGAAGTCATCGTTGCCGCCGTCGAAGGCGGTGTCGCTGCCGCCGCCGAGCGGGGCGCCGAAATCCTGGGTGCCGCCGGCATCCGAGCCGAAGGCGCCCTCGGTCCCCGTGCCGCCGAGCCCCGCCGCCGCGGCGCTGCCGAGATGCGAGTGGCCGCCAGCGAAGGCGTTGGACAGGGCACTGCCCAGCAGCATGCCGCCCGCCGCGCCCGCCGCCATCGGCAGGGCGGTCGCCATGAAGCCGCCGCCGCGGGCCGGAGCCTGCTGCTGGCCGGCCCAGGGACCGCCTTGCTGTCCGCCCTGCTGTGGGTAACCCTGCTGCGGGTAGCCTTGCTGCGGGTAGCCTTGCGGTGCGCCGCCCTGGTTGCCCCAGGCGCCGCCCGGACGCTGCTGCGGCTGGGGGTCCTGCCGCTGCGAACCGCCGAAGATGCTCGACAGGAACCCGCCGCCACCGGAGGGCTGGGGTTGCGAAGTCTGATGGCGGGCCTGTTCGAGCTGCTGGTTGAGGCTCTTGATCGCCTCCTCCTGCACGTAGATGAGTTGGGCCATCGCGTAGGGCGCGTAGGGCTGGGCCCGGAGCTTGTCGGCGATGAACCGCTCGGCATCCGCGTCGCGGGGCTGGCTCGACGCCTGCTCCAGGCGCTGGAAGATGCCGGAGATGACGTCGCGTTCTTCGCTGTTCATGGGGTCGTCCTCCTCGAGTCGAACCCGCGGCGCCTGGCGCCGCACGGCCGCGATACGAGATGGGGGGCGTGCCCGTGGTTTGTCAGGGGTGGCGGCGAAAACTTCACCGCCTCACGCACGGGCCCGCGCACGGGCGCCCGACCGGCGAACCGGAGCCGCCGCACGCACGAAAAAACCCGGCCTTGCGGCCGGGCTTCGGAAGGCATGGTCGGCGGCGCCCCACGGGACGCTGCCGGGAGGCGATCCGGGTACGAGTTGCCCGGTACGAGCCGCCTAGTACGAGCCGAACTTGTAGTTCAGGCCGGCGCGCACGACCGCGAACTCGGTCGAATTATTCCGGCTGAGGCCGCTCTGGAGGACGGTCACGCCCGGTGAAGCGGTGGTGAGGACCGTGCCGTTCGCGGTTGTGGCGAAGGCGCCGTTGCGGTTGCCCTGGTCGAGGTTGACGTAGAGACCTTCAATCTTGAGCGTCACCGCCGAGGAGCGGAAGAAGTTCAGGAACGAATCGGTCGGGAGCGCGTACTCGACGCCGGCGCCCGCGGCCCAGCCGGTCTGGAAATCGCTGCTCGACACGCCGGAACCGAACTGGCGACCGCCGCCGCCGCCGTAGGCGAAGCCGCCGGTGCCGTAGACCAGGGTGCGGTCGAAGGCGTAGCCGAGGCGGCCGCGCACGGTGCCGAAGTAGTCGAGGCTCGACACGCCGGACGGGTTGTACACCAGGGTGCCGGGGATGATGCCGCCGGTGCCGCCGGGCGTGGCGAAGGCGAAGCGGTTACGCCCGCTGCCGAAATCGACGTACTGGGCGTCGGCCTCGACGCCGATCACGACGCCGGAGCCGGGCGTGAACTGGTAGTTGTAGCCGACCTGACCACCGCCGGTGAAGCCGTCGTTGCTGCGGTTGCCCGGGAAAGCGAGGACGCCGGTGGTCACGGCAGTGCCGGGCGCATTCGCGAAGACACGGTTGGCGGGGTTGCCGACGGGCGACACACCGATGATGGTGGCGCCGCGGTTGTCGTTGGCGTCGAAGCCGTAGCCGGCGTTGATACCGAAGTAGGCGCCGGTCCAGGTGAACACCGGCACGGGAGTGAACACCGGCGGGGGCGCGCGGCGCGGCAGGTCGGCGGCGAAGGCGGAGCCGGCGAGCGCGATGCCGGCGAGGGCGGTGACGCCCCGAAGCATGGATTTCATGGTCTGGTCCTCATTCCATCTGGTGCCGCCGACCTTTCCGGTCCGTGCGGCATCGATTGCCCGTCTTTAAGTCAGCGGTCCCCGGGATGCTGTTGCATTGCAGTGACGCCGACCGCCGCGAAGGCGGCCCCTTTGTGGCGCACTGCTGTTGTTCCCTTGGTACCTCGCCACATCAACGCACCCGAATGGTCAAGGTTCGCTTGCGGCCACGCTTTTTTTTCGTCCCCGCCCTGGACGCATCGACGCGGGCGGGAACGCGGTCAGGGCGTCAGCGCGATCGCCGAGATCAGCCGGCCGTAATCGGCCTCGCCGCGGTGGGTGGCGCGGCGATAGCTGTAGAACCGCTCGGGGTCGGCGTAGGTGCACAGGCCGAGCGTCGACGCCGCGCCGATGCCGGCCTCGGCCAGGCGCGACAGCACGAAGCCCGGCAGGTCGAACTGCGCGTGGCCTGGCCGCGTGCCGGCTGCGAAGAAGGTCTCTGCGCCTGGCGCCTCGTCGCGGAACCGGGCGGCGAAGTCGGCGCCGACCTCGTAGGCGCCCTGGGCGATCGTCGGCCCGAGCACCGCGACGATCGCCGCGCGCCGGGCGCCGAGACCCTCCATCGCCGCGACGGTCGCCGCGACGACGCCGGTCAGCGCCCCCTTCCAGCCGGCATGGGCGGCGCCGACGACGCCGTTCTCCGGGTCGGCGAAGAGGATCGGGCCGCAATCGGCGGTGGCGATCCCGAGCGCCAAGCCCGGCACCCGCGTCACCATCGCGTCGGCCCTGGGCCGGTCGTCGGGCGCGAACGGCGCCTCAACCACCACGGCGTGCGCGGAGTGGACCTGATGCAGGCTCACCATGCGGTCCGGGGCAAGTCCGAGCCGCGCGCACATCCGTGCGCGGTTCGCGGCGACCGCCTCAGGGCGGTCGTTCGAGCCGAGCCCCCCGTTCAGGGCGGCGTACAGCCCCTCCGAGACGCCGTCCCGCCGGGTGAAGAACGCGTGGCGGACCCCCGCACACGCGGCAAGTTGCGGCGCTTCGACGAACATGGCGGCTCCCGGCGCGCTGATCGGACGACCTCCCGGCTCGATAGCCGAACGCGGCCGCGGTGACGATAGGGCGGCCGCCCCGGACTCGGGAGCCGGGCCGACGGTTGCGTCACGGTCCGAGTCGTGGCGCTCCCGCCGACGCGGGGAACGGAACGCCGCGCCGTGTCTTCGATGTGACCGGCAAACGTCGCACCCGGGACGATGCAGGCCATGCCGACCGCCGTTGCCCGCCCGGGGCATCCGTGCGGCACCGACGCCGTCTCATGCGTTCGGAAATCCCGGCAGCGGCGGCAGGTCCGGCGCGCCCAGCCCCATCGCCTTGAACAGGCTGCCCATCCCGCGCGGCGCGGGATCGGTGAGGCGCTGCGCCGCCGCGTCGATCGCCGCGGCCCGATCCGGCGTCGCCCGCGTCTTCAGCCGCTGGGACCGCTCGGACAGGCCGAGCGCGTTCAGGAACGCGCGCTGGTCGACGGGCCCGTGCAGCGTCACGCCCTCGGCGCAGGCCGCGCGGCCGAGGGCGGAAAAGTCGACATGGGCGGTGAGGTCGGCCTCGCCCGGTGCTTCGAGCGGCCCGACGAAGCGGTGGCCGGCGACCGCCTGGAGGGTGTCGCCGAAGCCGGGCCGGACATGGCCGTAATCGATGGCGAGGAGCGCGCCGCCCCGGTCGCGCAAGCGCCGCGCCAGGGCCCGCATCAGGTCGAGGGCGGGCGCGGGCAGGGTCATCACCGCCCCGTCCGGGGCCTCGGCCGTGATCGCCGCCGTCGGCTCCGGCGCGAGGCCGAAGGCGAGGGCGTCGCCTGCGAGCCCGACCACCCGCTCGCACCAGCCGCGCGGGGTCCGCACGAACTGGCGCACCGGCAGGCAGTCGAAGAACTCGTTGGCGATCCAGATCGCGGGGCCGGGCGGCACGGCATCGGGCTCGGCGTGCCAGGTCGGTCCGGCCCCGGCGAGCGCCGCGCCTTGCGCCACCCGCAGGACGGCGCTGGTCTCGACGAGGTGGAGGTCGATCCGGGCATTGGGCGCCACCGCCCGGAGCGCGCGCAGCGCATCCGCCATCAGCGTGCCGCGGCCGGGGCCGAGCTCGACGAGGCGCAAGGGACCGGGCGCGCCCATCAGCCCCCAGACGGACGCGATCCAGATCCCGATCAGCTCGCCGAACATCTGGCTGATCTCGGGCGCGGTGGTGAAGTCGCCCCTCGCGCCGAGCGGATCGCGGGTGCGGTAGTAGCCGTGGACCGGATGCCCGAGGCAGAGCGCCATGTAGCGGTCGATGCCGATCGGCCCGGTCTCCCGGACCAGCGCCGCGATCTCGGCGCCGAGCGGCGTGGCGCTCACGCCTCCACCGGGCCGTCGCCGGCCGCGACCGGGTGGCGCGGCCGCGTGAGGCCGCGGGCGGCGAGCACGACGACGACTAGGCCGGCCAGCGCCATCGGCACGCACAGCAGCATGCCCATGGTCACGCCGCCGCCGAGCGGCCCGAGCCGGTCCCCGAACAGGTAGCCGAGCTGGCGGTCGGGCTCGCGGAAGAACTCGCAGGCCGTGCGCGCCGCGGCGTAGCCGAGGACGAAGATCCCGCCGAGCAGACCGGGCCGGCGGAAGCCGAAGCGGTTGACCGCGAGCGCCATCACGACGAACAGCAGCAGGCCCTCGGTCGCCGCCTCGTAGAGCTGGCTCGGGTGGCGCGCCAGCGCGCCGCCGGTGGGGAAGACGACGGCATAGGGGAAGTCGGGCGCGGCGCGGCCCCAGAGTTCGCCGTTCACGAAGTTGGCGATGCGCCCGAAGAACAGCCCGATCGGCACCACCACGGCCGCGAGGTCGAGCAGCGTGAGGGCGCCGAGGCGCCGCGCGCGCGCGAACAGGACCATAGCCAGCACGGCGCCGAGGAACCCGCCGTGGAACGACATCCCGCCGTTGCGGATCGCCAGGATCTCCATCGGATCGTCGAGATACATCGGCAGGTTGTAGAACAGCACGTAGCCGATCCGCCCGCCGAGCACGACGCCGAGCGCCACCCAGACGATCATGTCGTCGATGTCGGCGGTGGTCGGGCGCTGCACGGGGCCCCAGCGGCGGTCGGCCAGCACGAGGCGGCGCGCGTAGAACCAGCCGCCAATCAGCCCCGCGATGTAGGCCAGCGCGTACCACTTGATGGTGATCGGCCCGATGGCGAGCGCCACCGGGTCGATCGCCGGGAAGGGCAGGGCGAGGAGCGGCATCGGGGCCTCCCGTTGGGACGGGGGGCATTGGACGCCGGCGCCGGAGGGCGTCAAGCCCGTGCCTGCCGCAAGCGGCGGGAGCCGCCCGGGTGGCGGAGGCGGGGTTCCTTCGCGGCGCGCGGCCCGGGTCGGCCCGGCCGGGATGCGGGAGAGGGGAACGGGCGCTTCCGGGTCCCCTTCAGGTCCGCCGCGGCATCCGGAACGGCAGCATCAGCCGCACCAACGGGTTGCGGAAGCGGTCCAGCGACAGGCTCTCGTGGACCGGGCGGACCGCCTCGCCGGCGAGCTTGGCCGAGAGCAGCGAGCGCGCGTAGAACGGCGTGTCCTCGAAGGTCCGCACGACCGCGGCGCGCGCGTCGTCGCTCCGCGTGGAGCGCGGCACGCGCCAGAACCGGGTCGGGGGGAGGGCTGCGGCGAGCGGCGGGCTAATGTCGCGGCGGGCGCCGGTGCGGTCGAAGCGCAGCGACAGGTTCTGGCCGGAGCCGTCGCGGCGGTGCACGTCGTAGAGGATCGCCGCGCCGTCGCTGAGGTCGGCCCGGCACCACGTCCAGCGCGTGAAGGCGTCGGCGAGCGGCGCGTCGCCGTGGTTGGTGTCGAAGTAGGCGGTGCCGCGCCAGCGCAGGCCGGGCTCGGACAGATCGACCTCGACGGGCGAGGACGGCGCCATCGGCCACCAGCGGTGCTGCCCGTGGGCGTCGAGGGTGAAGGGACCGGGCGTGATGCCGCCGGGGTAAAGCCTCACGGTCCCGCGGACCCGCGAGGGGATCGGTGCGGTGACCTCGTCGAGGGTGACGGTGAGCGCGGTGCCGTCCCAGGCCATCGCGCTCGGCCCGATGCGGATGCCGGCCGCATCGCGCGACAGGGACCCTCGCCCGCGCTCGGTCATGCAGAAGCGGTTGGCGCGCTCCCCGTAGAGCACGACGTTGACGGCGCAATGGTCGAACGGGTCGCGGCTCGCGTCCCAGGCGTAGTAGGGCGAGAACACGCTGCCGATGAAGGCGATGATCGTCAGGCCCTGGCGCCCGTCCTCGCTCAGGGCGTCGACGTACCACCAGACGTAGCCGTCGCGGCCGACCGGCGTGTCGAAGCGGGGCGCGCCGCCCGCAGATCCGCCAGCAGCGCGTCCGCCGCGATCCGCCCCGACTGCGCCGCCATCGGCACCCCCGGGCCCGGATGCACGCTGCCCCCCGCCAGATACAGCCCCGGCAGCTTCGTGCGCGCGCCCATCCGCTTGAAGGTCGCGCTCCAGCCGTGCGAGGCCCGGCCGTAGAGCGCCCCCCCCGTCGCCGGGAACAGGGCCGCGAAGTCGGCCGGCGTCGTCGTCACCGTCTCGGCCGCCGACAGGCTGAGGCCGCAGGCCGAAAGCCGCGCCCGCATCGTGGTCTCGCATGCATCGATCTCCGATCGCGTGAGGGGTCGTTCGCCGTTGGCGGGCGCGTTGACGAGGCAGAGCAGGCGCTCGGGCCCGTCCGGCGCCGCGTCCCCAGTCCGGTCCTGCGCGCAGACGTAGGTGGTCGGGTCGGCCGGCAGGCGCCCGCGCCGGATCGCGTCGAACTCGGCGCGGTAATCGCCCGAGAAAAAGACGGTGTGGTGCACCAGGGGAAATCCTTCGGCGCGGGCGTTGAGGCAGAATGTCACCGCCGAGAGCGAGCGGTCCGCCGCCGGCACCGGATCGGCGGCGCGGGCCGCCTCCGGGCCGAAGAGCCCCGCGCCGAGCGCGGAGACGTCGCCGTTCATCACCACCGCGTCGGCGGCGATCCGCTCGCCGTCCGCGAGCGCCACGCCCGCGACGCGCCCGCCCGCGACCAGGAAGCGATCGACCGGTGCGCCGTAGCGGATCGTCGCGCCGCGCGCCTCCGCCAGGTCGGCCACCGCGGCCGCGAGCCGGCTCAACCCCCCGGCAATCGACCACACGCCCGCCTGCTCGACATGGGCGACGAGCATCAGCGTCGCGGGCGCCTGGTAGGGCGACGAGCCGCAATAGGTCGCGTAGCGCGCAAAGAGCTGGCGCAGCCGCGGATCGCGAAAATACGCGTCGAGCGCCCCCCACAGGGTGGCGAAGGGCTGGATGCGCCAGAGGTCGGCGAGGCCCGACGGACCGGCGCGGCGGGCAAGCTCCAGCGGGCCGGGCCGGTCGCCGCGGATGAACGGCGCGTCGAGGGTGCGGAACACCTGCGCGGCGCGGGCGCAGAAGCGGCGGTAGCCCTCGGCCTCGCGCGGTCCGGCGAACGCCGCGATGGCGTCAGCGGACGCGTCGATGTCGGCCAACAGGTCGAGGCGCTCGGACGCGCTCCAGGCATGGCGGGCGAGGATGCGCGCAGGGGTGAGCGCGACGTGGTCGGCGAGTTCGGCGCCGGCCTCGGCGAAGATCTCGTCGAGGAGCCAGGGCATCGTGAAGACCGTCGGGCCGGCCTCGATCCGGCTGCCGCCGACGGGAACGCTGCGCATCTTGCCGCCGGGCGCGTCCGCCCTCTCGAGCAACGTCACCGCGCATCCGGCCACGGCGAGCCGCAGGGCGGCGACGAGGCCGCCGATGCCGGCACCGATCACCACGACCCGCCGCTCCCGCATCGCCACCCCGCTCCCCGACACGATCGGCATTGATCTCCGCCGCGACAAGTGTCAATCATAGATGACACTTCAGGACGACAACCGCAATTGACACGGGAGGCCATGGTGGACGCGAGGCAACGCATCGAACGGACCCTGGACAACGCCGTCGCCTACGCGGAAGCGCCGGGCGCGCCGCCGCTGCTGGCGGAGGCGATCCGCTACGCGGTGTTCCCCGGCGGCCACCGCATCCGCCCGCGGCTGTGCCTGGCGGTGGCCACGGCCTGCGGCGACGACGATCCGGCGGCCGCCGAGGCCGCCGCCTGTGCGATCGAGCTCCTGCACTGCGCCTCCCTCGTCCACGACGACCTGCCCTGCTTCGACGATGCCGAGACGCGCCGGCAAAAGCCCACGGTGCACGTGGCCTACGGCGAAGCGCTCGCGGTTCTCACCGGCGACGCGCTGATCGTGCTGGCCTTCGAGACGCTGGCGCGCGGCGCCGCGCGGAACCCGCACCGCCTCGCCGCCCTCGTCGGCCTCGTCGCCCGCGCCGTCGGCTCGCCCGCCGGCATCGTCGCGGGGCAGGCCTGGGAATCGGAGGGGCACGTCGCGCTCTCGAACTACCAGCAGGCCAAGACCGGCGCGCTGTTTGCCGCCGCCACCGTCGCCGGTGCGGCGGCGGCCGGCGCGACCGCACTGCCGTGGCGGCTGCTCGGCGAATGCCTGGGCGAGGCCTATCAGGTCGCCGACGACCTGCGCGACGTCGCCTGCCGGCAGGAGGAGATCGGCAAGCCCGCCGGCCGCGACGCGACGCTCGGCCGCCCCAACGCCGCGCTGCTGCTCGGCATGGGCGGCGCGCTCGACCGCCTCAAGCGCCTCGCAGCGGAGGCGATCGAGGTGATCCCGGCCTGCTCCGGCGCCGACGCGCTCCGCGCCGAGATCGCCGCCCAGACCCGCCTGTTCCTGCCCGCGAGCCTCGCGCACGAACTGGCCTGAGGCGAGCCTCGCGCATGCTGTCGGAGCCGGGTTCGTCCGCAGAGGGCGCGGGTCCCTTCTCCCAGGAGGAGAAGGACAGGATGAGGGGCGTGACGTGTCCGGATACGGCACGCCCCTCACCCCAACCCTCTCCCCAAGGGGGAGGGAGTCACGCCGAACCCCGTCTCACCCTGCGCGAGCGTTGGCGCGCCTTCCGCATCGCCCGCGTCGCGAGCCCGGCCTTCCAACGCTGGGCGGCGGGCTTTCCGCTCACCCGCGGCATCGCGAGGAAGAACACGCGGGCGCTGTTCGACCTCTGCGCAGGCTTCGTCTATTCGCAGGTGCTGTTCGCCTGCGTGCGCCTCGGCCTGTTCGCCATCCTCCGGCCGGGGCCGCTCTCGTCCAAGGCCCTCGCCGTTCGCCTGTGCCTGGAGCCGGAGCGAGCGGAGCGCCTGCTGAAGGCCGCGGCCTCGCTCGATCTGATCGCTCGGCTCCCCGACGGGCGCTGGGCGCTGGCCGACCTCGGCGCGGCGCTGATCGGCAACCCCTCGGTCGCACGGATGATCGAGCATCACGCCATGCTCTACGACGACCTCGCCGACCCGGTGGCGCTGCTGCGCGGCGAATCGGGTCCGACGCGGCTTTCCGGCTACTGGCCCTACGCGAAGGCCGCGGAGCCCGGCGCGGCGGGGGCGGAGGCGGTCTCCGGCTACAGCGGCCTGATGGCGGCCTCACAGGCGCTGATCGCCGAGGACGTGCTCGACGCCTATCCCCTCGCGCGTCACGCCTGCCTGATGGATCTCGGCGGCGGCGAGGGCGCCTTCGTCGCGGCGGCCGCCGCCCGCCACCCGACGCTGCGGCTGATGCTGTTCGATCTCCCCGCGGTCGCGGCGCGCGCCGAAGCACGGCTCGGCGCGGCCGGCAGCACGGTCGCCTGCCACGGCGGCAGCTTCTTTACCGATCCGCTGCCGCGCGGCGCCGACGTGATCTCGCTGGTGCGGATCGTCCACGACCACGACGATGCCCGCGTCGCGCTCCTCCTGCGCGCGGCCCATGCGGCGCTGCCTCCCGGCGGCACCCTGCTGATCGCCGAGCCGATGGCGGGAACGCCGGGCGCCGAGCCGATCGGCGACGCCTATTTCGGCTTCTACCTGCTCGCCATGGGCAGCGGCCGCGCCCGCACCGCCGACGAGCTTTCCGCGATGCTGCGCGCTGCCGGTTTTGCCGCGATCCGCAGCCCCCGCACCCGTCGTCCGCTGCTGGCGCGCCTCCTCGTCGCGAAGAAGTCCACCGCCCGAGTGTAAATTCAGCTTGACGCTTTTGATTGTCATTCTAGGATGACTAACCAACCGACCGATTGGGGGTCGGGCCGGGATGGAAGGGACAACGCGCTCATGGACGCACTCGCCGTCGTTCTCGAAAGACCGGAGGTGCTGGCGCTCAACCGCCTGCCGCTGACCCCGGCCGCCGAGGGCGACGCGGTGGTCGCGGTCTCGTGGAGTGGGATCTCCACCGGCACGGAGCGTCTGCTCTGGACCGGCCGGATGCCGAGCTTTCCCGGCATGGGCTACCCGCTGGTCCCCGGCTACGAGTCGGTCGGCACCGTCGAGGAGGCGCCTGCCGGCTCCGGCCTGAGCGTCGGGCAGACGGTGTTCGTACCCGGCGCACGCTGCTTCGGCGCGGTGCGCGGCCTGTTCGGCGGCGCCGCCTCGCACCTGATCGTGCCGGCCCAAAAACTGGTGCCGGTCGATGCCGCCCTCGGCGACAAGGCGATCCTGCTGGCGCTCGCCGCCACCGCCTACCATGCGATGGCGCCCAACAGCCCCGGCGAGCGCGCGCTGATCGTCGGCCACGGCGTGCTCGGACGGCTGCTGGCACGGCTCTCGACCCTGTCGGGCAGCGTGCCCACCGTGTGGGAGACCAACCCGATCCGGGCGCGGGGCGAGTACGGCTACCCGGTCGTCCACCCGGACCGGGACGAGCGCCGCGACTACGCGACGATCACCGACGTCAGCGGTGATGCGAGCCTGCTCGACACCCTGATCGGGCGCCTCGCCCCCGGCGGCGAGATCGTGCTCGCCGGCTTCTACGAGGCGTCGCTCAGCTTCAGCTTCCCGCCAGCCTTCCGCCGCGAGGCGCGCATCCGCGTCGCGGCCGAATTCCGGCCGCACGACCTTACGGCGGTCACCGCGCTCATCGAGCGCGGGGCGCTGTCCCTCGACGGTCTCATCACCCACCGGCGCCCGGCGTCGGAGGCGGAGAGCGCCTACCGCACGGCCTTCGGCGAGCCCGAGTGCCTGAAGATGATCCTCGACTGGAGGAACGCATGAACATGCACCTGACCAACGCCGCGCTCCGCGCGGAAGCCGCCATCGAGCCGGACCCGGTCGTCACCGCGCCGGCGAAGAAGGAGACGCAGATCATCGCGATCTACGGCAAGGGCGGCATCGGCAAGTCGTTCACGCTGGCCAACCTCAGCTACATGATGGCCCAGCAGGGCAAGAAGGTGCTGCTCATCGGCTGCGACCCGAAGAGCGACACCACCTCGCTGCTGTTCGGCGGCCGCGCCTGCCCGACGATCATCGAGACCTCGACGAAGAAGAAGCTCGCCGGCGAGGCGGTGGCGATCGGCGACGTGTGCTTCAAGCGCGAC
>NZ_CAXTHR010000110.1:0-13963 GCF_964244095.1 uncultured Methylobacterium sp. | reverse complement strand
CTGCCTCGGCCGCCCCTTGGGCGAGCTTCATCATCGGCTCGACGGCGGCGAAGGCGCGCGCGCGGTCGGGCTCCAGCGCGTCGAACGCGCCCGCGGCGGCGAGGCTCTCCAGGGTGCGCCTGTTGACGTGGCGCGGGTTGAGGCGGCGGGCGAGGCAGGCCAGATCCTTGAACGGGCGCTCGCCCCGCGCCTCGACGATCGAGCGCACCGCCTCGCGGCCGACGCCCTTGATCGCGGCGAGCGCGTACAGGATCTTGCCCCCCTGCACCGCGAAGGTGACGCCGGACGCGTTGATCGCGGGCGGCTCGACGACGATTCCGAGGCGCTGGGCGTCCTGGCGGAATTCGGCGAGCTTGTCGGTCACGTCGATGTCGAGGTTCATCGCCGCGGCGAGGAACTCGACCGGGTAGTTAGCCTTGAGGTAGGCGGTCTGGTAGGTCAGCAGCGCGTAGGCTGCCGCGTGGCTCTTGTTGAAGCCGTAATCGGCGAACTTCGCCAGGAGGTCGAAGATCTCGTTGGCCTTGGGCGTCGTCAGCCCGCGCTCGACGCAGCCCTTCACGAAGCGATCGCGCTGGGCATCCATCTCGCTGCGGATCTTCTTGCCCATGGCGCGCCGGAGCATGTCGGCCTCGCCCAGCGAATAGCCGGCCAGCAGCTTGGCGATCTCCATCACCTGCTCCTGGTAGACGATGATGCCGAAGGTCTCCCGCAGGACCGGCTCCAGCTTGGGATGCGGGTACCACGCCGCCTCGTTGCCGGCGTCACGCCCGAGCTTGCGCTCGCAATAGACCGGGATGTTGGCCATCGGGCCCGGCCGGTACAGCGCCACCAGCGCAATGATGTCCTCGAAGCGGTCGGCCTGCATCTCGCACAGCGCCTTGCGCATGCCGGCCGATTCCACCTGGAACACGCCCACCGTCTCGCCGCGGCCCATCGGCGCGTAGGTCTTGGCATCATCCAGCGGCAGCGAGGCCAGATCGATGTCGATGCCGCGGTCCTTCAGCAGGTCGGTGCAGCAGCGCAGCATCGTCAGGGTCTTCAGCCCCAGGAAGTCGAACTTCACCAGCCCTGCGGCCTCGACCCACTTCATGTTGAACTGCGTCACGCGCATGCCGGTCTTCGGGTCGCGGTAGAGCGGCACGAGCTGTTCGAGCGGCCGGTCGCCGATGACGACGCCGGCGGCGTGCGTCGAGGCGTGGCGGTGCAGGCCTTCGAGCTTCCTGGCGATCTCCATCAGCCGGGCGACGACCGGCTCCTCTTGAATCGCCGATTGCAGCTTCGGCTCGCCCTCGATCGCCTGGGCCAGGGTCACGGGGTTCGTCGGGTTCTGCGGCACGAGCTTGGTCAGCTTGTCGACCTGCCCGTAGGGCATCTCCAGCACGCGGCCGACGTCGCGCAGCACGCCGCGCGCCTGGAGCGTACCGAAGGTGATGATCTGCGCGACCTGGGCCTCGCCGTAGCGCGCCTGCACGTAACTGATCACGCGCTCGCGGCCCTCGACGCAGAAATCGATGTCGAAATCCGGCATCGAGACGCGCTCGGGGTTGAGGAACCGCTCGAACAGCAGGCCGAAGCGAAGCGGGTCGAGGTCGGTGATCAGCAGCGCGTAGGCGACGAGCGAGCCGGCGCCCGAGCCGCGGCCGGGGCCGACCGGGATGTCGTGGTCCTTGGCCCACTTGATGAAGTCCGAGACGATCAGGAAGTAGCCCGGGAAGTTCATGCCGACGATCACGTCGAGCTCGAAGGCCAGGCGCTCGCGGTAGGTCGCCTCGGTGAAGCCGTCCGCCGGCCCGTGCTGCCTGAGCCGCAGTTCCAGCCCGGCCTCGGCCTGGCGGCGCAGCTCCGTCGGCTCGTCGGCGGCGACGTCCGTCACGACCGCATCCGACGCCTGCGCCGGGGCGTCGGCCATCGGCGCGGTTCTTCCCGCGGCAACCCGCGAAAAATTCGGCAGGATCGGCTTGCGGGTGCGGACGCGGACCGCGCAGCGCATGGCGATCTCGACGGTCGCCTGCAGGGCGTCGGGCAGGTCGGAAAACAGCGCGACCATCTCGGCCCGCGTCTTGAAGGCGTGGCGCGGGGTCAGCCTGCGCCGGCGCTCGTCCGAGACGAGGCGCCCGTCGGCGATGGCGAGCAGCGCGTCGTGGGCGTCGTAATCGTCAATCTTGCCGAAGAACGGCTCGTTGGCGGCGGCGATCGACAGCCCGGCCGCGTCGGCCATGCGCAGCAGTTCGGCCTCGATCCGGGGCTCGTCGTCGCGGCCGTGGCGCTGAAGCTCGACGTACAGGCGCGCCTCGCCGAAAGCGGTGCGCAGGCAATCGAGGCGCGCCGCGGCAAGGTCGGGCCGGCCGGCGCGCAACGCCGCGTCGAGGGGGCCGGTGAAGCCGCCGGTGAGCGCGATCAGCCCGGCCGCCGACTCGGCGAGCGCCGCCGCCGAGACGCGGGGCGCCTCGCCCGGGCCGTTGTCGAAATAGGCGCGGCTCGCCAGCCGCAGGAGGTTGCCGTAGCCGGTCTCGTCCTGGGCCAGGATCACGATGCCGCCCGGCGGCAGCGCGCCCCGCGCCATCGGGTCGGCGGCCTCGAAGGCGACCGTGAGCTGCATCCCGGCGATCGGCTGGATGCCGGCGCCCGCGGCCTTCTCCGAGAATTCCAGCGCGCCGAAGAGGTTGTCGGTGTCGGTGAGCGCCAGCGCCGGCTGCCGGTCCGCGACCGCGGCCTTGACGACGTCGCCGACCTTCAGGGCGCCTTCGAGGAGGGAGTAGGACGAGTGGACGTGGAGGTGGACGAATCCAACCTCCTTGAGCTGTCGCGCCATGGGGGACCTTGCCTGGGGACCGTCACGATCCGGCCTTCGCGGTTAAGAGTCGATGGCCGGGCGGGGCCGATCGCCGATATCCACCGCGTTGTGCCTCCCGCGCCGCAGGCTTACCGCCCGGCGATTCCTGTGGACCGCGGAGCCGCGCGACCGGCGTCGAACACCGCGATAGGGCGACGATCACCGGATCGGCGCCAAGGCTACGCCCCAGGCCGCCACAGCCCCGGCGAGCAGCCCGAAGGCCATGAACTCCATCATCCCAGTCAGAAACATCCGCTTGAGCATAGGCCCCGCCTCGCCATTGACCGGGCGATCTTTGTTCTTGTTTTGTTCCATGTAAAGCGGGGACAGGCATGAGCCGTCGATCATGGTTGACGAAATGTTCTGAGGATCTTGGGGCGGTTGCGGCGGTGGAGAGCTCATAGGCAGAATAGGTGCCTGGGCCCCAACGGGCTCGCGACCGGGACGGAAGCGGCCCTGCGCACGACGGAGCAGGTTCATCAGCCCGCCCTGGCTGAGCGTCAGACCGAACAGGTCGGACAGGGCCGCCTGCAGCCGCTCGTAGGACATCGCCCGGAAGGTCTTGAGATAGGCAGCTATGGCCTTCGTGACCGGGCTTGGCCCCGCAGGGCTTGGATTGCTCCCGTCGCTCCTTGTGGTCCGACGCCGGCGGCTTCGGCGAGGTGCGGGGTCTTCGCCGCACGCTGCAGCCGCAGCACCAGTTCGATCAGCTCCTCGCGGCTCAGCCGCTCAAGATCGCTTCAGCCCATCCAACGAGGGGATCAGTGAAATCCGACCCGCGCAAAGGGGACGTAATTACCGGGAGACGACACATTCCGGGTCAGTCGGCGACCGATGCGTCGGGTCCGGAAACGCCGTGTTCCCCGAGATCGCGCGCGATGTGCGAGGCGAGATGATCGGCTGCGGAGGAGCGGCCGGGCTGGCGCTGCCACAGCATCAGATCCACGTCCGGCATCTGCGGCATTCCATCGGCGCGGCCGAGCCGGCGCAAGCCGGCGACCTCGACGCTCCGCGCCAGAACGATCACGGCCGCATCGGCCAGCGCCATCGCCTGGAGACCCGCTATGCTCTCCGAGACGCAGGCGATCCGCCACACGATCCCCTTGCGGGCGAGCGCCGCGAGCGCGTGGTCGCGGTAGAGGTTGCCCTCAGGGAGCATGGCGATCGGCAGCGGATCGCGCGTGTGCGCCGAGCCCCCGTCCGCGCCGAGCCAGACCAGGCGCTCCCGCCGCAGCAGGGCGATGCTGGGGATGCGCGGCCGCACATCCGGCATCCGCGTGGCGATCGCCACGTCGATCGTCCCGTCCTCCATCGCCTGCGCCACCTGCCGGCTGAGGGTGCAGCGCACCGTGACCTCGACGGCCGGATAGGCTGCCTGGAAGCGCGCGAGGGTCCGCGGCAGCAGGAAGGCTGCGTAGAGGTCGGGGCACCCGAGCACCACCCGGCCGGAGACGGCGTCGGACAAGAGGTGCACGCGGGCCTCGTCATGGAGGTCGAGGAGCCTGCGCGCATAGGTCAGCAGCGTCTCGCCCTGGGCCGTCAGCCTGGGGCGCCGGAGGTCGGACTCGAAGATACGACGCCCGACGAGTTGCTCGAGCCGGTTGAGTTGGAGGCTGATCGCCGGCTGCGTCCTGTGCAGGCGCTGCGCGACCCGCGTGACGCTGCGCTCCTCCACGAGCAGCACGAAGGTCCGCAGCAGCGACAGGTCCAGGATGTGTGATTGCGTCATAAGCCGGACTTTGCTTCAGGCAAAACATTATAAATTTGTCTGCGGTTTTGGTGAAGCATAGATTTCGTGGAACGGAGATCGCAGCGCGCACGGATAAGTCGCATCTTTGATCGGTTCTTGCGCATATATGCTCGATGAAAAGGCATGCGGCGCGGATGTTCGCTGGCCGTTCCGCCCCGTTTTCACTTGTAGGGAGACACGACAGGCGTGACGGCGGCGATCGAGATCCGCGAGATCGTGAAAACGTTCGGCGGCGCCACCGCGCTCGATCGTTGCTCGCTGACCATCACCGCCGGCTGCGTGACCGGGATCATCGGTCCGAACGGGGCCGGCAAGACGACGCTGCTCGACGTGCTGTGCGGCCTCGTGCCGCCGGATTCCGGGCAGGTGCTGTTCCGGGGCGTGCCCATCACCGGATTGCCGCCGCACGCCGTCGCGGCGCGGGGGATCGTGCGCACCTTCCAGATCGTGCGCGATCTCGCAGGCCTCACCGTCCTTGAGACGCTGCTCCTCGCGCCAGGTGACCAGATCGGGGAGACCATCCTCGGCGCGCTGTTCCGGCGGGGTGCGGTCGAGGCGCAGGAGCGCACGCGCGCCGTCCGGGCGCGTGCGCTCCTCGATCGGATCGGGCTGTGGCGCCTCGCCGATGCCCCCGCCGCCTCCCTGTCCGGTGGGCAGAGGAAGCTCTTGGACCTCGCCCGCGCGCTGATGCTCGATCCGGCGGTCCTCTGCCTCGACGAGCCGGCCGCCGGCGTCTCGCCGCCGCTTCTCGACGAGATCATCGGCCTGATCCGCGACCTGCGCGCGGCCGGCCTCACCCTCATCATCGTGGAGCACGACATGCACCTCGTGCGCGAAGTCTGCGATCACGTCCATGTCCTGGCGCAGGGGCGCCCTCTCGTGTCCGGCACGTTCGCGGAGGTCACCGCGGATCCCCGCGTCGTCGAAGCCTATCTCGGGCTGGCGGCATGAGCGGCGCGGCGCCCGTCTCCGCCCTGTCGGTCCGCAGCCTGCGCGCAGGCTATGGGCGCGGCGGCGACATCGTGCACGGCATCGACCTCGATCAGCCGCCCGGGACGATCCTGGCGATCATCGGTCCCAACGGCTCCGGCAAGTCCACCTTCGTGAAGGCCCTTGCAGGCCTCTTGCGGCCGCGTGCAGGCTCGATCCGCGTCACCGGCCGAGACGTGACCGGCCTGTCGGCGGCGCGCCGCGTCGCGGCGGGCATCGCCTACGTGCCGCAGGAGAAGAACGTCTTCGCAACGCTCACGGTGCGCGAGAACATGCAGCTCGCCACCGAGTTCCTCCGGCGCCGGGCCGGCACCGGTCCCGAGCAGGAGGCGCGCGTGCTCGCGCTGTTTCCCGAACTCGCCGCCCGCGCCCGCACGCTCGCGGGCAACCTGTCGGGCGGCCAACGGCAGATGGTCGCCTTCGCCGGGGCGCTCCTTGCCAATCCCGAGGTGCTGATCCTCGACGAGCCCTCGGCAGGGCTTTCGCCGCGTTTCGTGTCCGAGACGATGGAGGCCATCGCCAGGGTCCGGGCGGCCGGCACCTCGATCTTGCTGGTCGAGCAGAACGTGCGGGCGGCCCTGCGGATCGCCGACACCGTCGTGGTGCTGGTGGCCGGGCGCAAGAGCCTCGAAGCGTCGGCCGGGGAGATCCGGCCGGCCGACCTCGCCGACCTGTTCTTCGCCAGGGCGGCATGATGGGCCAGCTCCTCCTCAACGGCGTCGTGAGCGGCCTCCTCCTCGCCCTGCCGGCGCTGGCCGTCAGCCTGACCTTCGGCATCCTCAAGTTCCCGAACTTCGCGGTGGGCGGCGGCCTGACGCTCGGCGCCTACGCCGGTTGGGTCTTCAACACGCAGCTCGGCATCCACATCGTCGCGGCCGCGCTCCTGGCTGCCGCCGCCGTCGCCCTCGTCAGCGTCGTGCTCGACGTGACCGTCTTCGGCCGCCTGCGCGAGCAGGGCTCCATCGCGCTGATGGTCGCCTCGATGGGCGTGTCGCTCATCCTGGAGAACCTGTGCCGCTTCGTCTTCGGCAACGCCACGCGCAGCCTCGACGTGGCGGTCGCGCGGCCCCTGCGCTGGGCGGGCCTGCGCATCACCCACGAGCAGATC
Source organism: uncultured Methylobacterium sp. (assembly GCF_964244095.1). Lineage (GTDB taxonomy): Bacteria > Pseudomonadota > Alphaproteobacteria > Rhizobiales > Beijerinckiaceae > Methylobacterium. Next base: position 7,282 of record NZ_CAXTHR010000110.1, on the reverse strand, counting down.
GTCACCGCGGTGACCGTGCTCGGATGCCTCATCCTGCTCCACCTCGTGCTGCGCAGGACGCCGCTGGGACGCGCGATGCGGGCGGTGGCCGACAACCCGACGCTGGCGGCGGCGCGCGGCATCGAGCGCGCGTCGATCGTGCGGCTCACCTGGGCGATCATCGGGAGCCTCACCGGCCTGGCCGGCGTGCTCGCGGCCCTCGACCGCGCCGTCGAGCCGCTGGTGGGCTGGAGCTACCAGATCCCGGTCTTCGCCGCCGCGATCCTCGGTGGCCTCGGCAGTCCGCTCGGCGCGGTGCTCGGCGCGCTCGCGGTCGGGCTGTCCGAGGAACTCGCGACCCTCGTCGTGCCGACGAGCTACCGGCAAGCGGTCGGCTTCGCGATGATCCTCCTGCTGCTCCTCGTGCGCAGCCAGGGCCTCCTCGGTGCGCGGGCGTTGCGCAAATGACGGCCTATCTCGTCACCGTCCTGGTGATCGTCGCGATCGCGATCCTCGTCGGGCTCGCCCTGAACATCCAGTGGGGCTGCGCCGGCCTGGTCAATTTCGGCGTGGTCGGCTTCGTCGCCCTCGGGGCCTACGCGACCGCGCTGCTGACGCCGGTGGCCGGCTGGTTCCCGGCGATGCTGGCGGCGGCGGCCTCGACTGCGCTCCTCAGCGTGCTCATCGCCTTGCTGTCGATCCGGCTCGCCGACGACTATCTCGCCATCGTCACCCTGGGCTTCGGCGAGGCGGTGCGCCTCGTGCTCCTCAACGAGGACTGGCTGACCGGCGGCGCCCTCGGCATCGCCGGCATCGCGCGGCCGTTTTCCGGTCTGGTCGCGCCGCAGCACGCAGACCTCGCCCTGCTCGGTTTCGCCCTGGCGCTCGTGGCGATCGTCTACCTCGTCCTCGAAGCCCTGGTGCGCTCGCCCCTCGGCCGGGTGCTGCGGGCCGTGCGCGACGACCCCGTCGTGGCGGCCTCGCTGGCCAAGCCCGTCCTGATCCTGCGGATCAAGGCCTTCGCCGTCGGCGGCGCGGTCATGGGTCTCGCGGGCGCCCTGCACGCCTTCCACATGACCTACATCGATCCCTCGCAGTTCACCGCGATCACGACCTCCTACGCCTTCATGGCGGTGATCGCGGGCGGGCGCGGTTCCAATCCCGGCCTGCTGATCGGCGCAGGCACGATCATGCTGCTCCTCGAAGGGACGCGCTTCCTCAAGGACCTCATCCCCGCGCTCGACGGCGCCCAGATCGCGGCCCTGCGCCTCGGCGGCGTCGGCGTCGGCATCGTCGCGCTGCTGCTGCTGCGCCCGCAGGGCCTCCTGCGCGAGCCTCGGCGCACGGCCGCGTCCCTGCTCGCGGATGCCGGGCGGGCCGACGCGCCGCCGGCAGCCTCGCGCGTCGATGCGGCCGATCACGGCCCGCCCGCCTCACCCCAGGAGATATGAGACCGTGCTCCTCCCCATCCTCAACCGTCGTCGTCTCCTGGCCGGCCTCGGCCTCGGCCCCCTCGTGATCCGGTCCGCCGGAGGCGCGGCGGCCGAGGGCGCGGAGATCCCGCTCGGCTTCGTCATTCCCTTCACCGGCGCCACGGGGCCCTACGGCCCCGACATGAAGAAGGCGGCCGACCTCGCCACCAGGACGATCAACGAGGCCGGCGGCATCCTGGGCGGGCGCAAGCTCAGGCTCTTCATCGAGGATGAGGAGACCAGCGCGACGGCGAGCGTGACGGCCACGCGCAAGCTCCTGGAGGTCAACCGGGTGGAGATGGTCGGCGGGTTCTGGGGCAGCCCGCCCTCGCTCGCGGCAAAACCGCTGATCGTGGCCGCCAACAAGGTCCAGATGGTCTCGGCCGCCGCCCCCGCGATCACCGAGGGCGACACCAAGAACCTCGTCTACCGCTTCCAGGCCAAGAGCACGCAATGGGGCCCGGCCGGCGCCAGGATCCTCAAGGATCTCGGCGTGAGGAAGGTCGCCCTCCTCGCGCAGCAGAACCCGTTCATCGTGGCGATGGTCGAGCCGTTCAAGGCCGAGATGGCCAAGCTCGGCGGCACCGTCACCGACGTGGTGATGTACAACCCGGACCAGGCCTCCTACCGCGCTGAGGTCCAGAAGGCGTTCGGGCCGGAGCCCGAGGCGGTGTTCGTCCTAGCCCTGCTCACCGACATGGTGGCGATCGCCAAGGAGATCTATCGCGGCGGCTTCCGGTCCAAGGTGCTCGCGCTCGGCACCGGCGCCGATGCCGACGGCGCCTTCCTGAAGAGCGTCAGCCCGGAGGTGGCCGAGGGCATCCATCACCTGCAGCCCGCCCCGCCGCTGAACGGGGCCTCCTACAAGAGGTTCGTCTCGGCGATGGGTGCCCCCGAAGGAACCGTCTTCCTGTTCGCGGGCAACATGTACGATCAGGTCTGCGTGACGGCGCTCGCGATGGAACATGCCGGGAGCACCGAGGCGCCGGTCTGGGCGAAATCGATCCGGCCCGTCTGCAACCCGCCGGGCGAGGCGGTCGACGACGTGGTCAAGGCGCTCGCACTCGTCCGGCTCGGCCGCGACATCGATTTCGTCGGGGCCGGCGCCACCTGCGATTTCAACGATCAGGGCGACCAACTCAACCGCTCCTTCCTGCATCAGGTGATCGAGGGCGGGAAGAACCGGATCGTCGACGTGATCGGCTGACGATCGACGGTCGATCCGGACCTCGTGCCGGTCGGCCGACGGCGTGGGCTCGCGAAAGCCTGCCCGTGCGGGGCCCGCGCATGCCCTGCAGACGGGATGAGGAGAAACGATGCCCGACAAGATCATGCATCTGTGCGGTTTCATGAACGCCGGGCCGGTCGTGCACAGCCACGCGATCTGGCGCAACCCGCGTCACGAAACGCCCTTCCTCAGCCTCGGGCATTACGTCGAGATCGCGCAGATCCTCGAGCGCGGCCGGTTCGACCTGATGTTCTTCGCCGACCGGCTCGCCATCGCCGACCGGTACGGCTGTAGCCACGTGGTCGGGATCCGGCACGGCGACCAGGACGCGACCCGGCTCGACCCGCTGCCGATCCTCGGCGCGGCGGCCGCGGTCACGCGTCATATCGGGCTCGGCGCGACCCGGTCGACCACCTACGAGGCGCCCTACAGCGTCGCGCGGGAATTCGCAACCCTCGACCATATCTCCGGCGGCCGGGCCGCGTGGAACGTCGTGACGTCGATGAACGACGGCGAGGCGCTCAACTTCGGCAACGTCCAGCATCTCGGCCACGACGAGCGCTACGACCGGGCCGACGAGTTCATGGAGGTCGCCTTCAGGCTCTGGGACAGTTGGGAGCCGGACGCCCTCGTCCTCGACCGGGCCCGCGGCATCTACGCCGACCCGGCCAAGGTCCATCACATCGACCACGCGGGCGCCTGGTTCCGCTCGCGCGGGCCCCTGAACATCCCGCGCTCGCCGCAGGGACGGCCGGTGATCATCCAGGCCGGCTCGTCCGGGCGCGGCAAGGCCTTCGCAGCCCGCTGGTCCGAAGTGATCTTCGCCCTGCAGCCGAACCTCGAGCGGATGCGTATCTTCAAGGCCGATGTCGCGGCAAGCCTCGCCGCCCAGGGGCGCGCCCCGAACGCCACGAAGGTGATGATGGCGGTGATGCCCTTCATCGCCGCGAGCCGCGCCGAGGCGGAGGACCTGTGCGACCTGCACGACTCGCTGGTCGATCCCCTCGTCGGCCTCTCGACGCTCGCCGGCCATGCCAATGCCGACCTCTCGATGCTTGCGCTCGATGCCGACGTGGCATCGATCCAGGCATCGGGCAGCCAGGGCAACCTCGCGGCGCTGAAGAGCATTGCGGCGGGCGCGCCGATCACCATCGCCGATGCGGGCCGCATCTACGGCCGCGGCGTGATGTGCCCGCGCCTCGTCGGGACGCCGCAGGACATCGCCGACGAATTGTCCGACATCCTCCACAGCGGCGCCGCGGACGGGTTCGTCATCTCTCCGGCCTTCCTGCCCGACACGTTCGCCGACTTCGTCGAGCAGGTCGTCCCCCTGTTGCAGGCGCGCGGCCTCGTCCGGCGCGACTACACGGGCGCCACCCTGCGCGACCATCTTGCCGAATGAGCCGAGCCGTGACGGCCCTGGCCGAGGCGATGGACATCGCACCACGACCTCTCGAGCGTGAGCGAAGCCGCTTTCAAGGCAGCGATGCGCGGCTGGCTTCCACCGTATGCATCGTCACGAGCCGTCATGGCAGTGATGCGAACGGCATGACGGCGACAGCAATGTGCAGCGTCGCGGCCGCTCCCCCCGACTGTCCTCGCCGTCGTCAACCGTCCGCCGGCGCGGCTCGATCCTGCCGAACCGGACACCGATCCGATCCAGTTCGTGCGCCCGGTTCGCGGCATCCTCACGTGTCGTCATCGCCGCTACCTCTGAGACGACAACGCCCAAAACCGTGATCGAGAGCGCCAAGCTCAACGCCGCCGATCCGCGCGCTTGGCTCGCCGACGTCCTCGCGCGCCTATCGGCCTATCGGGCCCGGTGCATCGAGGCCTTGCTGCCCTGGAACTAGAGCGCACTCCGACGAAGTGGATGCCGGTTCGTCGCGAAAGTGCGCGTTAAACAAGGGTCTAGAGCCGTGACCCGACCCAACGTGGTCGGGCACGGCTCTAGAGCGTGAACGGCTTCGAGGATGGTGCCGAAGGCGCTTTCGCCCGTGAGCCGGGCGGTGCCGGCAGCGGTGCGGATGACCGCATCCGGAGGCATTCGCATAGGATCAAGCTTCCTCGTTTTCCGCCGAGAAGGGATCATTCTTGTTGCAAGGCAGGTATTTTTGGAATGTTCGGCGAGGCTGAGTTGATCTAGACGTTGCCATCAAAGATTCAGTCTGAATCGGTTGCGGTTGGCGTCTGGAAAAGGAGGCCGCAGCATTCGTTTCGGGCGCTTCCGTCTGCGGGGAAGCCTCAAGCGGGGTTTCGGGAATTCGAAGGCGACCATGCCCCTCCTGATGATCTGCCCACCGACCGCCGCGGTCGCGTTCCCATGGCGCCGCCACCGTATGTCGTCCACCTTGCTGGTTGCGCTGCTCCTGGCGCTCGGCGCCGCGCCCGCACTCGCAGGCGTGAGAGTCGGCGTGACCCCCGGAGCCCTCGCCGATTCCATCCAGGTCGCGGCGGCGGAAGCCAAGGCGAAGGGGCTCGATGTCCAGGTGGTCGAGTTCAGCGACTGGACGACGCCCAATGTCGCGCTCGCCAACGGCGACCTCGACCTGAACTACTTCCAGCATCAGGCCTTCCTCGACAACGCCGTCAAGGAAACCGGCTTCAAGCTGCAAAGCGTCGGCCTCGGCATCCTGCCCAATATCGGCCTGTACTCGGAGCGGCATCCGAGCGTCGGCTCCTTGCCCGAGGGGGCCAAGGTCGCGCTGGCCAACGATCCGGTGAACCAGGGCCGCGGCCTGGCGCTTGCCGAAGCCGCCGGGCTGATCAGGCTCAAGGCGGGGGTGGGCGCCAAGGCCACCCTCGACGACATCGTCGCCAACCCGCGCAAGCTCACCTTCGTCGAGATCGAGGGGCCGCAGCTCGTCCGCGCGATCTCGGACGTCGATCTCGCCCAGGGCTACCCGGCCCACTACGTCAACGCCGGCCGGGGCGACTTCGCCGGCAAGGCGCTGGTCTATTCGGGTGTCGGCGACCTCCGTTTCGCCATCCGGTTCGTGGTCCGGTCCGACCACACCGACGACCCCGAGATCGCAAAGTTCGTCGCGATCTACCAGACCTCGCCGGCCGTGCGGGCGCGGATCGACGCCGCCTACGCCAACAATCCCGCCCTCTACAGCCTTCCCTGGCTCCCTTGAGCCGTCACACGCCGGAGTTCCCGTGATGCGAGTCCTGAGACTGATCGCCGTCGCCGCCTTCACCCTCGGCGCGATGGCCGCCCGGGCGGAGAGCCTGAAGATCGGCGTGGTGCCGGGCGCCTATGCCGATGCCGTCAACGTCGCGGCCGTCGAGGCCAAGGCCCGGGGTCTCGACGTCAAGGTCATCGAGTTCAGCGATTGGACGACGCCGAACGTCGCGCTGGATGCCGGCGACATTGATGCGAACTTCTTCCAGCATCGCCCGTTCATGGAGAACGCGGAGAAGCAGAAGGGCTACGACTTCGAGATCGTCGGCCTCGGCATCTTGCAGAACCTCGGGATCTATTCGTTGAAGCACAAGAGCCTGGACACGGTCCCGGTCGGCGGCAAGATAGCGATCGCCAACGATCCGGTGAACCAGGGCCGCGGCCTGCTGCTGCTCCAGAAGGCCGGGCTGATCAAGCTGAAGGACGGCGTCGGCTTCCTCGGCACGCTCGACGACATCACCGAGAACCCGAAGAAACTCAAGTTCACCGAGGTCGAGGGCCCGCAGCTCGCCCGCATCACCGGCGACGTCGATCTCGCCCAGGGCTATCCGCACTTCATCGTCGCGGCCGGGACCTTCGACCCGACGAGCGCCCTCGTCTATACCGGCATCGAGGACAAGCTCTTCGCGGTGAGCTTCGTCACCAAGGCGGCGCGCAAGGACGACGCGACGATCCGGAAGTTCGTGGAGCTCTTCCAGATCTCGGAGGCGGTGAAGAAGCAGATCCACAAGTCCTTCGCCAACAGCGACAAGCTTTATGTGCTGGCGTGGCTGAACTGATGGCCGACCTGGCTTTCGACAGCATCCGCGAGACCGACGGATGGGTGGCGGCCGGGGCGGGCGTGCGCGTCGTCCCCGCCGCTTCGGCCGGGACCGCGGGGCGAACGGCCGGCACCGTGCGGTTCGAGGCGGTCTCCAAGACCTACAGTTCCGCGGCCGGCGAGGTCCAGGCGCTCGACCGCGTCGACCTCGACGTCCCCGCCGGGGCGATCCTCGGCATCATCGGCCGCTCGGGCGCGGGCAAGTCGAGCCTCTTGCGCACCGTCAACCGGCTGGAGGCGCCGACCTCGGGCCGGGTGCTGGTCGACGGCTCACCAATCGAGAGGCTGGACGAGGCCGGGCTCGTGGCCCTGCGGCGCCGCATCGGCATGATCTTCCAGCACTTCAACCTGCTTTCGGCCAAGACCGTGCGCGGGAACGTGGCGCTGCCCCTCGTGGTCGCCGGCGCACGGAGCGCCGAGATCGGCCCGCGGGTGGACGAGGCGCTGCGTCTGGTAGGGCTTGAGGCCAAGGCGGAGACCTATCCCTCGCGGCTGTCGGGCGGGCAGAAGCAGCGGGTGGCCATCGCGCGGGCACTGGTCAGCCGTCCGGAGATCCTGCTCTGCGACGAGGCGACCTCCGCCCTCGACCCGGAGACGTC